>CAMAZK010000172.1 GCA_945863205.1 Akkermansia muciniphila | reverse complement strand
CTCCCTGTCGCAGCCAGCGATCTTTGTCCGGCCAGCCGACGGTGACGGGGCCTTTGCCGTCACCGCGATCAACGATGTCGTCGCTGGGGCCGACGACGACGCGGAACTTGCCCTTCCCATTGTCGGTGGCGTCCACGAAGACGACCTCTCCGCCAAAGGTGCCGACGGCGAGCTGCGGCCAGCCGATCATCTGCACGGCGGGCCAGCCTTCAAAAGCGATGCGGACGGGGCTGCCGGACTCGCTCTGGTTGCGGGAGTGGATGAGGGGCATGTCGTTGCCATCCACGAGGATTTCGACAAAACGGCTGTCGGTTTCAGGAATGATGACGCAGATGAGGGAGCCGGGGCGCAGGTAGGTGCCGTCGGTGGCCGCCACTTCCAGCACGATGCCGTCACGCGGTGCTTCGACGATCTGGCGGAGGTTCTGATTGATCTGCACGTCGATGACGGAGAGGTCGCGCTCGGCGGTGGCGACTTCACTCAAGGCACTGCCTTTCGAGGCGTGGGTGGAGGCGATGGTCGCGTCGAAGTCGTTGCTGGTGCGCTTCAGCGCGGCTATGGCGGATTTGAGATCGGCGTCAGTGGAGTCGCGGGAGAGGGTGGCCAGTTCCATGGCCCGCTGGGATTCGAGCTGCTTGGCGAAGAGGTCCTTCGTTCGGGTGTAATTCAGCAGGGCCGTCTCTGCTGCGATCTTTGCCCCTGCGACGCGCTGCTCCGCACCGTCGATGGCCTGCGCCTTGGCGAGTTCTTGCTGGGTGATCTGGGCGGTGAGGGACTCGACGCGGCCCTGGGCGAAGTCGCGGCGGCTTTCGATGGCTTCGCGCTGGGCGCGGAGGTTGTTGAGGAGGTTGGGATCGTTGTCCTGAATTTCGGCGATGAGTTCCCCCTTTTTCACGCGCTGGCCTTCGACGACGTGCAGGTGCTTCACCCGGCCGGAGACCTGGGCCTCCACATTGACGCGCCGGTCCAGAGGGTTGAAGGCGATCACCCGGCCGCTGCCGGAGACGAACTGGCGCCAGGGCAGGAAGAAAATGCCGATCAAGAAGGACACGAAGCCGAGCAGGAGGAGCCGGCTAAAGACGCGTGAAAACTTGGCGGAACCTGCGAGGGAGAGCGCGGGCAGGTGGGGGGCTGCTTTTGAAACGGTGGTCATGGGACGGGAAGACGGATCAACAAGTGGCGTGCTAGCAGACTGGATGGGCTAACTGGAGGCGGCGAGGTTGATGATTTGATCACATTTAGCGGTCACGACAGGATCGCGAGTGGTGAGAACGACGGTCCATGATTGCGCGGGAGCGAGAATGGAGTTGGTGAGTTCATTGAAGGAGGCGGGATCGAGTCCGTCGAGCAATTCGTCGATCAGGAGAAGACGCGGGCGCTGGACGAGAGCGCGGGCGAGGAGCAGGCGCGTGCGCTGATTGCCGCTGAGGGGAGCACCGCCGATCTTGAGTCGGAGGTTCAGGCCCTCGGGGCGGTGGAGCAGCGTATCGAGCAGGCCGACGTGGTCGAGGGCTGCGCGGATTTCATCCATGCCGATGTCGGTGCGGCCGAGGCGGAGGTTTTCGACGATGGTGGCGTCCACGATTTCGTTCGGACGCAGGAGCTGCACGCTTTCCCGCAGGCCTTCAAGGTACCAACTGCGGAGGTCGAGGCCGTCGATGCTGACGTGACCGTCGGTGGGCTGGCGCAAGCCGAAGAGGATGTCGATGAGGGAGCTGGCACCGGAGCCGTGCGGGCCGACGATGGCCGTACGGGAGCCGGGCTTCAGGGTGAAGTTCATGTTTTCGAACAGCGGCGGATTTTCGGGGTAGGCGAAGGCGAGTTCGCAGGCGGTGATGGTCGCGCCGCCATCTCGCCGTGCGGGCTGTTCACCGTCCTCGCGCTCGATTTCGAGGTCAAAGATGTGGCCGAGCTTGTCCATGGCGGCCATGCCGTCGTACCAAGCTTCGAGCTTCTTGCCGACCTTGGCGAGTGCGGCGACGATGCTGCCCATGATGAGCTCTGAAGCGACGAGCTGCCCCAGGGTGATCTGCTGGCTGATGACGAGCCAGCCGCCGAGTACGAGCAGGGTGGCGCTGGCGAAGACGCTGAGCACCAGCAGGCCCACGATCTGCCGCATGACGATGCGGAAGTGCTTCGAGCGCAGGTTGACGTACTCGCTGGCGAGCTGATTTGCGCGGTCGTAGGCCATGCCGTAGCCTCCGGGGCCTTTGAAGAGGAAGGGGAAGGCGGCGATCTCTTCGAACCAGTTCACCACGTCATATTTCATGCGGGATTCGGCGATGCTGGTGTCCACCGCACCCCGACCGAGCAGCCAGGTGATGAGGATGATGGCGACGAGAAGCAGGGCGGCGAAAATGAGCAGCGTCGGGTGGAACAATGCGAGCAACAGCATGCCAATGAGGCTGCTAAAGACGAGATTGATGCCATCCAGCAGCAGCAGGGAGGTGCTTTTTTGAGCGGTGACGACATCGAGAAAGCGGTTCACCAACTCCGGCGCGTGCACCTCGTCGAGCGCCTCCGCTTTGACCCGCGGCAGGCGGTAGGCCAGATCCGCAGCGGTGCGCACAAAGATGCGGCGCTGGATGATATCAGAAATGTAATACTGAAAGCCGCTGACGATGGCCTGCAGCGCCAGCGCTCCGAACAACGCGAAGCCGAGGATGACCAGCGCCTGAAAGTAGGGCTGCGCCTGGCCGCCGAAGGCCAAATTGCTCACCACGGCATCGACCGCGAGCGGAGCGGCCAGGTAGAGCAGGCCGGCGAAGACGGAGAAGATGAGCAGGGTGATGATGTCCTGCCGCTCGGCCTTCAGGAGGCCGAAGAAGCGGCGCTGGGGGCTGATGTGCTCATGCCCGTGGCCATGCCCGTCGGCCGCGCCGGCATGCGTGCTCATCCCGTGGGCTGGGCGCTCAGGGTGAACGATGCCGGCTTCGACGACGGTGTTCACTCCGGCGACGCCCAGCAGCCGAGCCAGCTGTGTGCGTGAAATGCTGAGCCTGTGGGTCGGGTGCTCGCCATCGGCGATCCGCACCCGGAACCAGCCTGCGAAGGTGATGACGATCCAGCGCTGGCTATTTTCCGACCAGATCGCCACGGGCGTGTCGTGGTGGGAATGCCAGATGACGTCCGCCAGCGGTAGCCGGACCGGGGAGACGCGCATGTAAACCTCCGCAGCGGCACTGACGAGCTGACTCAAGGGGTCGGAATCCTCAGAAGCGGCGTTCTGAACTGCGATCCTGGCGCGGTCGTGATCGAACTCGCTGCTAGTGATGGCGGCGAGTTGTGCGAGCGTGCTGGTGGAAAGGTGGGATTGCTTCTGTGGGGGTGGGCTTTGAGGCGGGGGCATTGGCAATAGGGAAACCGATATGGTGGGGAAGATGACGGCAGAACGGACCGTGACAAGAAACGATCAAAGACTCTTCAGGGACGTAGTCCCAGAGTTAATGATGTCATTCAAGTGAGTATTCCAGTCCACCGTGACGCCGCACGGCTTTTTCCTGAAGCGTGGCCTGAGTCCGGCGCTCGGGAGCCTGGCTGCCATACGTGCATGGCGGGTCACCAGCATGTGCGCGGTCGGGCGGCACGGGCCGTGGGTCGTCGTCTTGCAACTCATGCGGGGACGGGGGCGGTCGCAGGTCGTTGTTCGTTTAAGGCACGGCTGCGGAGCGTGCGCCGCAGCCTGGCGCCCATGTTCAGCATGGCCTCTTCAAACGTGTGGCCGTCACCATGGGCGATGACATCCGGGCCGGGCATGCGCAGCAGCGTGACGAGATGAAAGCGCAGCTCGGTGCCGGGTGTGTCCTCGATCCGGATGCTGGCATGGGAGATGGATTTATAATGCGCGGCCTCCTCCAGCATGTGGTGGATCTGCGCCTCCCATTGGGGGAGGGCGGTGCAATTGTACCAGTCGAGTTTGATGATCATCAGGGTGTTGGTTAAAGGCGGACGGTTTCAGCCAGCGGTATGGGCGGGCTGCTGGAGGGGAAGCCGGACGAGTTGCGAAAGGCCGCCGGCTCTTCGTCCTGGACGGATATGAGCTGATACTGGCTGCAGGAACTGACGAGGGCCGCTGCGATTGCGATGGCGATGATTCGGAGCTTTGTTTTCATGTTGTTTGCTGTTTTTGGCTGGTTGGACTTGGCGGAGGGTGAACTGAGTGTCCGGTGCCCGTGGCGGCGGCAGGGACCGCCTGGCTGCGGACTGGATCTGGAATTGCTGCTCGGCCTGGAGCCAGAATTCGACTTCCCGGCCTGCCGGGCAGCCGGCATCCAGCCACAGATGATAAGCACACTCGCGCACGGCTTCGACTTCCTGCTGGGTCCAGGCGGAGTCGGCACGGTTCATGACATGCGTTTCAGGCAGCGGGGTGGTGTCATGCGGCCTGGAAGATGAGGAAGGGAGCTTTGCCATTCCGCCGTCGTACTGGCGCTGAACAAGAATGTTGATGATGGTCTCCCAGGCGGCGGAGTCCTGTGAACTTTCACAGCCGACAAAATCGGCCTGCCAGCGCAACGCGATCTGTTTGAGAGCTTGAATGCAGGGCTCCGCATGTGCGGTGGGGTGTGCCCCGCCGGTTACCATGACGACAAGGGCGCGGGGGGCTTCCTGCTCCCGCAGGACAGTGTCGAGCCAGCGGCGGACATGTTCGGGGAGTCCTTCCAGCTGTGAAGTGGCGATGAGAATGATGTCGGCGACCACGCTTTGACGGATGGAGACGGCGCGGATGTCCGGCGCGGCTTCCAACTTCCGGACGGCCCATGAATGGCAGAGGATGTCCGGCTCTTCTCCGAGGTGCTTCCTGAGCTTGCTGAGTGCATCGTGGACCTCGAGTTCCGCCTGATAACCATCGTGGATGGCGGATACGGCCAGAAGAGTGTGTGAGGGGCGGTCGAGCAATGCTGAGGGCCGGATGTTTGCGGGAATGCTCATGAATCCAGTTTGCGTGGTCACGTGCGCCGCTACAATCGGCAGACTGCCTCTGCGATAATCAGCAATTGGCTGAGATGGATTCAGCCCGGTGAGAGGTGTCCGTCTCAGCCCTGCTCGACGACCCAGCGTGTCGCGTAGTGGATCAGTTCGGTGCCGTTTCTGAGGCCGAGCTTTTCTTTGATGTGGCCGCGGTGGGTATCGACGGTCTTGATGCTGAGATGCAGGAGACGGGCGATTTCGTTGGGCTCCTTCCCCTGGCCGATGAGGCCCAGCACCTCGAACTCACGGTCGGTCAGCTTGCTGGTGCTGGCGCCGGAGCCGGCGCTTTTGCCGCGTGAGTCGGACATGGCGTCCAGGATCTGGGCGGAGATGCGCTCACTGACGAAGACCCTGCCTTCGAGCACCCGGCGCACGGCCTCGATGACCTTGTCCGGGCCGGCTTGCTTCATGATGTAGCCGCGTCCGCCGGCTTTCAGCACGCGCTCGGCGTAGATGGCTTCGTCGTGCATGGAGATGATGAGGACGGGCAGGCCGGGATGCATGGCCCGGACGTCTTTGAGCAGTTCCAGACCGCTCTTTCCGGGCAGGCTCATGTCCATCAGGACGAGGTCGGGCCGGAGGCTTTCGATGGCGCTCATGGCCTGGACGGCATCGTGCGCCTCTCCTGCGATCGCGAGGTCGGATTCGAGATTGACGAGCGCCGTCAGCCCTGCGCGGAAGACGGGGTGGTCGTCCACGATGAGGATGCTCTTCTTAGCTGGTGCGGCGGTTTTTTGGGCGGCTTTTTTTGGCATGCGTTTTTTTCGTGGGTGGGATGGGGGCCGGCAGGATGCAGGTGAGGCGGGTGCCGCCCGTGGATTCGTTTTCGAGCCTGAGTTCGGCACCGATCATGTCCGCACGATAGCGCATGATGCGCAGACCCATGCCCTGATGGCCGGCGGTCGGCGGGCGGATGCCGTGACCGTGGTCGCGGACGACGAGGGTGATCCGGCCTTTGGCGTCGGCGCTGAGCTGGATGAGAACCCGGGTGGCGTGGCCGTGCTTGACGGCGTTGCTGACGGCCTCCTGGGCGATCCGGTAAAGATGCGTGGCGGTTGTTTCATGATCCACGTGGATTTCTTTACGGCAGCGCCACTGGCACTGGATGCCAAACATGGCGGCGCTGCGGGCGGCAAGCTCTTTGAGTGCCGACGTGAGGCCTCCATCCGCAGGGGAGACGGGGTGCAGGCCGCGGGCCAGGCTGCGCGTTTGTGCGAGGGCGTTTTCCAGCAGCCGGGAGATGTCGCGTGCTGCCGGGGCATCGGCAGCACTGTGCGTTTTGAGGCTGCGCTCGAGGACGCTGCTCATCATCCACGCACCGGCGAGCTGCTGCCCGAGGTCGTCGTGCAAGTCCTGGCCAATGCGGCGCTTTTCGTGCTCGCTGATGCGGAGAATCTCCTCCTCAAGCTGTCGGCGCATGGCGATGAGGGAGCGCAGTTCCTCATTGGCCGCACGCAGTTCCGCCGTGCGCTGCTCGACGCGCGTTTCGAGCTCCGCATTGAGCTGCAGGATCGCTTGTTCGGCATTCTTGCGACCGGTGATGTCGATGATGTCGCTGATGATGTAGATGCCCTCTGCGGTGTGGATTTGGCTGAGGTTGATCTCCATCGGGAAGGTGCTGCCGTCACGCCGCAGGCCCGGCAGCTCGAGTCCGCGGAAGCGCTCGCGCTCCTTCGGGTTCGCCAGAAAATCGCGTCGGTAGCGGGCATGCCGGGCGCGCAGCCCCTTCGGCGCCAGCATCTCGGCGCTGCTACCGATCAGCTCCTCGCGCCCGTAGCCGAAGAGGCGCAGGGCCTGCGCATTGACCACGCGGATGATGCCGTGGCGGTCGGTGATGACGAGCGCGTCCGGCGCCGCTTCCAGCAGATCGTGAAAGCGCTTCTCGGCCAGCTTCCGCTCCGTGATGTCGCGGGAGATCTTGGAGTAGCCGGTGATGCCGCCCTTTCCGTCATGCAGCGGAGACAGCGTCAAAGAGATGTGGATGATGCGCCCGTCCTTGCATTGGCGTTTCGTTTCGTAGTGGTGGATGTGCCGTCCGCTCCGGATGTGTTCGAGGAATATGGCCTCGTCATCGGCGGCCTCGGGTGGGCGCAGAAAGGCCACCGGCCGGCCGATGGCCTCCGCTGCCGTGTAGCCGAAGATGCGCTCCGCTCCCGAGTTCCAGGTCTGGATGACGCGTGCGAGGTCGAGCGTGATGATGCCGTCGTCCGACGACTCCACCACCGCCGCCAGCCGGGCGCGCATGGCTTCGTCCGCCTTGCTCGCGGTGATGTCACGGGCGATGCCGCTGATCTGATAAGGACGGCCGTCCACGCTGCCGATGATGATGCCGTGATCAGCCAGCCACCGCGTCTCTCCTTTTCGGTTGATGACCCGGTACTCGATCCGGCAGTCGGTGGTCCGGCCTTCAAACCACTGCTTCATCGCGTCCGCCACGGCGTCGCGGTCTTCGGGGTGGATGTGCTCATCCCAGAGCGCCGGGCGGGCGTAGAGCTCCTCCGTCGGGATGCCCCAGATCTGCTCGAAGGCGGGACTCACGTAGGTGATGCGGAGGGGGGCGAGATCCTTGAACCACAGCACGTCGCCGATGTTGTCCACCAGGAGCCGAAAGCGGGAGTCGCTGACCGCGAATGCGGCTCCCGTCGGATCGGTTCCACTGGCGGCTGGGGGGTGGCGGCGCTTCACTTTCATCAAGGTCACGGGAGCTTGGGGCGGGGAATTCCGGCGGAGGGCAGGGGCTTGAGGCATAAATGAAGCAGCCCGCCCGCCTCCACAAGCCGCGAACAGGTGAACCGGAGATTCGCATCCCGTTGCGATACCGGGTCTGTGCGCGGAGGTATGTCTTGTGAAGAGAACGGACGGACTGCCCGCCACGATGCTTCCCCCGTCCCGCCACGCTGCCAATGGGCAAGAAGGCGCAGCGCGAGTCAGCAATCGGCTGAGTCACCGGCAGCGGGCTTTCCCGGTGCGCGTCAGCCGGCCCGCGCCTGACCGGACCAGGCCGCTCTGAGATCATGGCGTCCGGTTCCTGCCGGTCGGCGTTGTGTCTAGGCGAAGCCGTCCCGTCGGTCGCCAAAGAACAGCCATCCCCCACCATCATTCCTTCATGCGCCCCTCGCCCTTCCTCCTAACCTGCCTGCTTCTCCTCACGGCCCTCAATCTTTCCGCTCAAAGCGCCGCAGAGGGCGCATCGACGGCTCAGCGTGGCAGCCAGCTCATCGATCCCGCCGCTTTCGGCTTCGGCCAGCCGGGCTACATGGTGGACACCAGCTTTACCGCGACGCAGGACTTCGCGAACGTGGCCGGCGGTCTGGATGTCTTCGAGGTGCGCACGATCATGCCGCTGTGGTCGCGAAAATTCGGCTCCACCCGGATCGGCGTCTCCCTCGGCTACGATTTTACGCAGGCGGATTTCAACGGTTTCGCCGGACTGGGCGGGGAGGATCTGCACACGCTCGAAGCGCAGATCGGCGTCTTCTGGCGTCCGGAAACCTCGCGCTGGTGGGGCATGTCCTTCGTCACGCCCGGCCTCGGCTCCGACTTCCAGGGTGTCTCGTGGGATGACTTTGAGGTCTCCGGTCTTGGACTTCTCGGCTACCGCTTCACCGATACCTTCAGTCTCGCCGGCGGTGCCTTCGCCCGCTACGGTGCGCAGGAGGGGGTGCTCTTTCCAGCGCTGGGATTCATCTGGCAGCCGGATCCTTTCATCGTGCAGGTGACCCCGCCCTTTATCGTGATCGGCTGGCGTGCGACCGATCGCCTCACCCTCAGCCTCAGCGCCTATCCGAGCGGCGGCTCGTGGGACATCGAAGATCCCAACGTCAGCCGCGTGGACATCGGCGGCTGGCAGACCGCCGCCTCCGTGATCTACAAGCTGACGAACCGCGTCACCCTCTCCCTCCGCACCGGGATGAACGTCGGCGGAGAGCTGCAACTGCGCGACTCGCAGAATCGTGAAATTTTCAACGAAACCCTGGAGTCCGCCCCTTTCGGAGCCTTCAACGTCCGCTTTTCGTTCTGACCCGGCCGCTATCTGGAGGTTTCGAGGGGCCAAAGGCCCCTCCTCCTTGGTGGCATACCGATAGCTCCCGAGGCCGCAGGCATGAAGTCGGCCCGCAGGCCCGGGAGGACTCGCCTTATTTTGTTTTCTTCTTTGGCTTCGCGGGGGGCGTCGGCTTGCGCAGGACGACTTTGACGGCGTTCTTTTGCGGTGCGCCGGGGGTGCTGCGGCCCGTGCTGACGATTTGTTCGAGCTGAGCCGTCATCCTGGCGACGATTTCCGGTTTGTCGGCCTGGAGGTTGTTCTTTTCGGCGATATCGGAGACCAGATTGTAGAGTTGGGTGTCGGGCAGTTCCTTCTCACCGGGGGAGCCTGGGCGTGGATCGCTCCAGCCGCCGGAACCGGCGCAGAGTTCGAGCTTCCAGTCGCCTTCGCGAATGGCGAAGCTGCCGTTGATGGAGTGGTGAATGATGCTCTGGCGCATGGCTTTTCCGGACTCGCCGAGCAGGGCGGGGAGGAGGCTGAAGCTGTCCTCGGCGGCGTTGTCGGGGAGGTTTGCACCGGTGATGTCAGCGGCGGTGGCGGTGAAATCGGTGAGGCAGGCCAGTTGGCCTGTGGTCTGGCCGGCTTTGACCTTCGCAGGCCAGCGCACGATGAAGGGCACGCGGTGCCCGCCGTCATAGATGTCCGCCTTGTGGCCGCGCATGACGCCGCTGGGGTTGTGGCCTTTGGCGATGAGGTCGGGGAAATTCGCCTGCGGTGAGCAGCCGTTGTCGCTGGTCACGATGATGAGCGTGTCTTTGGCGATACCGGCTTCTTCGGTGGCTCGCATGATCTGGCCGATGGCGTCATCGGTCTCCATGACAAAGTCGGCGTAGAGGCCGAGGCCGCTTTTGCCCACCCATTTTTCGCTCGGCAGGATCGGTGTGTGGGGCGAATTGAGGGGCATGTAGATGAAGAACGGTCCGTCTTTCTTCTCCGCGATGATTT
>CAMAZK010000171.1 GCA_945863205.1 Akkermansia muciniphila | reverse complement strand
AAGCCACCTGGAAGCTCCAGCGCTGGCATGAACCACTGCGCTATCGTCCCGGCCAGCCGACGCTCGAGCAAACCCAGGCTGAACTAGATCAATTCCAAGCCGACGAAGCCACCGCCCGCTCCACTGGCGACGAAACCCGCGCCGCCGACCTCCGAGCCGTGGCCGAACGCAAAACCCGCCTCCTCCACCGCCTCCACCAACTCCCACGCGGCGAAACCTACCCGCTCCAAGTCGTCCTCTGGCATCTCGGCGACGCCATCTGGCTCGGCGTCCAAGGCGAAAGCTACTCCCTCCTCCAAACCGAACTCCGCCGCCGCTTCCCCGACAAAGTCATCCTCATCGCCACCATCGCCGCCGACTGGGGTGCCTCCTATCTCCCACCCCGCGAGCTTTACGACACCGGCATCTACCAAGAAACCATCGCCGTCGTCGCAGCGGGGAGTTTGGAGCAGTTGATTGAGGAGATAACCTCTAAGATCTCAGCATGAGCTCTTCCGACCCGTGGTATCGCACACATTTTCAAGCTCCGTCAGGGAGCCCGTTCTTATTCTATGTCCTGTTTGGAGAAATTGACTTGGGGGCTTCTCTATCGGCCTCAATCTACAACGTCGATGCTGTTCCTGATGAGTTAAATGTGATGAGGTATGACCTGGATCGCCATGTAGACACGATCAGGTCATTCCAAGAGGGCTACCTCTGGGACCAACTCGTCGCCACGCAACCGGCGTTTGCCCAACAAATTGCCGCTCAGACTAGCTGCGTGATATTAAGAGGCGAACTCGCTGACACCGAATCACTCGGCTACCTGAGGAATGCCGTGGGCTTGATAACTCACTTTTTGGATCACGGAGCGGTGTGTGTTTATGATCCCCAAATGTTTGAGTGGTGGACACCTGAGAACTGGCGCGAGCGTATCTTCAAACCTTCGGCTCCGGTCCCGCGACACCACACAGTGATTTTAGTCTCTGAGGACAAGAACGGGACGGAATGGTTTCACACGCGTGGCATGCGTAAGTTTGGGCGGCCTGATTTGAGCATTCGCCAAGTCAGTCAGGACTGGCGGGATGGCGTAATTGACCTGTGCAATCGGTTCATCGAGTTACAAGCGCTTGGGGGTGTAATTGATGAAGCCCAGGAGGTCCGAGTGCGCTCCGTGCCTCCCGGTCTGCATTGCTTTCATTCTGGGAACTTCGACGATCCAGACTTCAACAACACCCACGTCGAAATTCGATAGTTTCCCATTCAGAATCCTTCCACAACTCATCTGCTCCATGAAAATCACCGCCATCGAAACGCTCGTCTGCCATGCCCGGATGCGAAACTGGGTCTTTGTCAAAGTCGTCACGGATCAGCCCGGCCTCATCGGATGGGGCGAGGCGACGCCTCCAGTGCCCTGTTGCGGCTGAAAGACTAGCGTGATAATTTCGACTTCATGAGTCCCACATTGACCCCGCTAGAGCGGAAGCGCCCCGCGCTGCACAAGCTCATTGATGAATTGCCCGCCGAAGAACTCGATCTGGTCGAGCGTGTGCTAGCACGCTTGGAAATGGATCGGCTCTGGCAGCAAGTGCAAGAGGGCTTCACCCAGGACTGGACCGAGGGCAAATACGCCCGGCTTGACGAGATCATCCGCGATGTGCGCACCGAGCTGAAACAGCGCGCGGCATGATCATCGTGCTGGATACCAATGTTCTAGTCGCCAGCGGTTTTAAACCCCAGCCCATCACGCCAGAGGAGTTCATACGTCTCCATCTCACAGCCTAGAAAGGCCATGCTACAGCCATGAAAATCACCGCCATCGAAACCCTCGTCTGCCATGCCCGGATGCGAAACTGGGTGTTTGTGAAAGTCGTTACGGATCAGCCCGGTCTCATCGGCTGGGGTGAAGCGACGCTGGAGTGGCACACGCGGAGCATCGTGGGGGCGATTGAAGACATGTCGCACCTGCTCATCGGCGAGGACCCGACGCGGGTGGAGTATTTGTGGCAGATGATGTATCGACAGCACTTCTGGCACGGGCACGGCATCGTGCGGGCCACGGCCATCGCGGGCATCGATCTGGCGCTCTGGGACATCGTGGGCAAGGTGGCGAACATGCCGCTCTCGAAGGTGTTTGGCGGTCCGGTGCGGGATTGGGTGCGCACCTACTGCCATCTCGGCGGCGGGAAGATGGAGGATTTCTATCAAACGCCCGCTGACAACGCGAAACGCTTCGCCGAGCTCGCTCAACAAGCCGTGGCGGATGGTTACACCGCCTTCAAAAGCATGGCGGTGCCTAGCACGATGCCCATCGAAGGCATGAAACCCGTCCGCGCTGCCGCAGCCGCCGTCGCAGCCATGCGCGAGGCCGTGGGGCCGGACATCGACATCATGGTCGATTGCCATGCGCGGCCCTCGCCAGCCATGGGACTCAAATTCGGCAAAGCGCTCGATGATTTCGGGCTCTACTTCTTCGAGGAGCCCTGCTGGCCGGAGGCGGTCGATGGCCTCGCGAAGATCAATGCCGCTCTTACCACGCCCGTGGCCAGCGGCGAGCGCGTGACGAACCTGGAGGCCTTCAAAGACATGTTCGAGAAGCGAGCCGTCGAGATCTGCCAACTCGACATCACGCACTGCGGCGGCCTCAGCGCCGCCAAACGCATCGCCGCGCTCGCCGAGGCACATCGCATTGCTTTGGCACCGCACAATCCGCAAGGCCCCGTCAGCACCGCCGCGTCGCTCGAATTCGGCTTCAGCCAGCCGAGCTACATCATCTGCGAAACCGTGCACAACGACGTGCCGTGGCGTCAGGACGTGGTCGAGGAAGGCTTCACCATCGAAACCAAAGGCCGCATCGTCCGCCCAAACACCAAACCCGGCCTCGGCATCACCATCAACGAAGCCGAGGTGAAGAAACATCCCTTCCAGCAGGAGATCGTCCTGCGCGAGTTCAGCCCGGATGGCGCGGTGACGGATTGGTAGTTGGTTCTGCGAGTGTATTTAGCGGTTTCTCAAATGAAACGTATTCTTGTTGCCGGTGTCATTGTTCTCGCGGTTTCCAGCGTCTTCGTCGTGCTCCATTTCGTCGTACGGAATCGGCAAGCAGGAAATGTTCGAAACGATGCCCTGTGGCTTATGAACTCGTTGAGAACAGGAAATCAGCGTGCTGTGGCAACCTATCTTGCCCATCCCAAAATGAGCGCCGCTGACATGGAGAAGGGCATGTTGGCGTATGCTCAGGCCCTAATCGCAACAGACTTCGAAAACGCTCCGCTAACTTTCCGAACCGAGGGTGCAGCATTGTTTGCAAGCTTCCAATGCAGCGAAGATGTCATTCTCACATTTTACACCGAGGATGGTGGAGACATCTGGCGCGTAGCAGAGATCCAATCCCGTTGATCGCTTGTTTAAAAAACGCTTCATGAAACCCACCCACACCCGCTTCATCGTCCTCGCCGGTCTCTGCGGGGCGGCGGCGCTGGCGTATTTTGTGCGAAATGGGGTGGCTCCGGCGGAGAGCACGATTCGTGCGGATCTCGGACTCACCAAGGAGCAGTCGGGGATGATGATGAGTGCGTTTTTCTGGCCCTATGCGCTGTGCCAGATCCCGGCGGCGATGCTGGCGCAGCGGCTCGGCGCACGATGGGCGCTGGCGATGTATGCGGTGATGTGGTCGCTGGCCACGGCGGGGCTGGCGATGGGTGAGCTGGGCTGGATGACGGCCTCGCGGGCCTTCATGGGCGTGGCGCAGGCGGGGCTGGTGCCGGTGGGCGTGATGGCGATGTCGCGCTGGTTTCCAAAGACGGCCCAGGCCTCGGCGGCGGGCGCGTTCAGTGGCTTCATGTCGGTGGGCAGCATCGTCGCGGCTCCGCTGACGGCGTGGTTCGTGATGAACGCGGGCTGGCGATGGATGTTTGTCCTCAACGCGGTGCCCGGCGTGCTGTGGGCGGTGTGGTTCGCGTGGTGGTATCGAAACCGGCCTTCGGAGCATCCGTCCGTGAATGCGGCGGAGCGCGAGTGGATCGAAAAAGATGCCATAACAGCTCCCACCACGACTCCGGCGATCCCTTGGCGGTCGCTGGCGACCAGTCCCTCGCTCTGGCTGCTCTGCACGCAGCAGTTTTTTCGGGCGGCGGGCTACATCTTCTTCGCGAGCTGGTTCGCCACTTACCTGCAAGAGGCACGCGGCATGACGCTGGCGAAGTCCGCGTGGCTGACGACGCTGCCGCTGCTCGCCGATGTGGCCGGTGGTTTCTCCGGCGGGCTCATTTCGGATGCGCTGATGCGCTGGACCGGCCGCCCGCGTTTCGCCCGCCAGGGCATGGCGATGACAATGCTCATGCTGTGTGCTGTGTTGATCTTTGGCGCGTGGTTTGTGGCCGATCCGGTGCTGGCGGTGATCATCATCAGCGCGGGCATGTATTGCGCCGGCGCGGTGAATCCGTGCTACTCGGCCACGCTCATGGCCTACGGCGGACCCCACGCGGGCACCGTGAGCGCCATCACGAACATGTGCGGCAACTTCGGCGCTGCGTCCTTTCCCATCGTGGTGCCCTGGCTCATCGCTCATGCCGGTGGCTGGGATGCCGTGCTCGTCGGCTTTGGCACAATCTACATTGTCGCGGCGATGCTGTGGGCGCGGGTCAAGGCGTAGCATAGGCTTTCTAGTCTGTGATCCCCATCTGGCACAGCCTAGAAAGGCTATGCTACTCCCCAAATGCCATCACCTGCTTGTCGGTGCGGATGTAGATCACTCCATCGACAACGGCGGGCGATGCGAAGACGGGTGCTTTGAGATCGTTCCGAGCGAGCACGTTGAGCTTGTCGCTCGTGGCATCGAGCACGACGACGGTGCCGCGTTGTGAGATGACATAGACGCGACCATCAGCGGCGACGGCGGAGGCGTAGTAGTCGCCGGAGGCATCGACGCGCTCGGCCTGGTAAATCGGGCTACCGCTTCTCGTTTCGTAGGCGCTGGCGAGACCGCCGCTTTTCATCGTGAAGATGCGACCGTTCACCGCAACGGGCGACGACACGTAGGGCAGGTGCTTGTTCTGCTGCCAGACGACATGTGTGTCCGTGATGTCGCCGCTGCCGCCGGGTTTGATGGCGAAGACTTGGTTCACAGCATCGGCGAACATGCCGCGCACGTACTCATACTCCGGCTTGGTGACCTTGCCGTCTTTGTCGGCATCGATCTGCGAGTAGCGGCCCTTGACGGGGCCGGCGGGGAACTCGTCCAGCGTCAGCAGGCCGTCCTTGTCGGCATCCTGCACGGCGGCAAAGGCCTCGAAGGGCTCCATCTCGATGCGCTCGCCTTCATCGCCGCCGACGTTCCAGCTTGAGACAAGCAGCAGGCCGTCCGCCGCCACTGGGCTGGCATTGGCCACGCGCGCCATGCCGCGTGCGGACCAGCGTTGTTTGCCGTCTTGGATGTCGTAGCTGCGCAGCCAGAGCGATCCGCAGACGACGAGTTCTTCGATGCCGTCATGCTTCCAGACAAACGGCGTGGCGAATCCGCGCCGAAACTCGCTGCGATCCACGCGCCACACTTCCGCGCCTGTTTTCGCATCCAGCGCGAGCATGTAGCTGCCCACGTCCTGATCCGCGACGATGATCACCTTGCCATCCACGATGATCGGCGAGGAACTCGTGCCAAACTCGACCACGGGTGCGGGCAGCGGCTTCTTCCACAGCTCCTTGCCGCTCCAGTCATACGCCTGCACGCCGTAGCTGCCGAAATACGCGATCAAGCGCTCGCCATCCGTGCAACAAGTCGGCGCCGCCGGACTGCCGATGCGATGGGTGCCTTCGACCTTCGAGGCCGGAGCCGCCACGCGCCAGATTTCACGCCCGTCGGCCTTGTTCAGGCAAAACGTGACCAGCTTGCCATCGGCGAGCCCTGTGAGCGCGATCTTGTCGCCCCAGATGCACGGCGACGAATGCCCGAGTGGCACCTCCGTCTGCCACTTCACGTTCTTCTCCGCCGAAAACTCCACCGGTGGTTTTCCGGTGCCAAGACCGAGTCCGCCCTCGCCACGAAACTGCGGCCAGTTCGATTCAGCGAGGCAGGGGACGGTGAGAAGAGAAAAAGCGAGGCCGAGATGCTTCATGAAGCCAGAACGTGACGTTGAGTGTGGATGATTCACCGGCTCCTGCTTCTTCCACTTCTGACGATCACCGCCCACGCTGAACTGAGCGTCAGTTCCGATTTTGAAGGAGGCAATGCGGAGGTCGTGACCCTCGATCAAGCCACGCAGACGCTGCGCATCATGCCGGCATTGCGTGAAGGACGCGGCTGGCCGTGCTGGTGGTTTTCAAGATCGACGGGCTGACGCCGGGCGAGGCCTTCACGCTCGAAGTGCAGGCGCAGACGAAACCGTTTCGCGACAACACGGTGCTCGCGGCATCCTGGTGCCAGCCGAAGCATGCGTGGCTCAGCAGCGATGGCGAAACGTGGACGCCGAGCGGTGCAGGCACGCTCAGCGCTGACAAGGTGATGAGTTACACGATCAAGGCCACTGCGCCGCAGATGAGCGTGGCGTGGGGCCCGCCGTTTGTGCCGAGCGATGCTGAGAAACTGCTCACCGAGATCGCGGCGAAGCTGCCTGAAGCAAAACGCTTCGAGCTGGCGAAGACGCGCGGGGGACGTCCGGTGAATGGCATCCGCATTGGTGATGAAAACGCGCCGCATCAGGTGTGGATCGGGTCGCGTCAGCATGCATGGGAGGCGGGCGGCAGTCAGGTGGGGCGCGGCTTCATCCGCTGGTATGCGAGCGACGAGGCGAAGGAATTGCGTGCGCAGACGTGCCTGCACTACATCCCGATCATGGACGTGGACAACGCCGCCATCGGCGCGGGCGGCAAGGAGTCGATCCCGCGCGATCACAATCGCGACTGGGCCGACGAGCCGATCTATCCCGAGGTGGCGGCGGCGCAGCGCATGATCCGCGACATCCACGCGAAGCACGGGCTCGATGTCTTCATCGACCTGCACAATCCCGGAGCCTCCGACCCGATCTTCTTCTTCGGCCCCTTCGCTTTTGAACGCATGACGGGCCTCCAGCAGCGCAATTACCAGCGCTGGATCGGATTCGCCGCCGCGAACATCACCGAGCCACGCAAAGTGGATCCGAAATACCGCTTCGCGACTTACGTGAAGACCGATGAAGAGCGCGGTCGCATGAGCAGCGGCTGGGTGCGGGCAAACACGGGCGACTTCACGATCTCGGTCACGCTCGAAACAGGGTGGAACAGTCCGCTGATGTCGGTGGAAGGTTACGGCAAGGTCGGCGCCGGCTTGGGCCGTGCACTCGCCGCGTATCTCAGCGAGAATCCCCGGCGCGAGTGATTGCGACGACGAACGAGCGCCTGCGCTATTCCCTCAGCAGCGCGGGAAAGGCGGCGCGGAATTTGGCGAGCTTGGGTACGATGGCGACGCTGCAGTAGGGGTTCCGGGTGCTGTTTTCGTTGTAGTAGTTCTGATGCTCGGCTTCAGCGGGGAAGAAGACGGAGAAGGGTTTCACCTCGGTCACGACGGGTTTGCCGAGTGCAGCTTCGCATTCCTTGACGAGATCGAGCGCGATCTGCCGCTCCTCGTCATTGCGATGGAAAATGACGCTGCGGTACTGCGTGCCGCTGTCGGCGCCCTGGCGGTTGAGAGTCGTCGGATCATGGGTGCCGAGATGGACGCGGATGATGTCCCCGAAGGTCACCGCTGCGGGATCGTAGGTGACCTCGATCACCTCCGCGTGACCGGTGCGACCGCTGCAGACTTCGCGATAGGTCGGGTTCACGACATCGCCGCCGCTGTAGCCGCTCTTCACGTCGATGATGCCTTTGATGCGCTGAAACACGGCTTCGGTGCACCAGAAGCAACCGCCGCCAAAGGTGGCCTTCGCCTCGTTCGATTCCACTTTCTCCAAAGCGACCGCGTTGATGCAGTAGCGCAGCTTGCTGGGTTCCGGGCCGTCGGGAAAGACGTGGCCGAGGTGGGCGTCGCAGACGTTGCAGAGCGTTTCCACACGGCTCATGCCGGCGCTGTCGTCCTTGCGGTAGGCGACGGCGTTTTCCTGGATGGGCTGGGTGAAGGACGGCCAGCCGGTGCCGCTGTCGAATTTTTCACCCGAATCAAAAAGCGGCGCACCGCAGCACACGCACTGGTATTTCCCCGGCTCGAAGCGCTCGCACATTGCGGAGCTGAAGGCGCGCTCGGTGCCGTGGAGGCGCGTCACGCGGAACTGCTCGGGTGTGAGGAGGGTTTCCCACTCGGCGGCGGTCTTTTCGACTTTTCGGTCGGGTTTGGGGGCGCCGTTGGCGGCGTATTTCAGGATGTCGATCCAGCGGAGCATGGGGAGGTGTGGTTGAGGGGGGAAGATGCGGAATCAATTCGTTTCCACGAAGCGGGCGGCTTAGGCCTTCGGTGGGCCGGCGGGAAGGTCGAGCACGCCGTCGAGCTGATGGCCGTCGGGATGCGGGATGACCACTTTTTCGGAGCGGCGGGCGGGAGTCGGGTCGATCAGTTGCAGCAGGGCCTCCAGCTCGACGCGGGCCTTGAGTTCGTCGAGCCAGGCATGCGGCATCCAGTCGGTGCCGTGGGCGGCGCCCATGACGAGGCCGATCAGCAGGCCGCGGGCGGAGGAGTCCCCTCCTGCCATCGCATTTTGCACCAGCGCTTCGAGCGGCTGGTTGGCAAACTTGAGGAGAAAGTAGAGCGCGAGCGGGAAGGCCTCCGGCGTGTGGCAGGTCAGGCCGAAGGCGGCGGCGGTCGCGAGGGGCGCGTCCGCGATCCGTGCCTGCGCGGCCTGCAGGGCGCCTGCGGCATCCAGGGCGGGATAGGCAGCGGCGGCGGCGGTTTCCAGAGCCTGCGGAATCGGCGCACCGGCAGCGACGGCCTCGACCACACGGGTGAAAAACTCGGCGCAGTCGATGGTGGCCGGATCACCGTGGGTCAGCGCGGTTTGTTCACGGGCGGCTTTGATGCGCTGTTCGAGGCTGGCACCCGAAAGGGCCGCGACCACCGGGGCGATGCGTGACGCGCCTGCGAGGTCGTTGCTCTCGGAGGGGGAGGCGAGTCCGTGCGCGAGGTTGTCGAGGGTGGTCGCCGTGGCGCCGTCGCGGTAGGCGGTGGTGTTCTTTGACCAGAAGCGTGACCAGTCATCGCGCCAGCCCTCGGCGTCGAATCCGCCGCGCAGGGCTACGCTGCGCAGCAGGGCGAGCGTCTGGTCGCCGTAGTGCGTGAAGTCGCCGGCGGACTTGCCGGGATGGTACTGCGACTTCGGCGCGTCGTAGCGGCGGATGCCGTCCGGGTAGAGCCGCGCGACCTTTTCCTGGTTGTAGATCCAGTGCGGGCCGAGGCAGAGGGCATCGGCGGCGAGGGAGGGAAGGACGAGATCGTGGGCAATCATGGGCATGAGGGTAACGAGCGGAAAGCGCGGGCAGACGGCAAAGAGCGCACGGCAGGCACGGATGGCACATCCGTCTTGGAAAGCCAAGGCTGTGTGCTTGATGAAGCGGCGATGAGTTTACGCAGTGTTCTGGGACGAGTGCCAGCACCTGATCGGTGTGGTCACGCTGCACGATCTGCTGCGGGCACAGATGGCCTTTGGCGGCGGATTGGAGCAATGATGCGCGTCGTCGGTGGGAGTGAGACTTCCCAGCAGCCAGTTTCGCGAATCGCCGAGAGCTTCATCCTTGTCCTGTTCCTTATCATCATCCGGGTGAAGACGCCCCGGGATGACGACAAGGTTCAGGAGGATTCACAAGGCGCACAAAGGGACCGATGCTTGGTTGATCCTCATCCTGTCAGCTATCGCCCCCTACCTGCGGGAGCGAAGAAGACACCCATCCGATGCGAATGGCACAAGAGATGAGCAGGCTCTGTCAGAAAGTTGCACACTGACACCGTTTTTCCGCCCATCCAGAGCATGACCGCACCACCACCCCGCGCCAACTCCGCATCCAGCGGAGCAGGCCGCACCATGCCATGGAAGAGCGCGGCAAGCTCCAAAAGAGCACGCAAGAGCCGTTCAGTCCGCCAA
>CAMAZK010000170.1 GCA_945863205.1 Akkermansia muciniphila | reverse complement strand
TCGTGCTCATGACAACCCGAAGAATGCGGGCCGTGACAGTGATCCACCAGTGTGATCTGCTCCACGCCGCCACAGTCGCACATGAACCCACGGTGCAGACCGAACGCCTGCGCCCAGCCCATCGCAAAAAGAACGATGAGGCCGAAGGCGAGACGCTGTGGTCTGAGGAACTTCATGACTGCAAGGAGGGTAACGCCGCCCGGATGACTCATGCAACCACGATTTCGCCGAGCTTGCGGCATGTCACTGCTGCGCCTCAAGCTCTTTCAGGCGAGCTTCGAGTTCGGCGAGCCGCGCCTCGGCGGCATCAGCTCGTTGCCGCTCGGCCTCTGCGCGTTGCTGCTCAGCCTCCGCGCGTTGCTGCTCAGCCTCCGCGCGTTGCCGCTCGGCCTCCGCGCGTTGCTGCTCAGTCTTGGCGCGTTCTGCACCGGTGGGAATGACCTCTCCGTTCTGATCGGCCCAGCGCAGCCAGGTGGTGAGGACGCCCTCAAAGGTGCCGTGCCAGAGCTTCAGCCCGACGCCCAGCTTTTTGAAGAAGACCGGGGGAGGTAGCGGCTCATAACCGTCGCCCACGAGCACAAAGACGGCGAGTTCATCGTCCTGGATCTGGTGCTCGGTGTCAAAGACGACGTAGAAGGGAATACGGATAGCTGCGTAGTGCTCCATCTTGGCGCTGCGCTCACCGCCGCGTTTGTCGCTGACGATTTCGATCACGACATCCGGCCCCTTTCCGCGCTCCCAGATGAAGTACGAGAGGTGCTTCTTATGCTCCGTCCAGTCCGGCGGGAGGCTGACATCCAGACTGAGCATGACATCCGGCACGACGGGTGTCTGCTTGGGCTCGTGGAAAAGACCCACGTTCGCCATAACCAGAAAAGGGCGTCCCACCTGCCAGGAGCCGTAAAGCGGCTCGGTCAGCAGGCGCATCTGTTTCTCGTGCTGCAGGTTGTCCACAGGCGTGTCGTCTTGAATGATGAGATCGCTGACATCCGGAATGGGAATGTCCCATTCCTTGTCCGGCTCGGTCGCTGGTGCGATGACCTTTTCCATGGCCACATTATGCGCGGCTGGCGCATGATCGGCAAACGAAAAGCCGGGAGCTCAAGAGCTGCGCTGCTTGAGCTCGACCACGGCATTGAGGATCTTCACGCGGTTCATTTCGTGGACTTCGATCTTCTCCCCGATATTCGGCACCAGGGTCACGGTCAATTCACCGCCGAGGTGCTCGCGGAATTCTTCGAGGCCTTCAAGGATCGCGGGTTCCCCGCTGCGGCCATTGTCCAGCAGGTGGGGGGAGTAAGTGGCGAATCCGATGCGTTCGACGAGCTTCAGCACTCGCTCGCAGGTCTCGGCATCAAGGATGCCCTGCATGCGTGAATAGACCAGATCAACCGCTATACCGATGGCGACGGCCTCGCCGTGGGTCACGGCGAAGCGTGAAATCTGCTCCAGCTTGTGCGCGGCCCAGTGGCCGAAGTCCAGCGGACGCGCGGAGCCGAGTTCAAAGGGATCTCCACTGGTAGCGATGTGCTCCACATGCAGCTCGGCACTGCGCTGCACGACTTTTTCCAGCGCCTCCTGCTTCAGCGCAGCGAGATCGTCCGCCATGGCCTCGATCTGACCAAAGAAGGCCGCATCACGAATCAGGGAGACCTTGATGGCTTCGATGATGCCGTTGCGGCGTTCGCGCTTCGGGAGGGATTCCAGGAAGGCGAAGTCGTTCACGACGGCGAAGGGCACCGCGAAGCTGCCGATCCAGTTCTTCTTGCCGAAGTAGTTCACGCCGTTCTTCACGCCGACGCCGCCGTCTCCCTGGGACAACGTGGTGGTGGGGAAACGCACATGACGGATGCCACGATGCGCCGTGGACGCCGCGAAGCAGACGAGATCGAGAACGGCGCCGCCGCCAATGACGAAAACGTAGCTGTGGCGGTCGAGCGCGGCTTCGTTGATGGCATCCCAGCAGCATTCGACGAGCCGCAGGTCATTTTTGCAGGCCTCACCGCCGGGGATGACGATGGGCTCGTCCGTGAGGGTGAAGGCATCCGCGTGCGCCTGCCCGTATCCGACGATGTCGTCGAGCAGGTCGCGATTGGCGTTGGCGACGGCCTCATCGACGAAAATGAGCACGCGCGGCAGCTTGTGCGGGGCATCCCGGGTGATGAGATCGCGCACCGTAGTGTTCCGGGGCATGAAAACGTCCCTCGTGAAAAGGATGCGGTGGGTGTGTTCGAGCCTGATTTGTCTCTCCTGCATTAAAAACGGGCGGGTTCTTTGCCGCTGACCGGGTGCGGGGTCAATGGGGAAAGGATCAACAGGAGCGGGAGACCTTTTCTGTCGTCGAAAGTGCGAAATGACGAATGTCGAAATCCAAAGGGCGGATTTCCCGCCTCACGTCGCCGCGACCCAGCGCTGCCAAAAACGCAACATGGGCGCGACCGCGACGAAGACGAGAGCCAGAACTGGAGAGGTCGTGCAGATGGCCAGCGCATCGGCGATGACGAAGCCGGCCAGCAGGAGACCGACGGCGGCGTCGATTCTGCCGGCCCTTAGCCGTACTTGCGCACTGATGACCAGCAGGGCGAATGCCGCCAGCACGACGACCAGGGCCAGCGGATTGGCACTGTCGAGAGTCATCTCGACGGCCTTTCCGGACAGCAGGCTCAGCAAAGGCACCCAGAGAAGGAAGCGCACGCTGCTCCTCCCTCCGGAGCGGGCCGCCATACTCAGCGCCACAGTGTAGATGCCTACCGCGACCGCGTGAATCACCACGAGGCGAGGAAGATAGTTCAAGGATTCGAATCCAAGCCGAAAAGCCGGAGCCACCAGCTCACCGCCTTCGTCGAAGGCTAGATCGATCAGCCGCGCTGAACCCGACATGGCGATCAACATCGTTCGACAGGCTCCCATCACGAGCACCGAGCCCGCCCAGGGCTTGTGGTAGAGATCGTAGAAAAGGATGCAAACGACCAGTCCGGCGATGAACAGCGGATGCGCCCAGCCTTTGGCGAACGCCAGCCACGCTCCGACCACCATCATGCCAAGACCGACGCTCCACGCGGCTCTTGCACTCACCAGCCCGCTCGGGATGGGACGCTCGGGCCGGTGCTCGCGGTCGAACTTCACATCAGCGGCGTCATTCAGAATCATGCCGCCGATATAGAGGAGCGAACCGGCGAGGATGAGCCAGCACAGGCGGACATCCTCCAGGCCTCCGCCAGAGAGCAGCCAGGCAGCGGTGACGTTTGTCCAGACCGTGGGCAGGTTGGAAATGCGGGCGAGGTGGAGCCAGGGGCGCATGCGCGGAATGACGAAATCAGGATGACGAATGCCAAATGACTACTTCAGCATGCCGCGGACAAAGGGCAGCAACTCGGCGTAGAGCGTGCTGCCGCCGCGTCGGGAGAGCTGTTCATTGACGAGTTCGGCGTCTCTGTCCGCATCGGCTGGCAGGATGTCCTTGTGTTCGTGTTCACCGCAGGTGGCGCAGACGTGGATGAAGGCGGAGTCACAATCCCGCCGAACCTCGCCCCGCACGCCTTCGCCTTCGAGCACGAGGCTCTGCAGCGCCGGGCCGCCTTCCTGCTCGACGAGTTCGACCTCCAAAGTTGCCTTGAGGCGACGATTGATCCACATGGCCAGGAGGAGCGCGGTGATGCGCTGCCCCTTGAGATGGGCGATGCGTATGGACCGCAGGCGGGAGAGATTCTGCAGCGCGGCGGCATCCTGAAAGCAGGTGGCGAGAGCCGTGCGCATGAAATGCGAGCGCGTCCACGCGAGATCGCGGACGTCAAAGTCCCCTCCCCCGGTCTCCTGGGCGGCCAGCAGCGCATCGAACTGACGTGCGGGATCACTCCAGAGGGCGGAGTCGATGATCAGGGTGTCGATGCGTGAGTAAAAGCGCTCTTCGAAGTTCTTGGTCAGATCCGCCTTCCACCAGACGACCAGCGGCAGATCGGAATCCAACTGCGCGAAGACCACGTTCTGCACCTGCGCGGCGTCTCCGCCTTCCAGAACGAAGCTGATCTGCTCACTGCAGACGGCCTGCTTTCCCTGGTAGGGGCGGCACCGGGCCTGAATCCAGGCGCGGGCACGCGGAGGTGCGGCATCCGGCAGCGCGAGAATCAGGATGGCGCGGCAGGCGTGTCGCGCGGCGACGTGCTCCAAAATGTCATTTGCCCGCCCCAGTTCAGTGCCGTCCTCGGTGTAGATCGCGAGGTTGATCAGGGACGCCCGCGTCTTGGCCTCATCCTCGGTCCAGAACTCTTTCAGAGCACGATCAATGCGGGCGATCGGCGTTTCGAGGCCCAGGCGGACGAGAACGTGCTCGGGCGGAAGTGCGGCAGATGAAGTCATGGTGGAAAGTGGGATATGAAGCGCAGGATACAAGGCCGCAGTACGACCGATAAATCTCCATGGGGTGCTCTTTTTTGATTGTCTTGAACACAGCCTATCCCCTAGCCTGCAGAAATACTCGCACCTAACCCGCCATGAAGAAAGCTGCGCCAGCCACTTGGATTCCCTTGCTCATCTGTCTGAGCTTGATGGTTACAATGATGACGATTTGGCAGCTGAATCCCCCCGCGGATGACCAGCCTGCCGCCACAGCGACAACAAGCGGCGCACCGGAGGCTGCCAGCGACCAACTGACTCCCGCCGTTCTCTCCGACGAAAAAGCACCCAAGACCGAACCGCTTGCCGACTTCGACGTGCGAAGCAAAGGAGACTCCGAGCCTGCGAAAATGCGCAGCGGGGCTCTGGATGCGTTGCGGCAGGAGATCCCGGGTGTCAGCGTGGATTTCGATCCTGTCAGCAAGTCGCCGAAATGGATCGCATCCAACACCCGATTGCTGACCGGTGCGCACTCTGGCCCGGACGCCGATGCGCCCATCCGCAGTTTCATCGAAGCGCATCGTGCGGTTTTCGGGCACGGTTCAGAAGCCCTGGAAGCTGCACGGCGTGTCACTGACTACACGACCGGGCGCGGCCCGTCGCGAAAGGTGGTCTGGCACCAGCAGCATGAGGGCATCGATGTGTTTGAAGCCGTGCTCCAGGCCAACTTGACTCCGAAGGCGGAACTGATCAACATCGGCAGCCAGTTCATGCCGGATACGGCGGCAGCCGCCAACTCGCCCCTCCCGGTGCTGGCCGTCGAAGAAGCCGTCGCCGCAGCTGGACAAAACGTCGGTGAAAAGATGACCGCTGATTCCGTGCGGGCCATGGCGCCGCCCGCAGCGCAGCCGGACCGGCGCCAGCAGTTCCGTGCCGCGCTGCTAACGGACGCAGACGCAAAGCTGACCTGGGTGCCGATAAATGAAAGCAGCATGCGGCTGGCCTGGGATGTGACTTTGACCAGCCGCAGCCGGGCGGAAATGTATCGCGTGCTGGTGGATGCCGAAAACGGCGATGTGCTGGTCCGGCAGGCGCTGACGGCCTACATCAGCGATGCAACGTATCGCGTTTTCACGACGGAAAGTCCCACGCCGATGTCGCCGGGCCATGAAAAGCCCTCCAGCCTGCAACCGCTGCCGACGAACCGTGCGCTGGTCACCACGCCGGCGCTGAACACGACGGCGTCGCCGAACGGCTGGATCAATGATGGACAGAACATCACCAGCGGCAACAACACCGATGCTTACACGGACACGAATGCGGACAATGCGGCGGATCTGCCGCGCACGACGGGCACGAGCCGTGTGTTCGATTTCCCGTATGATCTGACCCAGGAGCCATCGAACTTCAAAGACGCCTCGGTGACGCAGCTCTTCTACTGGTCCAATTTCATGCATGACCGGATGTATGAACTCGGTTTCACAGAGGCGGCGGGGAATTTCCAGATGGACAACTTCGGCCGGGGCGGCGTGGGCAATGATCCGGTGAATTCGGAGGCCCAGGATGGCAGTGGCACGAACAACGCGAACTTTTCCACCCCGGTGGATGGCGGTCGCGGCCGCATGCAGATGTACAATTGGACGAATGCCACGCCGGACCGCGATGGCTCGTTTGAGGCAGAGGTCGTGCTTCATGAATATGGCCACGGCGTGAGCAACCGGCTCGTCGGTGGCCCTTCGGTGACGATCTCCGCCCTTTCCACGCGCGGCATGGGTGAGGGATGGAGTGATTTCTATGGTCTGGCGCTTACAGCGGAGGCTTCCGACAATCCCCACGGGAACTGGTCCCGCGGAGCCTGGAGCCGCTATCTGAGCAGCAGTTGGTATTCGGAGAACTATTACTACGGGGCCCGGCGCTACAGCTACAGCACGGACATGCTCAAGAATCCGCACACGCTGCGGGACATCGACCCGAATCAGGTGGACTGGCATACCAGTGTGCCGCGAAATCCAACCTACGCGGCCACGCAGGATGCCACGCAGGTGCACTACCAGGGCACGGTGTGGTGCGTGGCGCTGTGGGACCTGCGGGCGAATCTGATTTTGAAGCACGGCTTCGCCATCGGCAATGACCGGGCGATTTTCCTGGTCACGGAGGGCATGAAATACGGTCCGGCGAATCCGAGTTTCATCCAGAGCCGCGATGGCATCCTGCAGGCGACGCTCGTGAACCATCCGGGCGATTTGGGCGAGGTGTGGACAGCGTTTGCGAAGCGCGGCATGGGAGAGGGGGCCACGGCACCGGCCAGCACCACGACGACAGGCATCGTGGAGCAGTATGACGTGCCAGACAGCCTGGAGATCAGCGACCGCAGCGGCTGGAACATCGAGGGCAACAAGGGTGGCCCCTTCACGCTGGCGACAAAGACGCTCACGCTGAGCAATGACGGTGCCTCGACGATTAACTGGAGTTCCAATCCGAACGCCACGTGGTTGAGTGTAAGCCCCGCCAGCGGCTCGCTGGCTCCTGGGGCGAATGTGACGGTGACCGTGACGACTCAGGCGTACGCGGTGGAGCCCGGTTTCCACAGTACGAACCTCGTTTTCACGAATACTGGCTCCAATTTCAACCAGCCAATCGGCGTGCGCCTGTATGTCACGCCTCCAGTGGCGGTGAGCTTTGATCTGAGCACCGATCCTGGTTGGACCGCCAGCGGGCAGTGGGCTTATGGCACGCCTGCGGGCAGCGGTGGCAGCGCCGCCGGTGGCGCGGGCAATGCGGACCCGGCAGGCGGGGCGACAGGCAGCAGCGTCCTCGGCGTGAATCTGGCTGGAAATACCGCCACAGCCGTTGGCGGCCCGTTTTATCTCACCAGCACGCCGGTGGATCTTTCGACGAGAAAAACGACGCGGCTGCGATTTAAACGCTGGCTGAACACGAACGTGCTGAGCAGCACGCGGGCGACGGTGGAGGTCAGCACGAATGGGACGACCTGGCGGGAGGTGTTTGTCAATCCAGGCACGGCCATCACAGACAATGCCTGGCAGGCGATGGAGTATGACATTTCCTCCATCGCGGACCAGCAGCCAGCCGTGCAGGTGCGCTGGAGTTATCAGAATGTGGTCGCGGGCACGGCTTACTCGGGATGGAACATTGATGACGTGGAGTTTCTCGGTGAGCCGACGGCTCAGTTCAGCATCGCGGCGGCTTCCACCGCGGCGGAGTCGGACTCGCCGATCACCGCCACCCTGAATCTCAACGTGGCGCAGGACGCGAGTGTCACGGTGAACCTCTCTTCCAGCAACCCGGCTGCGGCGACGGTGCCTGCGAGCCTCACGCTGCTGGCCGGCGAGACCTCGAAGACCTTCACGATCACCCTGGTGGATGATGCGAACCTGGACGGCACGCAGTCGGCGGTGATAACCGCTTCTGCCCCGTTCATCGGCACGGGCACGCACAGCCTGGCCGTCACGGACGATGAAACGGCTGTTTTGACGCTCACCGCGGCTGCGAGTGCCTCCGAGGGCTCCACGGGGCTGAGTGGCAGTGTGAGCGTGAGCGCCGCACCGACGCAAAATGTCACGGTACTGCTCAGCGCGGCCTCTACGCGGCTTTTGGTGCCTGCGAGCGTGGTAATCCCCTCCGGCAGCACCGGACTGGTAAACTTCACTTTTGATGCGGCGGACAATTTGCTGGCCGAGGGGCCGCAAAATGTCGTTTTGACCGCCAGCGTGGCGAATTGGACGCCCGGCACGGCCACCGTGACGGTGAATGATGACGAATCGCCCGCCATTGTGCTCACGGGACCTTCCTCCGCGCGTGAGGGAGATGGACCGCAGACTTACACCGTCACCGTGAACACCGTGCAGGCCACAGACCGCACTCTGAGCCTCGCCAGCAGCGACCCGAGCGAACTGACTGTGCCTGCGAGCGTGATCATCCCCGCCGGGCAGTTCAGCGCCAGCTTTGACGCAGCCCCGCAGGATGACGCGGTGCTCGACGGAACTCAAAACGCCACTTTAACCGCCAGCGGTGCCGGATTCCCGGACGCCACACTAGCGGTGAGCATCGCGGACAATGAGGTGAGCGCTTACACGTTTGCCGCCATCGCCAGCCCGCAAAAGCGCAACAAGCCCTTTGATGTGGTCATCACGGCGCGGGACATCAACGGCGCGGTCATCACGAATCACAGCGGCGGCGTCACATTGACGTCGTCGTCATCCGGCGGGGCGGTTCCTTTCTCACCCGGCAGCGTCACGGGCTTCGTCAATGGTGTCGCCACTGTGGCGATGAATGTGACGGCCACCGCCACGGCCATGACCCTCAGCTCCGCCGATGCGGGAGGAAAAACAGGACTCAGCAATGCCTTCGACGTGCAGCCGGTGACGCATGACACCTTCGTTTTCACTGGCCTGCCCTCCAGCGCCAGCGCTGACACGGCCTTCAACGCCACTGCCACCGCCGTGGATGACCAGGGCGGCACGGTCACGAGCTACACGGATCCGACCGTGGTGGATATTCTCGGCTCTTACTTTGACCGCACCGTGGGCTCCACATCCACCTCCACTGGCACGGACAAAGTCCACAACACCGCCGTGCATGACTCCCGCTGCCAGATCATTTACACAGCGACGGAACTGGGCGGGACAGCCAAGATCCTGTCCAGTTTGTTTGTTTCCCGTCTGACCAACGGCGGCCAAGCCATGAGCAACTACAAGCTCCGTCTGAAACACACCACGCTGGACAGTTTTGATGGCCGTAGTTGGGAAGAGGACGGCTGGACCACAGTGTTCACTTCGGCCAGTTACTCCGCCAGCTTGACTGGTCACACCTTCAATCTGAAGCCCTTCGCCTATGATGGGGTGCGAAACCTCATGGTGGACATCAGCTTTGACAACACCAGTGCCTCCACCGCTGGCACACTGCGCCAGACACCGACCGCGACCAACCGCATGCTGAGCGGCACCAGCAACAGCACGCATGGTGATCCCACCACCTGGACGGCGGCCAGCGGTCCTGTGCCGGTGATCTCCAATGAGCTGCCGACGATGGTATTCAACGAAGCACGTTCCCTCGGTTCCATCCCTGCCTCGCCCGTGGCCTTCACCAGCGGGGTCTGGAGCGGACAGGCCGTGGCACCGACCGGCGGCAGCATGTGGCTGCGAGCCACAGCGCCCTCTGGAGTGACGGGCATGAGCAATCTCATTAGCATCATAAGCCCAGGCACCACCGTTGGCGCGCAAACAGTGTTCAGCGATGGCTTTGAAACTGGCTTCCTTGATGCCGCATGGAGTACGGCGGGCAACAGCGGAGCCACCGCGCGCACGCAGGTGACCCCGGCGACTCCGGCGAACCCCTCGAAGACCGGCACGTTTCATCTCACGATGGACACTACGAGCACGACCACGGGCACCTTCGCGGCGAACCGGCCCACGCTCACGCTAAACCTCGCCGGGAGGAAAAACGTCTCACTGGAGTGGTTTCAGAAAGAGTTTCTTGATGATAACCACTCTCCCACACTGGTCGGGCCGCTGGGCACCTTCGATTCGATGGCAAACTACGATGGCGTCGCCATCAGCCAGGACGGTGTCACCTGGGTGCAGGTGGCCCCGATGACCTCTCTGCCGAGCACTTACAGCACCGTGGTGACGCGCTTCCCGCTCGATCCCGTCATCCAGCGCCTCGGCTGGAGCTACAAC
>CAMAZK010000169.1 GCA_945863205.1 Akkermansia muciniphila | reverse complement strand
GGCGCTTGCGCTGCCTACTCACCCTCCGGCGCCCGCTTTGCGTTCACCGTTCAACTTCGCAAAGAAAACCCGCGCACTTTCCATCACCCCATACGCCGTCTCCTGCGGCGTGAGTTCAGCCGTCTGGATCCGAAGATCCGCCAGCCCCTCGTACGCAGGCTTCCTTTCCCCCAGCAGCCGCTCAAGCTTCCCTTTCGGACTTTCTTCCCCCACCAACAACGGCCGATTCGTGCTCAGCGCGGTCCGCCGCGCCAGGCGTTCAGGATCCGCATCCAGCCAGACCACATAGCCGAGATGGCGCAGAAGCGGCAGATTGCGAGGCTGCGTTACGATTCCGCCTCCCGTTGCGATGACGCAACCGCGCTTGCCAAGCAACGAGCGCAGAGCCGAAGATTCACGAATGCGGAAACCGACTTCGCCCTCATCTGCAAAAATTTCAGGAATCGTTTTGCCCGCAGTTTCGACAATCAACCCGTCGGTGTCGATAAACTGAAAGCCGATCATCTGCGCCACAATACGACCGACCGTGGACTTCCCGGAGCCCATCAGTCCGACCAGCAGAATGTTCGGCTGCCGTTGCACAGCCGCAGCGCCTCCGAGGTGAACGGTCTCCAAAATGGAAGAGACGAGATCCGGATCATCGGCGACTGCATCAAAATAACCCGGGAAACGCAATTCCCAGCCGGTGCCGCGCAGCTTTGCATTGGAAACACGTTTATGACTCCAGCCGCGTTTCCGTGCCGGATCGGGATCACGTTCCGGCGGCAGCTCGAGGGCAAAGAGCTTGCACAGCCTCTCCAGGCACTGGCGCTGCGTAAGATCTGCGTCATCGACGACATTGAAGATCCCTGGCAGCCTCTCGGAAACAAGGTGCACGAGAGCTGATGCAGCATCCTCGGCGTGGATCTGATTCAAGAGCCTCCCCTGACCTTCGTTCCCTTCGATGGCGGCCTTTCCTTCCAGCAGGTTCTTCAACACAAACGAGCGCCCGGGGCCGTAAATCCCTGCAAGTCGCGCCACTGACCCCCCGGCTGCTAGCGCGACCATTTCGGCCTGCCGGAGCAGTTGGCCTGTTTCTCTCTCAGGATCTGCAAAGCTCTCTTCATCGACCAGTTCTCCATTCGTTTGCGGATAGACGCTGGTGCTGCTGGTGTATAGCGCAAAGGCCCGGGGAAAGGCTGCCACCAAATGTCGCATGCCATCGACATAAACTCTTTGGTACTTCTCTGCACCGCCGCGCCCAGAACTGGCGCAGTGGATGAATGCGTCGATCGTGAGCCCATGGATTCGAGTGGCGAGTTCCCCGACCGATTCTTGATCCGAGATGTCTCCCGACTCTACGCGCCAGGGCTTGATTGCCGCAAGTCGCGCCGCCGACTCCCCGGAATGGGTAAGGCCGATGACTTCATGCCCTTGAGCGTGAAGTTGATCCGCGGCTCGCTCTCCGACAAAACCGCAACCTGCGACGAGCACTCTCATAGGGGGCGCTGCCTCAGGTAGAATGCGACAATGCCGTTCACGACTCCGCGGACGTAGTCCTCGATGGCGCTGGTCCGGACGCGTCCGGCGACCAGCGTTCGGCCCAGAAAGTGGCCGTTGAGGAGTCGCCGATAGGTCTCTTCGTGATTCATCACAAAGGGTTCGATGTAAATCACCGGGCATTGGTAAATGCGGTTCGCCAGCAGGTTCCTAGCATAGACGTAGGCGTTGGGGCCGACACGTCGCGCATTCGGAGTGGTGTAAACATAGGCGGGCAGGCCCGTGGCGGAACTCATTCCGGCTGCTACCGAATTCGCCAGGGGAAGCTCTTCTTCATGAATCCGGGAGAACACGCGGTTGAACATTTCGAAGCGCACGTCCTGCTGCTCCGTTTCAACGGGGGAGTAGCATCCGTTGACGAGCACATGCAGATGATTCGCTGGCGAGAACTGCGGCGCCGCCGCCGCGCCCCACGCCTCGGCGTTGTAGTGCAGGCACAGCACCACGTCGGGCTTGATGCTGCCATTGACCTTTTTCGCCCGATCATGGATTTCACTGACTCGGTAAAACAGCTTCTCGCTCTGCCACTGCACGGTGAGGATCTTCTCGTCACCCGTAGCACTGTCGTAGGTCTCCCGGGGCTGTGGAAAGCCGGCTTCCTCGAGCAGTTGTCTTGCCGCCGGAACCAGATCGGCCGGTCGTCGTTCGGTCACCGGCTCGAGCCGGTCGCGCACCAGCGTCACGTACGCACCGAGCGCCTTCAGTCGTTCTGCCAAGACCTGGGCGGTCGTCAAAGTCAGGGCGCCCTCCTGAATCGACTCGCCGGGTGCGAAGCTGAGAAGACGCTCTTCCATCGCCGCCCAGTTGCCCCCGATGTGACCGGGATCGATGGCGAAGTGGATGTCGCTCAGCAGAGGGCGTCCCTTGAGCGGGGGGAGTTCGGCGGCCTTCCGCCAGGATCGTGTGCCGGAGGCCGGGGGCTGCGGACGTTTCCCGAAGTCGATGCGCGTCTCGGGGGTGGCCGGATCGCCGGTCTTGATGACGACGCCTTCGGCCTCCACTTTCCACGGAGGGGGCAGTGCCGAAGTATCCATGTAAATGTCACGCATCGCTTCTTCGAATTCCGCGCGGGTCATCGTCTGGTGAAAGGCCTGCAGCTTGAGCCAGTCCGGTTTGACTCCGAGCGCACTGAGTCGGTCCAGGCGGCTGGGAGCAGGCGTCGCCTCAGGTACCGAAGGCGTCGTCGAAGCCGTTGGACTCGGAGTCGTCTCTGCCGGTCGGGACACCGGTGCGGGATTCACCGGCACCTCAGGCGCAGGCGTGATCACCTGTGTCATGCCCGGCCCGGCGACGCCCCAGGCCAGCATGACGGCAGGCAGGCAGCGCGTCACATGTTTCATCATCCTGCGATCCTAGACTTGATCCGCCGCCACATCATCTACTAAGTGCGCCACAATGAACGACAACACGGCTGACGTCGGGGACGGACTCTTCCGCCTCCTTTTTTTGGGGGATGTGGTGGGCGAACCCGGTCGCAAGGCGGTCGCGGTGCTCTTGCCCCTGCTCAAAGAGGAACTCAAGATCGACTTCACTGTGGTGAACGGCGAAAACGCCGCCGGCGGCCGCGGCATCACTCCAAAGATCGCCATCAGCCTCATGCGTGCCGGTGCGGCCGTCGTGACCAGCGGGGATCACATCTGGGACCAGAAGGAGATCGTACCCTACCTTGGCGAGGAGCCGCGCATGCTCCGGCCACTGAACTACCCGGAGGGCACCCCAGGCTGCGGCTTCGTCGTTCTGGAGTCAAAGAAGTGCAAAGTTGCCGTCGTGAACCTGCAGGGCCGCACCTTCATGAACCAGCAGCTCGACAATCCCTTCCCGGCCATCGCCGCCTGCGTGGAGAAGCTGCGCGAGGAGACTCCCGTGATTTTTGTCGATTTCCATGCCGAGGCCACGAGTGAAAAAGTCGCCATGGGCTGGCACCTTGACGGCACGGTCTCCGGCGTGGTCGGCACCCATACCCATGTGCCGACCGCCGACGAGCGAGTCCTGCCAAAGGGAACCGCCTTCCAAAGCGACGCCGGCATGTGCGGCCCCATGGACAGCGTCATCGGCAGCCAGATCGAGCCCGTCCTGGAGCGTTTCCACACCATGCGGCCCGCCCGCTTCGGCGTGGGGCGCGGTGCGGTGCGTTTGAACGGAGCGCTCATCACCATCGATCCCGCCACGGGAAAGGCGCTCAAGATCGAGCGTGTGGCCCGGACCTGGCACGAGTGAGGGGGAGCGTCGTCCGGTAGATGCATGTGGCGAGCTTGTCACTTTAGGTTTCAGGCAGTCCAGCCATCATCACACTGTTTAAATCCATGTCAGAGTTGCGCTTCAATCCGATCACCCTGGACTGGGTGATCATCGCCCCCGACCGCGAGCTGCGACCGGACGATTTTCATACCGGCCGGGAGATCCGACCTCTGCGGGCGGCGCGCCGTGATGACTGCCCCTTCTGCCCGGGAAACGAGCACCTCGCTCCGCCTGAAATCTCGCGTGAAAATGGTGATGACGGACGCTGGGCGGTGCGGGTGTTTCCGAACAAGTTTTCCGCCTTTGTCGCCTCGGCCGACCTGAAACGCCGGAAGCAGGGGACCTTTTTGTCGATGACGGCCGCCGGATTCCACGAGGTCGTCGTCGAGCATCACCGGCATGATTGCGATCTTGATGAAATGGACGCCGGGCACCTCGCTCTCCTGCTACGCACCTACCGGGCACGCTACTCCGCCCTGCGGTCGAACCCCGCCGTCGAAAGCATCGTCATCTTCAAGAACCAGGGCCGGCGGGCCGGCAGCTCGCTGGAGCACGCGCATTCACAGATCACCGCAGCGCCCGTGATCTCCTCCCAGGTCGCCATGCGTCTTCAGGAGGCCCGCCGCCATCATGAACTGAACGGTGGCTGCCTTTACTGCTCTGTCCTGCAGGAGGAGATGGCCGCAGGGGAACGTATCGTCGAGGCGGGGCCGTCATTCGTCGCCTTTCTTCCTTACGCCTCGCTTTCCCCCTTCCACATGTGGATCTTTCCACGCAAACATAAGTCCTCCTTCGACTCGATCAGCGACTCCGATATGGTCGAGCTCGCCGGCCTGCTCGGCCGTCTGCTGCGCCGTCTGAAGGCGGTCGCCGGTGATCCGGACTACAACTTCTCGATCCGCTCCGCGCCCGTCGGTGAGCTTTCATCCACCTGCTTTCACTGGTACCTCTGCATCGTTCCGCGCATGAGCCAGTTGGCCGGCTTCGAGCTCGGCAGCGGCACCTACATCAACAGCCTCCGGCCCGAGCGCTGCGCCGCCCAGCTTCGAGCGGTGGAACTGTGAGTCGCGCACGAAAAAGGAGGCTGTCGCCAGCCCCCTTTCGTGAGTTTGATGTGACCCTTGATCAGCCCAGCGCCGAAGCGACGGCCTCAGCGGTGATGCCGAGTTCCTTGAAGACGGTGTTGCCCGGGGCGCTCATGCCGAAGCGGTCGATGCCGATGATCTGGCCCTGCGTACCGACATATTTCCACCAGAGGCCGGAAACACCGGCTCCGATGGCGACTCGTTTTGCCTTTCGCGATGGGGAGTGTGCTAAGGGATGGGACGAATGGTTCGCACCAAATCGGAGTCTTCCACCAGATGCTTGTTAACTCCTGCTCCACCCTGGAGCGCTACAAGAGCCACTTGCACGCCTTCGCGCCTGGCTAGCTTGATTGCGGGTATCATGTCCGTGTCGCCCGAGATGACGATAATGCGCTCCACCTGCTGCTTGAGCGCAAGCGTGGCGACATCAATGCCGAGACGCATGTCCACTCCTTTTTGCTCCATGTTGAAATAGACATCTTGGGCTTGTGGCGACTGCATGGGCAGGCTGCTGTTCAGGGTCTTTTTCACCCAACGCTCGGTGAGGGTCCATCCACCCGGGCGGATCATGCCAAGGCGCATCGCCACAAAATCTTTGCCAGCCATCTCATTCAAGAATCTCGATCTGGAGTGGAATTTCGCCTGAGTGGAGAAATCGACCACCGTTTTACTGATCGGGTTGCTTTCCTTTCCCTGATAAGGCGGACAGTCATAGTAGAACAGGCGATATAGCATCTCTTCGCTTGGATTCAGGGCTAGGAGAGCGTTTCGATACATGACATCTGCCGTCACACCTGCATGGCCCAATTGGTTGCCCAGTGTCTTTTGAAGTCCGATGCGGAACCACTCGGCATCGATCAGAATCGCGGTCTTTTTCATGGCTGTTAAAACAACAAACCCCCCGTCGCTTGCGCAACGGGAGGCAGATAGTGCCCGCCTACGGGTGTAACGGTGTAGTAAGTGCTACAGTACGTACGGCAATGCCGTATGCAACTTTGATTTCGCGAGCAAAATCAGCCCAGCGCCGCGGCGACGGCCTCGGCGGTGATGCCGAGTTCCTTGAAGACGGTGTTGCCCGGGGCGCTCATGCCGAAGCGGTCGATGCCGATGATCTGGCCCTGCGTACCGACGTATTTCCACCAAAGACCCGAAACACCGGCTTCGATGGCCACACGCTTTGCACATGCGGTGGGGAGCACGCTTTCGCGATACTCGGCGCTCTGGCGGTCGAAGCGCTCCATGCACGGCATGCTGACGACGCGGACGCCGGGCTTGCCCTTCGCACCTTCGACGGCCCACTGCACCTCGGACCCAGTGGCGATGACGATGGCTTCGAGGGCGGCGCTTTCTTTCACGAGAATGTAACCACCCTTGAGTGTGCCTTCGCGGCGGGTGGCGGCGCTGGCGACTCCCTGATGTGGCAGGTCCTGACGGCTCAGCGCGAGCAACGTGGGGCCATCGGCCCGGCTGAAGGCAGCTGCGAAGGCTGCAGCGGCTTCTTCGGCATCGCCGGGGCGGATGACGTCGAGATTCGGGATTACGCGCAGACCGCTGACAGTTTCCACCGGTTGGTGAGTCGGGCCGTCTTCACCCACGCCGACGCTGTCGTGCGTGAAGATGTAGGTGACGGGCAGTTTGGCGAGCGCGGCGATGCGGATGCTGGGGCGGCAGTAGTCGGCGAACACAAGGAAGGTCGCGCCGCTGGCGAGGAAGAGGCCGTCGTAGGCGATGCCGTTGCAGATAGCGCCCATGGCGTGTTCGCGGATGCCGAACCAGATGTTCCGACCGGTCGGGGTCTCCGCGCTGAAGTCGCCACCGTCCTTGATGTAGTTCTTCGTGGAGCCGAAAAGGTCCGCACTGCCGGTGATGAGATTCGGCACCGCTTTGGCGAGGTGGTTCAAGATTTCGCCACCGCTGTTTCGCGTCGCGGCCTTGCCTTCGGCGGGGAATTCGGGGATGGCCTTCAGCAGTTCATCGGCGCAGAGGCTGCCGTTGCGGGCGGCGTCCAGTTCCTTGGCGAGTCCGGGATTTGCGGCGCTCCAGGCCAGGAAGACGTTGTTCCATTCGCCATGCATCGCGGCGCGTTTGGCCTTCAGGTCGGCGAAGTAGGCCTTCACCTCGTCGCTGACGTAGAAATGCGTGCCTTCTGGGATGCCGAGGCCTTTCTTGGCGGCATCGACGAACTTCGCGCCGCCTTCGCCGTGGCCCTTGGCCGTGCCGGCGACTTCCGGGATGCCTTTGCCGATGATCGTCTTGGCGATGATGATGGTCGGCTTGCCGTTGTCGTTCTTTTTGGCGGCTTCGATGGCGCCGAGAACGGCGTCGAGGTCGTGTCCGTCGATGGTCACGGCGTCCCAGCCCAGCGCGGTGTAAAGCGCCTGCGTGTCCTCGCTTTGCGTGACCTTGGCCATCGCGTCGAGCGTCACGTCGTTGCTGTCGAAAATGAGGATCAGGTTGTCCAGTTTGTTGTGCGCGGCAAAGGCCACGGCCTCACGCGCCACGCCTTCCTGCAGGCAGCCGTCACCGGCGAGCGCGATGACGTGATTGTCGATGATCTTGTGCTCGGCGGTGTTGTACTTCGCCGCCGCCATCTTGCCGGAGAGCGCATAGCCGACCGCATTGCCCACGCCCTGGCCCAGCGGACCCGTGGTGGACTCCACGCCAGGTGTTTCGTGAAACTCAGGATGTCCCGGTGTGATGGAATGCAGCACGCGGAAGTTCGCCACGTCGTCGATGCTCACTTCGTAGCCGCTGAGGTGCAGCCAGGAGTAGATGAACATGGAGCCGTGACCGGCACTCAGGATGAAACGGTCGCGGTTCAGCCATTTCGGGTCGGCAGGGTCGCACTGAAGCGCCTGACCGAAAAGCACGGCGCCGATTTCAGCGGAGCCGAGCGGCAGGCCGAGGTGGCCGGAGGAACATTTGTGGACGGCGTCCATGGCGAGACCACGGGCTTCATTGGCGGCTTGGGCGAGGAGGGCTTTGTTCATGAGAATGGGGAGTCAGGAAAGAAGAGAGGATCAGGAATGCGCTAGATGCGGCCAAGCGCAGCGCGTGTTCTTTACCGGCCAAAAATGCCGATTCAAGGTCGAAAACTGGGGCGATTCGGACGCTCCAGCGTCCCAAACAGCCGGTCCCAGATCAGCGTGTAAAAGCCAAAGTTCGTCGTGGGCGTGCGATGATGCCCCGCATGGAAGGAACTGCTGCCGATCTCACGCAGCAGCTGCCTGCGCCTCCAGGATTCCGGGAACGGCTCCACGCCCGCATGACCGAGCGTGCCGAAGAAGACGTTCAGCGTCAGGTAGATCAGCACCGCCGCGCCGGAAAGTGGCACCAGCATCATCACGGAGATCATCAGAGCGCCAAAGCCGACCACCTCGAAAGGGTTCAGCACAAAGAGGCTGATCGGATTCACCGATTCGTGGGTGTGATGTCGAGCGTGAATCCAGGAATAAATCCAGCGGTGATGCGCGAGCCGGTGAAACACATACATGCCGAAATCCATCGCTCCGAGGAAGATCACCACATCCAGCACTGTGCGCCACCACGCCGGATGCGTGATGCGAATCCACCCCGCCTTCCAAAGCATCCAGCCGACGATGGCGACGAGCGAGTTCAGGAGCACGGCGGTGAAAGCCAGGATCGCATCCCCTCGCGTGATCGGTTGCGCCGCCTCGAACAGCTTGCGGTCTGCAAACCGTTGCCCGATCCACCCGCACAGGGCCACCGACGCTCCGAAGATCGCGAAATTCCCGACCAGACTGAATGCCACCCACCCCGACAGGGTGAAGCCGGCGAACCAGTCGTAGAGCGTCAGCGATGCGAGAATCGTCACACTGGCACCGTGGAAGGATTCCGAACGCATTCAACAACGCACACCCATGATCAATGCCGCCTCTCCCTCCCGCCGCCGCTTCCTCGAAGCCTCGGCTCTGACCCTGGGCTCGCACCTGCTCGGCCAGGTGGCGGGCGAGCGTCCGAAGCAGGATGCCTCCGTAAAAGTGCTCAATCCGCGCGCACGGGTGCCGGTGAGCATCATCATTGATGATTCGACCTGCCTCGTGAACTTGAACAAGTACGCCATCCCACAGTTCGCGGCGGCGAATCCGGGCAAGTACGATCACTACCCGTGGAAAAGCTGGCCGGATGAGATTCCTGACGACTTTGTGCGCAGGTTCGCCGACTGGGCCACGGAAAACGGCGTGAAGGGAAAGTACAGCATCGTGCCCTTTCCAGCCTGCGTCGGGCGCTTGGATCGCGAAATCCCCGGCTGGACGCAGCGGGAGCTGAAAAGCAGCATCGACCTCGTGCGCGAGCGCATCATGCCAAACTGGGACATCCATCCTGAGATGGTCACGCACACGCGCATCATCGACACGAAGACCGGCCACCCGTTTCCGGAGATCAGCCCGAAGTTCATGGAAAACTGGAAATGGTGCGGCGGTCGCAGCGTGGACGAGATCGCCGACTACATGAGCTACGCGCTCACGATCCTCAAAAACATCGGCCTGCCTTGCGAGGGCGTCACGACGCCGGGCGGCTTTGGCAGCGATGCGCGTCCGCAGCTCGCGCAGGCGTCGTTTGAATCCTGTCGCAGCGTCTTCAATGCCGAGATCCCGCACTACTTCCGCGATCTGTATGACGAGGGGGAGCAAAGCGTGGCCCCGCTGGTGCAAAACGTCAGCGGGCTCGATTCCGACGATCCGCGCTGCGTCGTCCACATCATCGGCTGCACGGGCGACTGGACCGGCGGCTGGGATTGCGTGACACCAAAGGGCGCGGACGCCTTCATCACCGCAGATGGCAAAGCCGGCCGCATGGTCGAGGTCATTCAGCGTGGCGAACCTGCCATCATCGTCTGCCACTGGACCGGCATTTATTGGAACGGCCTCGAAATCGGTTTCGAGATCTTCCGCGAGGTCGTGAAGCGCCTGCACGCCACCTTTGATCACCTGCAATGGATGAAGCTCAGTGAAATCGCCCGCTACTGGGCGGCGAAGGAACTCACCCGCATCGAATACCATCCGGGCGACAAGGCGCTCACTCTCAAGGCACCGTTCGCGTGCGAGGAGTTCACGCTGTCTTTGGCCACGACCGCAGGCGTCCCGAAGGCGCTCACTCAGGTGGATTCGAGACTGAAGCTCAAGCCCGGCACCTGGTGCCGCGACAAGGCAGCCACCCTGCTGTGCTTCCCGCTTCCGAAGG
>CAMAZK010000168.1 GCA_945863205.1 Akkermansia muciniphila | reverse complement strand
CCCGCCTGGCCTGGGGTGAGCTGCCAGGCATCGTGAGCGTGGAGGAGAATCTCCGCGCCGATCTGTTAAGAGCCTATAGCATGGTGTATCTGGCAGAGGAGGTGCGGCGCGAGGCGCTGGTGAAGGACTGGGCCGCTTTCTCACGCTTTCTGAAGCTGGCTGCATTGGAAAGCGGGCAGGTCGTGAACTACTCGAACATCGCCCAGCAAGCGGGCGTGTCACACCCCACGGTGAAGAGCCACTACGAGCTGCTGGAGGATATGTTTATCGGCTTTCGCGTGCCCGCTTTTTCCGGCAGTGCGAGGAAGGGGCTGCTCTCCACGCCACGCTTTTACTTCTTCGACCTCGGCGTGCGCCATGCCGCCGCCGGACTCACGCCTTCACGCGATACCGCGCTGGCGGATGCCGGACCCGTCTTCGAGCAATGGGTGGGCATCGAGCTTTGGAAACGCCTGCAATACCAGCAAGACGGTCAATTGAGCTTTCTGCGCACGAAAGACGGCGCGGAGATCGACTTCATCGTCGAAAAAGGCGGTGTGGTGACCCCCATCGAGGTGAAATGGACCGAGCGCCCGACGCTGTCCGATGCGCGGCATCTGCTGCGCTTCCTTCAAGAACAAGGCCCAAAAGCTCCCCCCGGCTACATCATCTGCCGGTGCGCCTATCCCATGCAGCTCCACCCGCAGATCACGGCGCTGCCGTGGTTTTGTTTGTGAGGCATGAGGCCATTCACTTCCCCTTCGCTTTCTTCTTCGGGGCCTGGAAAGTATAGGCTCATTCGCCAGTCGGACTCATGTCGTAGGCAGCTCGCAGCGCTTCTTCGAGCAAGTCCAGCTCCTCTGCTGTGATCATGGCCCTGCGGATAGATTTCGATCAGCCTGCCACCCTCTTCGCGGCTTTTCCGGCCGGTTTTACCGACGTAAGACTCGACGTGGTAGGGCATCGGATTGACCTGGAAATGCCGACACACCCACTGGTAACCGATTGGGTCGAGATGGAGGTCTGTATTCATCGTGGGCAGAGTCAGGAAGGCGGAGCGCCTTTGATGACTTTGAGCCATCCACCTTCGAAAATCATTACGAAACTCGGATTTTCATTATTCTGAACCCTTGCGGCCCGAAAATCATTACGACGAGCCTTTTTCAGGTCGCTCCCCCCCAGCCGCACTGCGGATCTGAAACCGGGAACTAGACTCACTTCGCCTTTGCCTTCTTCTTCGGCGCTTTCGCCTCGATGATCTGCGCGTCACTGGGGATGGGATGCGTGGTAAAGTCGATCACACCGCCCTCGGGCAGTTCTTTGAGCATCACGTCCTTGATGTGGACTTCCATGGCGGGACCGCGGTGGATTTGGAAGGCGATGAGGCCTTCGAGGGAGCGTTTGGCCTCCTCGAAGTCGGTGAGCTCCATGGTCGTTTTGCCGTCGATCTGATGCACGAGGTGGTTTCCCTTCGCGATGATGGTGTACTCGTGCCACTCGGCCACATCGGCCTCGACGAGGTCACGCTCGGTCGCGAGCCATTTCACGCCGGAGGGGTCGATGACCACGCTCTGGCCGTTTTGCGAGACGATGCCGCGTCCGCCTTCCTCATACATCATGGCGCGGTAGGGCGCGTTCGGGTGGATGTCGCACTGGTAGCCGCGGATGGACCATTTTTTGTCGGTGTTCTCGCTGCTGCGGTATTGGATGCCGGTGTTGTTGCCCTTCTGGCGGATTTTGGCCTTCAATTCGAAGTTTTTGACCTTCCCGCCGCGCCAGATGAGAAACTGGTTATACGCGAGCTGCTCCGGTCCGGTCGTGTTGCCGACGATCTCGCCATTCTCGACCTTCCACAGCTCCGGATTGCCGTCCCAGCCGGTGAGGTCTTTGCCGTTGAAGAGGGGTTTGAAGCCGGCGTCTTCGCCGAATGACGAATGCAGGATGGCGAGTGACGAAAGGAAGATGAGGATGCGTTTCATGGCTGGGCGGGCTGGTTAAACGTGAATGGTGAGCCGGACTTCCGGCAAACGATGTGTCGAATTCGGCAAGGCTGCGGTCCTTACTTTCCTTCGAAGGCGGCGCTCAAGACGACCTGCTCCACGAGGCTGCGGAGGCCGAGGTCATCCTTCACCACGGCGGCGAGGATGGCATCGACCTGCGGTCGGTCGAGGGACTCGATGCGGCGGCCGCAGGCGTAGGCGAGGAGCTTTTCGGTGAGCATTTTGGCGAACTGATCCTGGCGGGTGAGGAGGATCTTTTTCAGGCCAGTGATGTCCTCGAATGACTTGCCGTCCGGCAACTCGCCGGCGGCGTCGATCTTGGGGCCTTGCTTTTTGCCCGCAGGATAATGCGTGCGCCACTGGCCGATGGGATCGTAGTTTTCGAGCGCGAAGCCGAGCGGGTCGATCTTCTGATGGCACTCCAGGCATCCGGCGTTTTCGCGATGCTTCGTGAGGAGGTCGCGGATGGACTTGGCGCCGCGCACATCGGGATCAATCGGCGGCACGTTGTCCGGCGGTGGTGGCGGCGGCGTGCCGAGGATGTTTTCGAGAAGCCAGATGCCGCGCACGACGGGCGAGGTCTCGATGCCGTTCGCGCTGACGGTCAAAACGCTACCCTGACCGAGCAATCCGCCGCGATGCGAGTCGGTGAGGCTCACTTTGCGAAACTCATGCGCGTTTTCAGGCGGGCTGATGCGGCCGAGTGTGTAAAGATCGGCCAGCGGCTGGTTCACAAAGGTGTAATCGGCATCGAGGAAGCGCGTGAGGCTTTCGTTCTCATCGAGCAGGTGCCGCATGAACAGCTGCGTCTCGCGCTTCATCGCCGGTTTCAGGCCGTCGGCGTAGAAGCGGGCGAAGGCGTCGCGATCTGGCGGCATGTCGCCGAGGCTGCGCAAGTTTAGCCACGAATCGAGAAAACCTTCGATGAAGGCATCCGAGCGCGGACTGGCGAGCAGGCGACGCGTTTGCGCGAGTTTCACCTCCGGTTTTAACAACTCACCACTGTCGGCCAGCCTGCGCAATTCACCGTCCGGCATTGTGGACCAGAGGAAGTAGGACAAACGAGATGCGAAGGCATGTGCACCGAGTTTTTCATTCTTTGCCTCCGCTTTGGCGACGTAAAGAAACGCAGGCGAGCACAGCGCGGCTTTGAGGCCGTCCTTCATCGCTGCGAAGGGAGTGTGACCGGCTTGGATGCGAGCATCGACGACCTGCATGAGGCGGTTCACTTCCTCCTCGGTCGCAGGACGACGGTAGGCGCGATCGGAGAAGCGTTTCAGGATCTCGCGCGTGCGTTCGGGGGTGAAGGGCTTGTCGCCAAGGACGGCATGTTGCGATGAAGGCGGCCAGTTTTGCACGATGGGGCCGCGGATCTCGATCTCGTGGATGCGGATGTGCGGCATGTGGCCGTATTTGAGCACCACACGGCGCGCCTCATAGATGCCGAGGTCTTTGCGCTCCTCCGGCGGCCACTGGTCCTTGTATTGGCGTGCGATGGTGCCGAAGGCCCGGCGGCTGTTCGCCATGCCGTTCGGGAAGATGAAGCGCGGCGTCTGTCCGGCGTTCAGAGGCACGGTCATCGTGTGCCACTCGGGCTCGCCATCCTTCAGCGTGACCTCGGCGAGTTCCGGCTCAAGCGGTTGCGGATGATGTAGCGGGCCGGCGTTCACATCGCCCGGCACGATGCCGAGCCGAAAGGGCTGCTCGGTGTCGCGTTTGAAGATCTGAGGATCATACGGATGCACGCGGTTCAGCGCCTGCGCCTTCACCCGGATCTCATACACGCCGTCCGCCGGCACGCCCTGTCTGAAGTCGTGGATGTAGCCGTAGCCGCCTTCGTGGTTCTCCGTGTCCGGCACCTCGTAAACGCAGAGGTAGCGATTGTTGTAAACCTTGCCATGCGGGTGGGTGTGCTCCTGCTGCGGGCGGAAATTGCCGTCAAAGTGCCAAGTCTTTGTCTGGGGCTGTTCCGCGACGCTGAATGCCTTCTCCACCACCTGATCCGCCGCGTCGAGATACTGCGCGAGCAGGTAGCCCGAGGTTTGCAGCACATCGCCGAGGTTGTCCATGTGCTCGGCCATCTGGTCACGCGGGAACTTCGTCGTCGGATCGAACAGGCGCATGTCGAGCGCGAACAGATCGCCCACGGTGTTGATGTACTCGCGTTTGTTCAGTCTCCGCAGCACGGTCTGGCCGCCCGTGCTCTGCAGCGTCCTTCTCGCTTCGGCCACCGACTTCGTCAAAGCGGCTACGATGGCGCTGCGCTCGGCGTCGGAAGGCTGTTTCGACTTTTTCGGCGGCATGTCGCCGAGATTGAGCTGATCGACGATGTCCTGGAGATCGATGATGTCCTCCGTGGTCTTCGCCGGAATGACGAGATGGTCAAAGCGGCGGTCGGCTTTCTGCTTTTCGGGGCCATGGCAGCCGCCGCAGTACTCTGCGAGAAAAGCCACCGGTTCGGCGGCGAATGACGAATGCAGAATGCAGAATGACGAAATTTTAACGGCAAGGACAAGGGGCTTCATTCGGGGCATCAAACGTTCGTCATTTCAAGAAAAGCTTGAGAGCCTGCTGCTGCCGATCCCAAACCGCTCCACCTCGACGCCGAACTTCTGCAGCATCGTCACATACAGATTGCACAGCGGCTGCTTGTTGAGGCCGGTTGTCGGATAGCTTTTGTGCTCGCCGTGTTTGAAACCGCCGCCGGCGAGGAGGATGGGCAGGTTGAGGTTCGTGTGGGCATTGGCGTTCGCCATGCCGCTGCCGAAGAGGACCATGCTGTGGTCGAGCAGGGTGCCGTCTCCATCCTCAATGGACTTCAGCTTGCCGAGGAAGCGGGCGAACTGCTCGGTTTGATACTGCTCGAGCGTCAGCAGGCCGTCGATGTTCTCCTGCACCTGGCCGTGATGGGAGAGCGCGTGCCAGTCCTTGCGCAGATTGAACGCGGAGCTGTTGAATCCGCCCGCGATTTCCAGCGTGGCGATGCGCGTGGAGTCGGTTTCCAGGGCGAGCGCGATCAAATCGTAGAGGACGGGCAGATCGGAGACGAAGTCGGTGTTCGGCGGCTCTGGCATGCCCGGCTTCGGCTTCGGCACGTCGGACCACTGCCGGCTTAGCTCGATCTGCTTCTCCACATCGCGCACGGAGGTGAAGTACTCGTCGAGCTTCTCCTGATCGCGTTTTCCAAGCGCACGCTTGAGGTCGTTTGCGTCGCCATTCACGGCGTCGAGGATGCTGCCATGCAGGGAGAGCCGGTCCTTGGTCTGTTCGAGGTCGTCGGCGTTGTCGGAGACGAAGAGCTTGCGGAACAACTCACGCGGACCGGGGATCGGCGGCACGCGCGTGCCGCTGCGTGTCCACGACATCAGGCAGCCGCCATGCACGCCGTCCTCGGAGCCTATGGCGAGCGATGGAAAACGTGTCGCGCCGCCGATCGTCTCGGCCGCACGCTGGTCGATGGTGATGTTGCCATCCGGCATGCCCTTCGCATCCATCGTGCGCACGCCGCTCAGGTAGGAGTGAATCGCGAAATGCCCGCCCTTGTGGCCATGATCGAGGCCCTGGAAGAGCGTGAAGTCCTTTTGATGCTCAGCGAGCGGCTTCAGCAAGTGCGGGAGGTCGTAGTCCCGTCCCGTTTCCTTCGGCCAAAAGGCGGGCTGGTAGTAGCCGAGCATGTTGCCGATGCAGACCATGCGCGTGGGGCGCGCGACCTTCGTGGCGGCGAAGGCGCGGTGGCCGAGGGACTCCAGCAGCGGCAGCGCGAGGGTGACACCGGCCGATTTCAGGAAGTGGCGGCGGTTGGGGAGGTGGGGGCGCGGGGACATGAGGTGCGCTTCTAACGCGGAGGGAATGCGCGGCTTTCTCCGAATGCGCGGCTCGCAGGTGTGAGAATCTTGCTCATTGGTGTGCCGCTCATGATGGCGTTTGAAAGCCGGTGAGCTTCCGGTATGTATGCGCCCCTCAATACCCACTGACCATTTTATGAACCTCACACGAACAGCCTACGGCACCTGGAGCGGCGGACGCTTCATGCATTACGGAGAACAACTCACCGAGGAGCACTACATGCAGCTCATGCGCGACTCGTTTGAGAAAGGCGTGCGCACCTTCGTGACGGCGGACGTGTATGGCGTGGGTCGTGCGGACTCCCTGCTTGGCGAGGCGCTGAAAGGCATCCCCCGCGAGGAGTACTGCCTCGTCGGCATCGTCGGCCATGACATTTATGAGGGCATCCGCCAGGGCTCCCGCGGCTACCCGCGCTTCACCGATCCCGCCCTGCGCGGCCCGGAAAAGTACTACGACTACCTGAAAATGGCGACGGAGAAGAGCCTGGAGCGCTGCCAGACCTCGAAGTTCGACCTGCTCATGCTGCACAATCCCGACAGCATCAGCTACACCAGCGACAAGGTGTGGGATGCCTTCACCGCGCTGAAAACGGAAGGCCTCACCGACCGCCTCGGCATCGCTCCCGGACCGGCTAACGGCTTCACGCTGGACATGATCGAGTGCTTCGAGCGCTTCGGCGACCGCATGGACTGGGCGATGATCATTTTGAACCCCTTCGAGCCCTGGCCCGGCCAGCACGTGCTGGGAGCGGCGGAGAAGAACGGCGTCGATATCATGGCCCGCGTGGTCGATTACGGCGGTCTTTTCCATGATGACGTGAAGCCCGGCCACAAATTCCGCGATGGCGACCACCGCACGCACCGTCCGGCAGGTTGGATCGAGCACGGAGTCGAAAAGCTCGAAAAAGTCCGCTACATTGCGGAAAAGCACGGCCTGAGCATGCTGCAGCTCGCCTGCCTCTGGACGCTGGGCAACACGGCGGTGAAGAGCGTCGTCCCCACGCTCATCCAGGAGCACGGCGAAGGCGCACGGACGATCGAAAGCAAGCTCGACGACCTGGCCGCGCTGCCGGAGCAGTGCCTCAGCAGCGAGGAAATCGAAACCATCCGCCAGATCGGCGACAACACCGGCTGCATGGCGCTGAAGGGCGCCAGCCACCGCCACGAAGGCCAGGACCCACGCGCCGACGAATGGCCGATGCGGGACGACCTGCTGGCGCTCGCCACGCGCTGGAGTCTCGGGACTTCCTGGTGAGGCGTTTGCATCCGCGCCATTCCACGCCGAAAGGCAGCACCATGATCGAGGCAGATTTTATCATTGTCGGAACCGGCGCAGGTGGATTTGTGGCCGCGTTGCATGCCTCGGAGCATGGCAGCGTGGTCATGGTCACCAAGCGGGCATCCCTGGACTCGAACTCAAACTGGGCGCAGGGCGGCATCGCCTGCGTCACGAGCGAGGAGGACTCCATCGAGCGCCATGTGAGTGACACCCTCATCGCCGGCGCCGGGCTGTGCGATGAAAAAGCGGTGCGAACGATCGTGGGGGAGGGCCCGGCCCGGATCAGCGACCTGGTGAAATGGGGCGTGGACTTTGACCACCGCGAGGCCGTGGACGGTCATTTGGAGTTCGATCTGACCAAGGAGGGCGGCCACTCCAAGCGCCGCGTGCTGCACGCCGCAGACGCCACGGGCCGTGAGATCACGGAGAAGCTGCTCGCCGCCGTCCGCGAGAAGCCGAACATCACGATTTACGAGAATCACTACGCCATCGACCTCATCACGACGGCGAAACTCGGCCTGGTCTCCGAGGACCGCGTGCTCGGCCTTTACGTGCTTGATGAGACCAGCGGGGAGGTGGAGACCTTCCGCTCGGACCGCGTCATCCTGGCCACCGGCGGCTGCGGGCGCGTCTATCTTTACACGACCAATCCGAAAGTCGCGACCGGGGACGGCGTGGCGATGGCTTGGCGGGCTGGCGCGACGATCTCCAACATGGAGTTCATCCAGTTCCACCCGACCTGCCTTTATCATCCGCAAAAGCGCTCGTTCTTGATCACCGAGGCGATGCGCGGGGAAGGTGCGCGGCTCATCGGCCAGGACGGCGAGGAATTCATGCCACGCTACGATCCGCGCGGCTCGCTGGCCCCGCGTGACATCGTCGCCCGGGCGATCGACCACGAGATCAAGCGCACCGGCGGTCCCTGCGTCTTCCTCGACATCAGTCACAAGCCCGCGGACTTCATCGCCCGGCACTTCCCGAACATCCAGAAGGCCTGCCTGGAGGTCGGCATCGACATCACCAAGGAGCCGATTCCCGTCGTTCCGGCCGCGCATTACCAGTGCGGCGGCGTCCTGACCGACGTGAACGGCGCCACGAACATACGCGGCCTGTGCGCCGTGGGAGAGGTCGGCTGCACCGGCCTGCATGGCGCGAATCGCCTGGCTAGCAATTCTCTGCTGGAGTGCTGCGTCACCGCCCAGCGTGCCGTGGCGCATCTCGTCAAAAAGCTGCCGCCTGGAAAAGTGGCCGAGCAGACCTACGAACTGAAACCGTGGCAGACCAGCGGCGTGGTGGAAAATGACGAACTCGTCGTCATCTACCACAACTGGGACGAAATCCGCCGCCTGATGTGGGACTACGTCTCCATCGTCCGCACGAACAAACGTCTCCAGCGTGCCGCCGCCCGCCTGCGGAACCTCAAGCGCGAGGTGCAGGAGTTCTACTGGACGAACCACGTCACCAGCGAAATCCTCGAACTGCGCAACCTTGTCGAAACCGCCTCCCTGATCGTGGAGTGCGCCATCCGCCGCCACGAGAGCCGCGGGCTGCACTACACGCTGGATTTCCCCCAGACGGATGACAGCCGCCCGCCGCAGGACAGCACCCTGCGGCGCTACTGAGCCAGACGCGGCGAACCTTTTCTCCCGCCCGGTGTTCCGATGGACACGCCGCCGAGGCGTCGAATTACAGATTGCGTTTCGTAAAGGAAACCTGCTAAGCTTCCCGCCACCATCGAAAACCCCATGCCTGCCAAGCTACCCATGCACATCTTGGTCGTTGTCGCGTCCCTTGCGACAGCCGCCGTCGCGTGGGGGCAGGGGGCCTCGTCCGTCTCCGCTTCAGCCGCGGTGGCGGCCCTGAACAAGCGGGAAGGGAGCGGCATCACGATCCCCAAACTGGCTCCGGCTTCCGGGCAGGTGCCCCAACTCGGCTACTCCCGCTACCCTTGGAAGCTCGACATCGTTGCCACCGTGTTCTGGGTCGGTGAGCAGCCGACGGAAAACAACCCCACGCCGAACGACAAGAGTTCCTGGGACACGAAGTGGATGGAGAGCTTCGGCGGCTACGACAATCCCGACGCCACCAAGCGCACGGACTTCTTCACGCCCGTGGGCTTCACGCCCAAACAGAACCCGTTTTACGTCGCACTGCCTTACAACGACGTCATCGACCACACCCGCCACAAGCCCGAGGCTTCAAAGGTCATCCCGTGGTTTCAGCAGCGCTTCTCCCGCTCCGGCAGAACCGTCCTGAAGGGCCAGTGGGTGGCCATCCGCCACGGGAACCGCGTCTGCTACGCCCAGTGGGAGGACTGCGGCCCCTTCGTCACCGATGACCATGACTACGTTTTTGGCAATGCCCGCCCCAAGAACACCAGCAACAATGGCGCAGGCATCGACATCTCCCCGGCCATCCGCGACTACCTCGGCCTCCAGTCCATGTCCCGCTGCGACTGGCGCTTTGTCGATGTGAACGAAGTGCCCGCCGGTCCCTGGCGCAACATCGGCGACAACAACCACTTCGTTCGCGCCCAGAAGGTCGAAAAAGAGCGCGAGCAGACCGCCATCTCCTCCCGCCTGGAGGAACTCCGCCGCATGCGGGACGAATACTTCCGCAAAAACGGCACCGGTGCCCTGCGCTGATGTTGAGGCTCCCTGAGGGCGGTCCTTGGTGTGCCCCGCACGTGAGACCCGTGGAGTCCTGCTCGTCAGCCACACAGGTTCAGGATGCCAGGTCCGGACGGGCGCCGCGAGGGCGTCCTGCCGATCCACCGCCTGGCTGCCCGCCAGAAACTGAAGCGCCTCAACTGGGACAAGAGAACGAGGTCCCGTCAGGACATGGGTTTGAACCACAGAGACACGGAGCACACAGAGGAGTTGGTCTCTGTGTGCTCCGTGCCTCTGTGGTGAATCTGGTTTGTGGCCGCCGAGGGGTGATGAAGAGCTTGAGCGAGAGCCGGAAGGTGGAGCGTCTCA
>CAMAZK010000167.1 GCA_945863205.1 Akkermansia muciniphila | reverse complement strand
CCTCTCCAGAAAACCGACGCAGCATGAACTTGGCCCATGTGCGGAGCGTTTTTGCGCGTAGCCGCCACGATTCCGGTGATCTCAGCTCCCGCCAGCTCCATGTCTTTCGCAAGAAACCGCAGTGTCATTTTCTCGCCTCGTAGATCAATGTCTTTGGAGTAGATCGGCAGTTCGAACAATTCTTTGTCCCCAGCACTGAGATGAATCTCCGCCCAAGCAGCCACCGCCAAGCCTCCAATAAGCACTCCAGGCACTCCGCTCTCATGTAGAGTCCTCACAAAACCCTCGTAGTCGGCGAGGCAGAAGGGCTTTTGTTGGCTTGCTGGCATGTTACCAAGGAAGAATGACCGTTCTCTCGGAAGTTTGGCTTGAGTGCGCTGCGGCTAGCCGAGGTGTCCAAGAGGCTGGCTCTTTGGTCTTCATCAACATCAGCCATGTAGTAGCTTCGTCAGATTCCGCAAACTCCACACGATCCTCGGACTGCTGCCGCATCAGTTCGATCATGGCAGGATCATCCCACTCCTCCGTCAGGAGGGGCCGCTTCACAGGGGTGACTGGCTTGGGGGTGTCCATCTACGCCGACATTGTAATGGCCGGGCGAAGCTTGTCATCTGGCGATCTCACGCGATTTCGAGGCACCCTCCGATCAAGTTCATCACAACCGGAATAATTTCGTCATGCGCTGCTCTCATGCCGAAATGGTTTGCCTCCAGACATGGAACTCACTCTCAACTTCGGCATTGAATTGCCTGCATCCCGCCCGATACCTCGCCGCGTGAACGAATCCCTGCCCAGTTTCGAGCAGATCGTGGATGCCCATTACCAGGGCCTCTTTCGGTTCGCCGTCAGCATGTGCAAGAGTGATGCCACCGCGCAGGATCTGGTGCAGCAGACCTTCCTCCAGTGGGCGAAGAAGGGCCACACATTGCGTGACAGCTCGAAGGTGAAAACCTGGCTTTTCACCACGATTTATCGCGAATGGCTGGGCATGGCGCGAAAGGAGAAAAGGCATCCCGAGATCGAATTTGAGCCAGATCTACACGGCAGCACGCAGGATGAAAATGAGGGCGAAAATCCACGCGTGGACAGCGCCACGCTGCAAACGGCACTCGACCAGCTCGACCCGAACTACCGCGCCCCGCTGGTGCTTTTTTACCTCAAAGAACTCTCCTACCGCGACATCGCCGAAACGCTCGGCATTCCCATCGGCACGGTCATGTCACGCCTCTCCCGCGCCAAGGACCACCTGCGCTCCATTTTGCTCCGCCTTGAAGGCTCATCCCCCGCCAACATCATCCCCGCCTCCTTCACCCCGTGAACCGCGAAGAAGCCAGACTCGAACTCGACGCCACGACGCTCCGCCCTCAGGATGCCTCGCCGGCGGCACGTGCCATGGCGGAGAAGGATCCGCAGCTCGCCGCTTGGCTCGAAAAGCGCACGGCTTTCGACGAAAGCGTGGCCTGTGCCTTTCGAGCGATGTCGGTCTCAGACGCGGGACTGCGTGATCGCATCCTCATGGCCGCCAAAAAGCCCGCAGAGCGATCCCGCCGCTGGGGCACGCCCACGCTCATCGCTGCGGCGGCCTGCGTGGCCTTCGGCTGGGTGATGTTCTGGCCTGGAAACGCCACGATGGCCGCATGGGAGTCCGAATCCCTTCACGCCGTGGCGCAGGTGGAATACGGCGTGATGAAGCTCGACGAAAGAGCCGAGACCTACGAAGCTGTGCGCAAGTTGCTCACCGAGAGGGAGTGTCCCTGTCCGAGCAAGCTGCCGCAGCGTCTCACTGGCCTGCGCACCTATGGCTGCAAACGCGTTCAGGTCGATGGTCGCGCCGCCACCATCATCTGCTTCGAACTCCAACCCGGCAAGGAGGCGCACCTCGTCGTCTTCGACAACACAGGCCTCGGCAACTGTCCTGCGCAGGACGCGCCCTGTTTCAAATCCGCACGCAACTGGCACTACGCCTCCTGGAGCCACGGCAGCCAGTCCTTCATGCTCGCCACCACCGCCGACGAAGAGGCGCTGAAGAAGGTATTTGAGCTGGCGTGAGCTCGTCGCTCACGGAATCTCGCTCACCCCCACCTGGGCCTTTCCAAGCACCGCATGGCAGTTCACACACTGCTGCCGCAGGGAGGCAAAAGCTGCGCCTGAGCGCTTGGCGTCCTTCTTTTGAAGTGCCGATTTGAGCTCGGCATAAGGTCCCCTTTCCCAAGCCGCCAGCAACGGCTGAAGATCAACCATCGGACCGGCGGCAGACTTTTGCCTCGGGGCGCTGGTGACCGATTTGGACACGCTGGAGTCCATGCGCTCCGCCATCGCGAGTGCTTCGTCCCACTGGCCCGCCTGTTGAAGCTTGCGCGTGTCGAGCATCTTGCGCTGCGCGGCCTTCATGCGGTGGCTGTTCATCGTGCTGGCGCACGAACCGAGGACGATCATCAAGGCGAGGGCGAAGAGACGTTTCATGAGTGCGGTGATTGAATCACCGCCCCTCGAACCTGTCACGGCCTTTTGCCAGTGCCTCGATCTTGCGGTCGGCGATGCTGCGTTTGAGCATCCAGAAGCCGCAGTCGGGGTGGATAAACTTCACGCGGCCGGTGCCGAGCGCTTTTTCGGCGAATTCGATGCGGCGGGCGATTTCGTCGGCGGACTCGATGTGGTTCACTTTGATGTCCACGACACCGAGACCGACGCCGATTTTGGGGTCGAGCTCTTTGAGCGCTTCGAGATCCGCAGCGGGGCGATGCGCGAGTTCGAGCACGAGGTGGTCGGCACGCAGGGAGTTCAAAAAGCTGATCAGCGCTGCCCATTCGCCTTTTTGGATCGTTTGGCCGCCGTAGTTGCCGAAGCAGAAATGGACGGCTTTTTGGCCTTTCACGGCGTCGAGAACGCGATTGATGCCTGCGGCGGCGCTGGGCGCGTCGGCGGGATTTCCGGGGATGTTCGCTTCATCGACCTGCACACAGTCGCAGACGAGGTCGGCGGCCTGTGCGGCCAAGGCGTCGGCGATGGCCATGTGGAGGGCTTCGAAGTCGTGGTAATGCGTGTCCAGCAGCGTGCGAGCGAGCATGTAGGGACTGGTGAGCGTGAATTTGAAGGGTCCACCGGCCACTTTGCCCGCGCGGGCGCAGTCTTCTGCCAGATTGAGCACGCCTTCGGTGATGGGGCCGCGCACGACGGCGGCAGGCTTGCTGCGGAAGGCCATTTCGTGTTTGGCGCGGAAGGCTGCGGTATCGGCGCGTCCGACTCGGCTGTCGATGCCGCCGAGCTTGTGGACGAAGTATTCGATCATGCCGTTGGTGTCGGGATGATTGACATCGAAGCGATACAATTCGCCATCGGTGGGCAGATCGATGCCCGCCTGGCGCTGGGTGTCAAAGACGACGCGTGTGGCGTCGATGACGGCCTGCTCACTCGGCAGCGCGGCGAGCCAGTCTGGGACCGGGTAGGAGCCGACGGTGGTGGTCTGGATCATGGCGAAGTGTGGAACGACTCGCGTGCGATGGGTATATCAGAGCGTGAATGTCCAAAGGCAGGCGTGCTTCGACCATGGTTGCCGCTATTTCTTCGCCTGCTTCTTTGGCCCCTTGCCGCGGACGCTCATCTTGAAGGGCACGCCGGGGGCGTTCCACTCGTCGCGGATGACTTTTTCGAGATAACGAAGGTAGCTGTCCGTGAGCTTGGCGGCGCGATTGGCGAAGAGGACGAAGTGCGGCACCGGAATGGCGAACTCGGCGGCTTCATTGACCTGCGTGGCGTAGAGCAGCTTGAAGCTGTGCGTGCTGCGACCGAGGGCACCGGGGGTGTTTTCGATGGCCTGCTGCAGCAGTCGGTTGAGCGAGCCGGTGCTGATGCGGTTCTGCGATCCGGTGCGGACTTTTTCGATCTGCACGAAGAGCTTGCCGACGTGCTCCTTGTTCTTGGCGGAGATGGCGACAAGCGGCGCGTAGTTGAGAAAGAAGAACTCGCGGCGCATGAGCTCGTCCAGGTGCTCGATGCGGTCCTTCTGCTTCGCGTCGGGGTGGAAGAGATCCCATTTGTTCATGACGAGGATGCAGGGCTTGCGCTCTTCCAGGATCATCTGCGCGATCTTGCGGTCCTGCATCTTGGCTCCGGCGGCGCAGTCGATGACGAGCAGGCAGAGGTCGGCGCGGCGGATGCTCTGGATGCTGCGATCGACGCTGGAAATCTCCACCACGGTGTCCAGGTGCGCACGGCGGCGGATGCCGGCGGTGTCGATGAGCTGGTAGTGCTTCCCGTTCCAGTCGGCCTGAATATCGAGCGCGTCCCGCGTGGTGCCGGGCACATCGCTGACAATGGCACGCTCCTGGCCGAGGATGGCGTTGACGAGCGAGGACTTGCCGGCGTTCGGCCTGCCGACGATGGCGAGCTTCAGCGGGCGGACGTTTTGATGTGATTTGGCGTCTTCCGTCTCGCTGCTTTCCTTCAAGTCCAGCCGTTCGGAGACGAGCGCCACGAGTTGGTCGATGCCGAGGCCGTGCGCGGCGCTGACTTCGACGGTGTCCGCAAAGCCGAATCTGGAGAACTCGCTGGCGTTGAGCTTGCGCTTGGGGGAATCGGCCTTGTTGCAGACGAGGATGACGGGCTTGCTGGTGCGGCGCAGCTCTTTTGCCAGGGACTGGTCGATCGTGGTCACGCCGTCCACGACATCGACGACAAAGAGCAACAGATCGGCCACGTCGAGGGCGATGCTGGCCTCCACCTGGACCTGGTCGGTCAGCACGTCCTCCGTGCTGGCGCCGATGCCGCCGGTGTCCATGATTTCGAACCACGCCGGACCGCGGCGGCACTGGGCGGTGATGCGGTCACGCGTCACTCCGGCCTGATCATGGACGATCGAGATGGTTTTGCCGGCAAGGCGGTTGAAGAGCGCGGACTTGCCCACATTGGGGCGTCCGACGATGGCGACGGTTTTGAGCATCCTGCAAGGAGCACCAGCCAGCGCCCGCGTCAATCATGCCCGGCAGCTTTCAACTGGCGGATGCCGTCCGCCAGATTGATGAAGCCGGACAGCGCCGTGAAAGATCCGGCGAAAACCGTGGGCCAGATGAGCAGCGAAGGGGCGAGATCGAGCAGGATCCAGAGAATGGCGGCCATCTGGGCAAAAGTGGCCACTTTTCCGCTCCAATGGGTGTGAATCTGGAATTTCCCGGCAAAGTGGTCGATGAGAAAGGCTCCGCCGATGGAGAGCAGGTCGCGCCCGATGACGAGCACCGGGAACCAGAGCGGAAAATGCTGACGCCAGGCGGTGAAGCTGAGCAGAATGATGGCCGAAAGCATGAGCAGCTTGTCCGCCAGTGGATCGAGGATGGCGCCGAGGCGGGTGCGTTGGTCGAAGCGGCGGGCGATCCATCCGTCGATGGCGTCACTGATCGCGGCGATGCCAAACACGGCGGCCGCCAAGAGGCGCAGCGTTTCATCAGGATGCTCGCCGCGGGCGCTGTCGCCGTAATAAATCACCAACCCGATGAAAACGGGGATCAGCAGGATGCGAAAGATAGTGATCTGATTGGCGAGATTCATTCTAGGCAGCTTCAAGTTTCAGGTTCCAAGTTGCAAGTTCGAGGTTGTGCCTGGCAAACGAACTTGAAACCTGAAACTTGAAACCTGAAACTGCTGCATGCCCCGAATCGAACCCGTGGACCTTTTGAATGCCTACTGCGAGGGCGCCTTCCCGATGGGTGAGGAAGACGGCTCCATCTCATGGTACCGGCCGAAGATGCGCGGCATCCTGCCCGTGGCTGAGTTTCACGTGCCGAGGCGTTTTGCCCGCTACCTGAAGAGCCACCCCTTCGAACTGCGGTGGAACACGGCCTTCGGGGATGTGATCCGCGGCTGCGCTGATCGTGAAGACACCTGGATCACGGACGCGATCATGGACACCTACGAGGAGCTGCACCGGATCGGCTTCGCCCACAGCGCGGAGGTGTGGCGCGACGGCAAGCTGCGCGGCGGTGTGTATGGCGTGAGCATCGGCGGCGCGTTCTTCGGGGAGTCGATGTTCAGCCGAGAACCGCAGGCTTCGAAAGTGGCGCTGACGCACCTGCAATGGCGGCTCAAAGAACGCGGCTACCTGCTGCACGACACGCAGTGGACCACGCCGCACCTGGCGATGTTCGGCGGGCATGAGATTCCCTGTGCGCAGTATCTGGACCTGCTGGACAGGGCGATCCGGCGGAAGGTCAGCTTTGTGTAGCTTCGATTGGCAATCGAAGCCGACCTGCAAACCACCGCCGCATGAGTGGAGCGATGGCGCAGGAACGAATGATTCGATTAACAATCGAATCTACTAGCTTTCGAAATAGGTGTAGCCGCGCAGGCCGGCCTCGTAGGCGTCCATGATGACGCGGCGCTCGGTGGCGCTGATGCGCTTGGAGAGGACGGCGTTCTCGGCGAGCCGGCGGAAGCGAGTGACCATTTCTTTGGGCTCGTATTCGACGTAGCTGAGCACTTCGGAGACGGTATCACCTTCCAGCTCGCTGTATTTGATCTTGCCGCCTTCGACGTGGACGGAGACGACGTTGGTGTCACCGAGGAGATTGTGAAGGTCTCCGAGGGTCTCCTGATAGGCGCCGACGAGGAAGATGCCGAGCATGTATTCCTCTCCGTTCTCGATCTCTGGATCGTGGAGGGGGAGGCTGCGGCGGATGCCGCCGGAGAGGGCGAATTTGTCGATCTTGCCGTCGCTGTCGCAGGTGATGTCGGAGAGGACGGCGTTGCGGGTGGGCTTTTCCTTCAGGCGGTGAATGGGCATGACGGGGAAAATCTGGTCGATGGCCCAGAGGTCGGGGAGGCTCTGGAAGACGCTGAAGTTCCCGTAGTAGCAGTCGGTGAGGATGGCGTCGAGGCGCTCCATTTGTGAGCCGTCGTGCTCGCATTTTTCGAGCATGTCGGAGACCCACTTGAGGATCTCCCAGTAGAGCTCCTCGCCGTGGGCACGGGTGCGGAGGTCCACCTTGCCGTAGTTGAATTCGGAGCGGAGCTTGTCGCGGTAGTAAACGGCGTCGTTGTAGATCTCCTGAAGGCGGTCGCGGGAGGTTTTGCCGGCGTTGCGGAGGGAATCGACGCGGAGTTCGAGGAGGTTCTTGAGCAGAGCGGGAGCGTCCTTGCGGAGCTCGATGTCGGAGATCTGGGGACGGGACTCGACGCGGTTGATGTCGAGGATGTTGATGACGAGGACGCTGTAGTAGGCGACGATGGCGCGGCCGGACTCGGTGATGATGTCCGGGTGCGGGACGCCGGCCTCGGCGGTGACTTCACTGATGGCCTCGATGATGTCGGCGCAGTATTCCTTGGTGCCGTAGTTGCTGCTGGCGGCGGAGGCGCCCTTGAGGCCGTCGTAGCTGATGGCGAGGCCGCCGCCGAGATCGAGGATGCCCATGCGGGCGCCTTCTTGAACGAGGCCGACATAGACGCGGGAGGCCTCTGTGACGGCCTGGCGGATGGCGCGGATGTTTGGAATCTGCGAGCCCTGGTGGTAGTGGAGCATGCGCAGGCAGTCGAGCATGCCCTCGGTGCGGAGCTGATCGACGACGCCCATGAGCTGGGAGATGTTCAGGCCGAAGACGCTGGAGTCACCGCCGGAGCCGCTCCAGTGGCCGGCGCTTTCCGCGCCGAGGCGGAAGCGGACGCCGAGGGTGGGGCGCACTCCCATTTTCTTGCTGCGCTCCAGGATGAGGCCGAGCTCGGTGGGCATCTCGAGCACGAGGATGATCTGCAGCCCCATCTTCTGGGCATATAGGGCGAGGTCGATGAACTCTTCGTCCTTGTAGCCGTTGCAGACGATGTAGGCCTCCGGGTCGTGCATGTAGGTCAATGCAGCGATGAGCTCCGGCTTGCTGCCGGCTTCGAGGCCGTAGTGGTACTTGCGACCGTAGCGGGTGATCTCTTCGATGACCTCCTGCTGCTGGTTCACCTTGATGGGATAGACGCCGCGATAGACGCCCTGGTAGTTGCCTTCCTTGATGGCGGAGGCAAAGCCCTCGTTCAGCTCGTCGATGCGCCAGCGCAGCAGGTCACCGAAACGGATCAGCAGCGGGAGCTGCGTGCCGCGCTCGCGCAGACCTTTGACGATGGAGGAGAGGGATACGGGCTTCTTCTTGGAGCCGTCCTTCAGATTGACCACGACCTCCCCCTGCTTTGAGACGTCGAAATAGCTGTGGCCCCATTCACGGATGCCGTAGAGATCAGCGCTGTCGTCGGTGGACCAGGCAGGGATTTTCATTTTTTGAGATGGGAGGCGATGGCGGATTTGAGGGGGCAGCGAGTATGAGGCCAAATGCGGAAATGCAAAGCAACATGTCAGGCTTTGCGCCGGAGAAATGCAAAGGGGAGGTAGAGAACCGTGTAGAAAACCAGTCCGACCACGATAGCGGTGAAGTTGTACCACGGCCACGGACCGAGCTGGTCAAACAAGCTCGCCTGGGGCGGCTTGGCGCACTGAAAGGCGTAGTTCGTGTTCAGGACGGAATTCACCACCGCGATGACGGCATACCATCCCAGCGAGAAGAGCATCACACGCTTCACCGCCCCGGGACGTGGCCGGTGCTTCATGGCGGTGACGACATACAGCGAGGTGATGGGCACGCCGCCATGCATGATGAAGAAGCTGAAGAAGCGAGGATCAGGATACTCGTAAATCAGCGCCGGAGTGAGCAGCCCCTGCAACGTGCCCGCGAGGCCGAAGAAGTACACCACCTCGCACCAGAACTGCCGCCGTGTCCAAAGCGCGATGCCCCCGGCGATCGTCGCCACGTCGCAGAACTGCAGCGGCAGCCCCGTCTGCACGGACAGCGACCCTCCCCCGCTGTGAAAGAGAAGTCCCACGGGATACAAGCCCAACAGCACACCGCCGAGGATCTTCTGTGAGAGCGCGGCGAACCTCGTGCGGGCGAGAGCCAGCATCACGATGAAAACGACCAGCGTGACAGCCAGCGCCGCCTTGTGGGACGTGCCGTAGGGATGGAAGGCGGGGGGCATGGCGCATCTTACGCCGTTGTTGCGCCTGTCAGTCGGTTTGTGCGATGCTCGGAAAATGTCACGCTCCTCGAACTCGTCGCCCAAATCATCCAAACCAGCCGGCAGCGGCTGCGCCGTGTTTTTTGGCCTGCCCTTCATCCTCGCCGGCCTGGCTATCGGCTGGTTTCTCTACTTTCCAGTCTTGGGCAGCTGGTGGTCCGCACGGGACTGGGAGGAGGTGCCGTGCTGGATCGAAGACGCGGAAATGACGACTTCACGCGGCAGCAAGGGCGGGACGACTCACAGGACGGAGGCCACCTTTCGCTACAACTATCGCGGTCGCACCCTGCGCAGCGACCAGGTGAGTTTCTACGGCGGCTCGGACAACATCGGCGACTTCCAGCAGCGCGTGCACGCACAGATCCGCACCCACGAAGGTCAGGAGAAGCCGTTCCGCTGCTTTGTGAACCCGGCCGATCCGGAGCAGGCGGTGCTGTTTCGCGACCTGCGCTGGGGCCTGATGCTGCTGATGTCGATTTTCCCGCTGCTCTTCCCGCTGGCCGGCTTCTTGATCTCCCTGGCCGGTCTTGCGGAGTCGCGGAAAACGGCGCTTGCCAAAAAACTGGCGACGCAGCATCCCGGCGAGCCCTGGCGCTGGCGCCAAGAATGGGCTGGGGAGACGATTCAGCCCTCGGGAAACGCCCTGCCCGCCTTTCTCGTCGCCGGAGGCTGGATTCTGCTCGTCCAGATGCCGCTGGCGCTGGCGATCATCCTCAGCGGCACTTTCGTGAGCGAACCTCTTTCCGCCCTTGCCCTGCTGCCCTCGCTGCTGGCGTGGATTCCCCTATCGGCAGCATGGAAGCGGCTCAAGACGCGGCTCGCCCTTGGACACCCGACTCTTTGGCTCAAGCAGACGCCGCTGCGCCCCGGCCACGCACTGGAGGGAGAAGTGCGCTTCGACCGCGTCCTCTCACCCCGCGAAGTCATTCAGGCAAAACTGCTCTGCCAAAGCAAGCGCACACGCCGGAACGGTAACAGCACCTCCACCGTGACGGAGGCGCTCTGGGAGCACACGGCGCTGCTTTCCGCAGGCGACGCGCGGCGCGAGATCACCGG
>CAMAZK010000166.1 GCA_945863205.1 Akkermansia muciniphila | reverse complement strand
AGCCTACGACTTCGCCAAAGCGAACGCCTTCAGCTTCGACCGCTGCCGCAGCTACGGCATCAATGCCCAGGTCGCCCGCCAGGTGGAGCAGACCTTCCAGCAGATCATGCACGCCGCGCAGCAGCAGCGTCTCGATGCGCCTGCCACGCCAACTTCCAGCGACGCCCTCCTGCGTTGCCTCATGGCCGGTTTCGTCGATCAACTCGCCAAACGCCGCGTCCCCGGCAACCCCGAGTGCGATCTCACCGATCAACGCACCGGCCAGCTCGTGCGCGAAAGCGTGGTCACCGACGCCGCCTACTTCGTCGCCGCCAATCTACGCGAAACACCGTCCCGCCAGACTCTCCTCAGCCTCGCCACCGCCGTGCAGCCCGCGTGGATCGCCGAGATGTTCCCGCAGCATCTCAGCATCACCATCGAGCACCTCTTTGATGCCCAAAACAAGCGTGTCGCCGCCATGCGACTCGTGCGCTACCGGGATCTCGTCATCGAGCAAAAAGTCCAACAGCGCGATCTTGATCCCGTCGCGAGCGGACGCTGCCTCGCCGAAGCCCACCGCGCCGGAGCCTTCGATCTGCCGCTCCTGGATCACCGGCTGAAGCAATTCATCGCCCGCGTGAACCTCGTCCACGCCACCCTGCCCGAGCTTGAGTTCGCCCCCTTCGACGAAGCCGCCATCACCACCAGCCTCGCCCGCGCCTTCACCGGCCTCACCCTCGTCAAAGAAGCCCAAGCCGCGCCTCTTTTGCCCGCCTTCCATCAGCATTTGGACAAAGGCCAGGTCAGTTGGCTCGACGAGCTGGCGCCCCTCACCCTCCCTTGGCCCAGCGGCGGCCCCATCAAGCTCAGCTACGTCAACGACACCCCCGAAGCCCAGGTGAAGCTCCAAGATTGCTTCACCCTCACCACCCACCCAACGCTCTGCGAAGGCCGTCTCCCCGTGACCCTCAGCCTCCACACACCCGACGGCAAACGCCTCGCGAGCACCACGGACTGGCCCAAGTTCCAGGAACGCGAATGGCCCAAGCATCGCCAAGCCGGGGCGAAGAAGTTTTCGGGAGTGCTGTGGCGGTCGGAAGTGGCTTCGGCTTTAGCCGAAGAGACCTGAAGATGCTTCAGCGTGTCTCCTTGGCGTAGGCTTCGAAGGCTTCGGCGATCTTGCCCTGCTTCTCGTCGCCTTTGTGGAAGATGAAGCGGTGGCGGAGCTTGATGCGGTCGCCCTCCTTGAGTTCGAAGGCTCCGCTTTCTTCTTGTACTTTCAAGCCGACGAGGCCGAAGGGGTTCGCGGTGAAGAGGCCGTAGGTGCGGGAGTGCCAGGGGGTGGGGTGCCGGAAGCTGCTGGGATGATTCAACATGGCGATGCCGAGGTGCTCGCCTTCGACCGGGCCGTGGAAGTCGCACCAGGCGGCGCGTTTGCCCCAGGAGTCGGCGTCTTGATGGCCTTCGCTGTTGATGATCTTGCCGCCTTCTTTGGCATCGACGGACATGCTGTGCGGCACGCGGATGCTAAGGCCGGAGTCCTTCTTGTCATCGACGAGCACGGGGCCTTGGGAGGCGATGAGGTCGATGTCCACGTCGATGACGCGGGTATCGCCGTCCACGCGGAAGGTCATGCTGCGCTCTTCGGTGAGGGTGACCTTGCCCTCGGGATCGACGTAGTCGGAGAGGGCGTAGATGATGCCGCTCTTGCCGCCGGTGAGTTCTTTGAATTCGCGGTGCTTGATGGCGCCGAGGTGCTTGATCCGCTCGCTGGTCTTCGGGTTTTTGCCGAAGGAGGCGGCCTCCGCCCAGGTGTCGTAGCCGCCGATGCTCTCGTGGCCGAAATTCAGGCCGCGATGATGCGGGTGGTCCTGCTTTTCTCCCGGCACGTCCTTCATCGGGTAGGAGCGTGTCATCGACTTGCCGGTGGGGCCGTAGATGGGCCAGAGGTAGGGCTTGTTGGCCTGATCGACGACGTATTCGGCGAAGACCTGCCCGTCCACTTTCACGACGGCACCGCCGCTCGGGGTTTTCTCAACGGTGAATTCGGCGGCTGCGGCCAGCGAGGTCAGAAAAAGGGTGGAGGCGAGGAGGGCGGTCAGTTTCATGGTGGTGGCAGTGAACGTGGGGGACATGGGAATGCTTTCGCTGGAGATCAAGTCCAGCCGCGGAAGAAGCCGAGCGCGTTGCGGGTGGTGTCCTGCGCGACCTGCTCCGCCGTTTCTCCCCGTAGCGCGGCGATGGCACGCGCGGTATCGGCGACGTGGGCGGGTTCGCAGCGTTTGCCGCGATGAGGGACGGGCGCGAGGTAGGGCGCGTCGGTTTCGATCATGTAGCCGGCGGCGGGCACGTCCCGTGCCGTTTCCGCGATGATTCCGGCGTTTTTGAAGCTGACGATGCCGGTGAAGGAAACGAGGTGGCCGCACTCCAGCAGCGGCTGCGCTTGTTCAAGACTGCCGGTGAAGCAGTGAAACACGCCGCGCAGGCGGCCGCTGAAGGGCAGCACGATGGCGGCGAGGTCGTCCCAGCTTTCGCGGTTGTGGAGGATGACGTTGAGCTTCAAATCGGCCGCGAGTTCGAGCTGTGCGGCGAGCACCTGCGCCTGATGCGCCTTCCAATCTTCAAGCGCGAAGCCTTCCGGCGGCGCATGGAAGTAATCCAGGCCGATCTCGCCGATGGCGCAGACCTTCGGGTGCTGCGCCAGCGTTTGCAGTTCGTCGATCCAGGCTGTGCCGGTGACGGAGTCGGCATCGCAGGGATGGATGCCGACGGCCACGCGGACATCCGGCTCGTTTTCGGCGATGGCGAGCAGCTTGCGGGCGTTTTCGAGGTCCGTGGCCGGAGCGACCATGCGGGAGACTCCGGCGGCGCGTGCGCGTTCCAGCACGGCGGGGAGATCATCGTCAAAACGGCTGCTGCCGAGGTGCGTGTGGGTGTCGAAAAACATCGGCTGCGAGTTCGCATCTGGTCTTCGAGTGTCAAGCGTGGTGAATTTCTCCGTTTCGCCGTCGCAGGCTTGGTGTTAATTCGGGGCATGTCATTTCGCCTGTCCGTTTTCGCTGCGATGCTGTTGCCGTCGGTCTTTGCCGCGGCGCCTGACTACTTCGGGATCCATGTGCTTGATGAAACCACGGGGCGCGGAGTGCCGCTGATCACGCTGAAGACCACGAACGGGGTCGAAATGACGACGGACAGCGCGGGCTGGATCGCCTTTCACGAGCCGGGTCTCATGGACCGCTCCGTCTTTTTCCATGTGGAGGGACCGGGTTACGCGGTGCCGAAGGACGGCTTCGGATTCGCCGGAGTGAAACTCACGCCGGTGGTGGGGCAAAACGCAGAGGTGAAGGTGCTGCGCACAAACATCGCGGAGCGCGTTTGCAGACTCACGGGGCAGGGGATCTACCGCGACAGCACGCTGCTGGGCAAAGAGCCGCCGCTGCCGCGGCCGAACCTCTTCGCCGACGTGATGGGCCAGGACTCCGTGCAGGTGGTGCCGTGGAAGGGGCGATACTTTTGGATCTTCGGCGATACGCAGCGGCCGAACTATCCCCTGGGCAATTTCCACGCCACCGCCGCGTGGAGTGATTCGCCGGAGGCCGGCGGACTTGATCCGCAGTTCGGCATCCACTTTGAATATGTGACGGACGGCAGCGGCGCGGTGGCCAAGATGCTGCCTGTGGATGATCCAGGCGTCGTCTGGCTCTTCGGCCTGCTGACGGTCATGGATGCGGAAAACAGGGAGCACATGGTGGCGCACTACTCGCGCTGGCGTGACCTGGGCAAGCGGCTGGAGCATGGGCTGGCCGAGTACGACGAGGCGGAGGGGCGTTTTCACCGCATCGCCGTGTTGGGGGACGAGTTTGACTGGCAGCACCCGAAAGGGAACGCCGTGCGGGTGAAAGGGACCGGTGGAGACTGGATCTACTTCTCCACGCCCTTCTGCCAGACCCGGGTGAAGGCCGACTACGATTCGGTGCAAAACACCTCCGCTTATGAATCGCTCGCTTGGTCTGCGGAGGATGGCGACTACGTGTGGCAGCAGTCCGTGCGGCCCACCACGCAGAAAGAGGAGGCTGGGCTCGTCAAAGCCGGAAAACTGCCGCCTGCAAAGGCACGGATGCAGGTGGTCGATGAGCAGACGGGCAAGCCGGTGCTGCTGCATGCCGGCAGCGTCCACTGGAACAAGCACCGCGAGCGCTGGATCATGATCGCCGTGCAGGAGGGAGGCGGGGAGTCGTATCTGGGAGAGGTCTGGTATCTGGAGGCAGCACAGATCGAAGGTCCTTGGCGCAAGGCGGTGAAGGTGGCCACCCATCCCAAGTACAGCTTTTACAATCCGAGCCATCAGGCCTTCTTCGACCAGCAGGACGGGCGCATGATTTACTTTCAAGGCACCTACGCAGAGACCTTCTCCGGCAATCCCCGCGCCACCCCGCGCTACGACTACAACCAACTGATGTACCGCCTCGACCTCGACGACGAACGCCTGAAGGCGGCGCGGGAGTAGATGCGGCCCGTGCAGCGGCACGGAAAAAGCGTGGCGGGAACTCAAGGGTTTGTGGCGTCTTCTTCCTAGTGCGCCGCTCCGCGAGTTTGCCCCTGGGGTGTTTATCGCGGCATGATGAGAAGCTAGAGGCTTGCCTAGATGAGGTGGAATGCCCGGGGTGAAGGGGGACTTGAAATGCCCGAGTTCAATGAAGTGACTAGCTGAAAGCGGGGTGTCGGCTTGTGGTGTAAAAAGTAATTGTGTGTGTCTTTATTATTGACGCGAAAAAATGGGTTACCTAGCCTGCTCTTTATTACGAAAAAAACAAGATCATGAGTTCATATACAGGCCAGCACACGATGTTTCTCAGGACGGGATGGTGGAAGGCGTTCGGGTGCGCACTCTGCTGGTTGGCGCAGATGACGACCATTCTGAGAGGCAATCCCGTAGGAGAGAATGTCATCAGTGGCGACGCCTCATTTGATCGTGCCTCCAGCGGCATCTTGAGCGTCACACAGAGTTCGCAGACGGCGATCATTCATTGGCAGGACTTTTCCATCGGGGCTGGGGAGCTGACCCGGTTCATCCAACCGAACGCGGATGCCGCCGTTCTGAACCGGGTGGTGAGCGGCTTGCCTTCGTCCATCATGGGCTCCTTGGAGGCTAATGGACGAGTGTTTCTCATCAACCCCAATGGCATCCTCGTGGGACCCGGGGGGAGGATCGACGTGGGCAGTTTCACCGCCTCCACTCTGGACGCGGGCGATGGGGAGTTTTTGGCCGGGGGAGACGTGCTATTTCAGGGGGAGTCAATGGCAGGTGTGACGAATCAAGGGACGATCAATGCCATCGGTGGTGATATTTTCCTACTGGCCCGCAACGTGGAGAATGAGGGCAGCCTGAATGCTCCGCAGGGGACCGTGGGCTTGGCGGCTGGTACGGAGATCCTTCTGAAGCAGGCCGGAAGCGAGAGGGTATTTGTGCGCGCCGGACAGAACAGCAGAGTGACCAACAGCGGAGGCGTGGAGGCTGCGACCGCCGAGTTGAAGGCGCACGGCAATGTCTATGCACTGGCGGTGAATAACACCGGGGTGGTGCGCGCCAGCGGGGCGGTGACCAAGGGCGGGCGTGTCCTGCTGACCGCAGGCGGAGGCGGCACCGTCAAGAACAGCGGCAGGATTTCGGCGCGGCGCAGTGACGGCTCCGGCGGGGAGGTGCGGCTCCAGGCCGAGTCTTCCGGTCGCGTCGAAAACAGCGGGACCTTGGACGCCAGCGGAGGGACCGGAACCGGCGGGCAGGTGACGGTTCTTGGCGGGGGGATTGAGTTGCATACGGGGGCCATGTTGAATGCCAGCGGGGGCCAGCGAGGCGGCGACATTCGCATCGGAGGTGACTTCCAAGGTCGGAATCCGGCTCTGCCCAATGCACTGAGCGTGAGTGTAGGCGATGGAGTGAGTCTGCTTGCCGACGGATCGTCTGGCGGAGGCAGTGTCATTGTCTGGAGTGATGGCGCCACGGCATTCGCCGGCAATATCACTGCACGCGGCACCGATACGGGGGCACTGGGCGGTTTTGCCGAGGTGTCGGGGCGTCAAACTTTGGACTTCACGGGCCTGGCCGACCTCAGCGGAGCTGGGGCGGGTCTCGCAGGCACGCTGCTTCTGGATCCAACAGATTTCACCGTGGGCTCATCTGAGGCGTCGTCGATCATTTCCAGCCTCGCTTCTAGCAACGTGGTCGTTTCGACCAATGGTAGCGGCGGGCAGCAGGGCAATCTGACCGTGAGCGCGGCGCTTTCTTATGTCAGCGCCAATGACCTGACCTTGCTCGCGCATGGCAATGTCATCTTCAGCCGGGGCATCCAAAACGGTGGCACCGGTGCTGTTCAGGTGGTTTCCGGCTGGGATGGAGTGACAGGCTTCGGCGGATCAAGCGGTGTTCAGTCAGGTTCGGCAATGTTCGCAAGCATTGTTGATGCCGGGGCCTATGGATTGGAAAACGGCGTCGCCGGGGCAGGCAGCATCCAGATCGGCAGCGCCAGTTCAACACTTGACGTTTCGGTAGGCAGTCGTTTCGGCCCGACCAATGTGGCCGGAAACACGCTGAGCATCATTGCCAGCAACTCGACGATTAGCACGGCTTCGCAACTCGGATACCGCACGTCCCGAGTTTCCGCCAACTTTAACATTGATGGCCCGATCAACGGTGTGTTCAGAGGCAATGTGTCTGTCCAGGGAGGGAGTGCCGCGAGTGCGCCGGCAATGATCGGACATGGCGGGCTGGATCCCGTGTTGGGCGTGGAGCCTGATGGCAATTTGGGAGGTAAGATCAGCCTGAGCACGCCGGGAACCGTTTCGATTGTCTCGGGAGCCGGGTTGCGTTCCTCCGGGCAACTGGGGCATGGGGGTGGTTTGCTGACGGGCAACTACGGCGGTGACATTCGCGTCGCGAGCGGGAATCTCAGTGTTACCAGCGTCGGACCCCAGGCCTATGCCCAGCTCGGTCATGGTGGCTATTCCGCCAGCGGCAGTCACACAGGATCCATCACTGTCGTCAGCGCCGGGAATGTGACTCTCACGGGCGCCGGGACTGGCGACGGATATGCGCAGCTGGGCCATGGCGGAAACACGAGTCCAGGCAGCCACACCGGCGACATCTCTTTGACGGCAGTCAATTTGGCGATGACGGGCGCATCCTTGTTTTCCCGCGTTCAAATCGGGCACGGTGGGAACAATTCCGCCGGCAACAACGGCGGTAAGATCACGGTCGCTCTCACGGGCGGTGCGACGCTGCAGGGGGGGAGTTTATCGCGGTCCTATGCGCAGATCGGACACGGCGGGCCAGGCAGCGCTGGAAATTTCAGCGGCGATGTTGCGGTCACCATCGGGGGGAATCTGGATTTGCGCGCCGGATCGGTCTCTAACGCAACGCAGGCTTATGCATTGATCGGGCACGGAGATGTCACTACGGCCCTCTCCGGTACGCGGCAGGGCAATCTGGATGTGAGAGTCGCAGGTGAGAGCAGCTTTGTGAATGGCATCGCCATAAATGCCATTTGGAACATCGGCCATGCGACCAGCACGGCCAATGGTGTGACCCATGCGGATGTGCTTTTCTCCACCGGGACTTTGGACTACTCGACGGGTCTCGTGGCGAGTGTCACTTCGACCAGTGCTGACTTCACCAGCAAGTTTATAGCGAATCTCGCAGGCGGCTCAGTCACAGTGGCATCCACGGGCAGCGGTGGCTTTTCGCTCACGTCTTCATGGAATTACAGCAGCAGCAACGCTCTGACCTTGCTCTCCACGACGGACTTCCGTTTTCTTCTTGGGGTGCAGAACGGTTTGGCAGTCGGAGGTGGCGTCGTGAACATCGGGAGCGGATGGGACGGAACGACGGGGCTGGCCATGACTCCTGGCACAGGACCATTGATGAACTTTGCCTCAATCATGGCCTCCCCAGCAGCCTACGGGAACAACAGCGGCAGTGTTTATATTGGTGCCAGTGTGGGAAACCCGGTGGTGGCTGTGGGCAGCCGTTCTGGCAGCACCCAGGTCGTCGGCCATGATCTGACTTTGACAGGAAGTTCCACCGTGACCAACGGGTATGCGCAGTTGGGCTTCCGCGAGCCAACGGCAGCCACAGGGTTTTCGACGGCAGCGCCGATCACAGTCATCCTGAAAAACAGCCTGATGGTCGCAGGAGGGAACGTATTCGGCGGCTACGCACAAATCGGAAATGGCGGGCAGGACTCCAGCGGTGGGCAGTCGGCAAACAGCTTTGGCGGTGACATCATGATCATTGCGCCGACTTCGGTGAGTTTGCTGGCTGGGGGCGGTTCCTTGAGCTACTCGCAAATTGGCAACGCGGGCCACGGAAACAGGGGATCTGGCACCGGCAGTCTGAGTGTCGTCACAGGAGTACTGACAATCCGAGGAGGCTCGGGCGCGCTCGCCAACGCGCTGCTTGGCAACGGAGGTTATGCCTCCGATGGAAACCACTCAGGCAACATCTCCGTCACCGCACAGGATGTCACTTTGCAGGGAGGTCTGGGCTCCACCAATGATTCGGTGGCACAGATCGGCCACGGGGGCGCGTTGAGCGACGGTAATCACAGCGGTGCGATAGCGCTTAGCGTTGCGGGGAACCTGTCTCTTCTCGGCGGTTCCTCCAGCCGGTCGCCGGCACAGATCGGGCATGGAACGGCTGGCGGCCTGACAAACACGGGAACCCGGCAAGGGGTGATCGACGTGAGGGTGGGAGGAGAATCGAGTTTGGTCAACGGCACGGGCATTACTTCCGGTTGGATGATACGGCACCTGACGACCACAGCGTCCGCCGTTTCCAATGCCGAGGTTCTTTTCGTCACGGGCACCTTGGATGCCTCGCCTGGAGCAGGAGCTACGGAGGCGCTTCTTTCACCGGCTGTGGCGACCAACTTTTTCAGCGCGGGCTTTGGCGGACCGGTCACGATTGGGGCTACCGGGGCGGGTGGCATGATCGTCACGGGCGCGATCGGGGGTGCAAACGATCTCACGGTGATTTCAACCCGGGATCTCGTGTTCAAAACCTCTGTGACAAATAATGGCTCTGCGGCGGTGAACGTTGGTGCTGGCTGGGATGGTGTAACGGGGCTGACAAGCACGCCGGGAGCAGGTCCTTTATTCAGCTTTGCCAGCATCCAGGCTGATCCCTCCGCCTACAGCAACAACGCGGGAACGATTCGGATCGGAGACGGGACCCAGACCACGGTGGTCAATGTCGGATCCCTACTCGGGGCGACGAACGCGGCGGCCTATGCACTCGTCGTTGAGGCCAGCACCGTGAGCGCCGCCGGCGTGGCGCAGTTCGGGATTCGAAACGCGCAGAGCAGCAACGCACCGATCAATGTGATGCTGGCCAGCCACTTTCATGTCATCAATCGGGGGGTGGTTTCTTCAGCCCAGATTGGGCGCGGCACCAATTCGGGTGCGGGGGACGTGTTTGTGACCTCCAATTTTGACTTTTCACTCCCGTTCAGTTTCGCCGCCTTCGCTGCGCATGATGTGCAGATGTACGCCAGCCTACAGAATTCCTCCGGGACGGGAGGTGGAACAGGAGGGGGTGTGACTCTCGTTTCGGGATGGGACGGTGTCGCCGGTCTCACAGGGAGTCTTCCTGCTGACTATGCAGCCGTCGAAGGCGATGCTTCCAGCTACGGAAACAATGGAGGCAGCGTGTTCGTCGGCAGAACGGGCGGAACTTCGGCGGTGGCCGTGGGCAGTCGCTATGCAGCGACCAACGTCGCCGGTGCCAATGTTTCGGTGCTTGGCAGCAATTCGTCAGGCGGAGCATTTGCTCTTCTGGGGTTTCGCATGAATCCAAGTGGTGCCCAAACGGACGCTAGTGGCTCGATCAACGTTCGGGCTAGGGGCGATGTGAATGTCCGCGCGGGACTTTCGACAACGACCTATGCTCATATCGGGCATGGCGGGCAGGGCATCTTTCCCTACACGGAGACCGATGGAGACTGGTCGGGTGACATCAATATTTCTGCCGGAGGCAACCTGATGCTCACCGGAAATGGACCCGCAGCTAACGTCCAAGTGGGACATGGTGGTGAAAACTCGAGGGGGATCTTTACCGGAAACATCACGGTATTCGCTCATGATGTGACGGTCGCAGCAGGAGGCTCCAGCGGGTATGCCCAAATTGGGCACGGCGGACT
>CAMAZK010000165.1 GCA_945863205.1 Akkermansia muciniphila | reverse complement strand
GGCGGCTTGGTGCGCCTCGATCAAAACTCCGGACGTCGTGCCATTTGGGGCGAGTCGGGTTTTCATCAGTGGCAGGGAGACAAGCTGATTCAAAAGGCATCGTGGCACGACGAAGTCCCCTACAACAACGTGGATGCGCCGTTCGTCCTGGCGACACGCATGACCTCCGATGGCAAGAATCTGGAGTTCAGACTGGAGGGGGTAGAATCCGAGGCTGAATCCGAATCAGCCTACCAAATCACGCGAGAAGGACGTCTCTTTGCGAAGGTGACATTCAAGTGGCCCAAGCCGTTGATTGATCTCGTGGGTGAAACGTACAACGCCTTCGACAGCGAGTATGCCTATCTGTTTGAGAAACTCAGCGGACTTCCTCGCAGTCTCTATCCAGCCGCGAGCAAGGAAAGGCCAATCATGCAGTTGGAGAAATTAGTCAAGATACACGTCGAGGGTGAACCCGTTGCGGTCGAAATGCTGTCACCGAGCCAGAGATAGATGCGCGACGTCCCGACGATGAAGGAGCGCAGACTTCCACTTCGCAGCACTCCGCCGAAGGCAAGAGACTCTTCAGTGCGGTTCGTGAATTGATCGTGGTGGCCCGGCTGCTGCTGACTCGGAACTCGGCGATCCTCACCGCCACTCGTGCTTCGGATACCTCCCCCGAAGCTGCGCCTTCACCCCTGGATACCCTTCCTTCCAGAACCGCCCGATGTCGCCGGTCGTCTGGATCGGCCTTTGGGCGGGTGAAAGCAGGTGAACGGTCACGCTGACGCGGTCTTCTTCACTGGCCCGTCACGTGATCCGGTAGGCGATGCCTGAGAGCTGCGGATAGGGCTCTTCGTTTGCGCGGCGTTCCTGCCTCTGGCCTTCATCGCCGGTGGCGGCCTTGAGATTCCTGTCGCGAGGCGGCTTGTGAATTGCTGTTGCGGTGTGTTCGGGGCGCTGTCGCTGCTTTACTGCCTGCGGCTGAGTCGTCAGATGCGCGAGAGGCTCCGGACAAACTCTGAGCATTTTGATTGCGCGGCGCTGCTTCGCATCGTCTCATCGCGCCTGTGACCGAACCCAGCGCCGACCCGCCTTCCGAGCTTCGAGAATCAGAACCCGTCGCGAGCCCGGCCGCTCCGGCGCGGGTAGCGTGGATCACGGCCTCGCTAATCGTCTTGAGCGTCGCATGCACCGCCTTTTGGAGGCTGTTTCCGGAGCCTGTTGGAAGTTGGCTCTATGCCAACGGTCTTGATCTTTGGCAGGGGCGGAAATGGTGGTGCCTGCTGACCTCCCTCTTCCTGCATGTGGACCCCATGCACTTGTTCTTCAACTGCTACTGGGTCGGGCGCTTTGGGGCGGTGCTGGAGAGGGAACTGCCCGCCCGGGGCTATGGGGCGCTCATCGTGATGACCACCTGGATCAGCAGCTCCGCCGAGCTGGCCGTTACCGGTGGCACCGGCGTTGGTATGTCGGGAATGGTCTACGGACTCTTCGGCTACCTGCTCGTCCAGCGCGTGTGGAAGCCGGTCTTCGGTCGGGTCGTCAGACGCGGTACGATCATGCTCATGCTCGGCTGGCTGGTGCTATGTTTTGTCATGACCTCCGCAGGCACGATGAACGTGGCCAACTTCGCCCACCTCGGCGGATTGGTGGCTGGCTTGCTGGCCGGAGCCGCGGTCGGCGAATGGAAAGGGCGCCGTCTGGCCGTAGCGGCGGCGGCGCTGCTGCTGCTCGCTTCCGCAGTCACGCTGTTCTGGGCGCCGTGGCTGGATGACTGGCACCTCGCGCGTGCCATGCGTGCGCTGGAGAATGGCGATTCCGCTGCTGCATTGCCCGATCTCGAGCATGTTCTCCGGAATCATCCCGATCATGGCTGGACCGCATCCACCGCCGCCCAGATTCTCATCTCCCAGAAGGACTATGCGAGGGCGCTCGACCTGCTGTCCAGCACGGCGGAGCTCACCTCCGCCGTCATGGTGACCAATTCCCTCGCCTGGCTGCTCGCCACCTGTCCCGATCCCACCATTCGTGACGGCCCTCGCGCCGTCAGGGTGGCTACGCAGGCCTGCGAGGCCACCGATTGGTCAGACCCCAGCATCCTCGACACCCTCGCCGCCGCCTATGCCGAGAGCGGCGACTTTGAATCCGCAATCAAATGGTCGGAGAAGTCGCAATTGAACTACAATGACGACGAGGGTGCCCTCGAATTGAAGCAGCACCTTCAAAGCTTCCGGGAAGGGAAGCCCGTTCGCGAACCCTAGGATGCGCTCAGAAGCCGTCGGGTGGGTGGGCCATCAGGGAAAGTAGCGTTGTTGCTGTGCAACAACGTCCCCCTGTTCCGCAGGAACAGGGCAACTTTACCGCCACTCATGCTTCGGATACCGCCCGCGCAGTTGCGCCTTCACCCCTGGATACCCTTCCTTCCAGAACCGGCCGATGTCTCCGGTCGTCTGGATCGGCCTTTGGGCGGGTGAAAGCAGGTGAACGGTGACGCTGACGCGCCCGGCGGCGACTTTGGGGTTTTCGTGGATGTCGTACATCTGCTGCAGCACGGCGCTGACGCTCGGCGGCTGCTTTTCGTCATAGACGATGCGGGCGGTCTTGCCGTTCTTGAGCGCGTAGCGCTCCGGGGCGTACTGGTTGAGCATCTCGCGCTGCGAATGGCTGAGCCATTGATGCAGGGCAGGGAAGACCTCGCGGTCTTTGAGCGCACGGTAGGTGGCGCAGCCGTGGCAGAGTTGCTCGATGATGAGATGGCGGTCTTCTTCGCCGATGGTGGGAATTTCGAGTTCGGGCATCCATTTGGCCAGGCAGTTCACACGCGTGATCCACTGCTCGACCTTTTCATTCCACAGCGGCAGTTCGAGGCGCCCTGCGATGACTTCGGCGGCGAGCAAAGAGGCGGCCTGAGTCTCATCCGGTTCTCCACGCTCCTTGCTGGCGAGCACGAGGCTGCGGAAGCGTGTCTCCTCCATGTTCATGACGCGGCGGTTCACGCTGTCGTAACGGGCGCTGCGTCCGGCGGTGCAGTCGTCCGGGAACATCTCGTGCAGCCATTCCTCCTCAATGCGGGTGACGTTGTTGAGTTTCACGGTGAGCGCCTTGCCCTGCACCTCGACAATCTCGGAGGCAACGAGCAGGCGGGGCGCCTTGATGTGCGCGTCTTTGTCGAGATGGCCGGTGTAACCGCCCGCGAGCCGGTAAATGCGACTGCCGGGGCTCGTCTCGACGCCGAGGTGATCGCTGAAGGCGGCGAGCAGCGTCTTGGCCAGCGCCTCAGGATTGGCAACCTCGTCGTTGATGGTCAAACCGGCGCGTTTGGCGAGCTGGAGGAACTGTTCCTCACTGCGGGCGGCCTCACGCGATGCCATCGCATGCACGCCGTAACGGGCGCAGGCATCCGGCTCGAAGTTCATCGCCTCGGCTCGCGTGAAGGCACGCAGCAGCGCCTGGAACTCGCTCACGTCATCCTTCTCCCAAAACTCCTCGCTCTTGTGGGACGCATTCTTTTGTCCGACGAGCAGGATGTCACGCCCCTGCGCCACCGCAGCGCACAACGCGGCCTCGCGCAGGCAGCCGAACTCCGCCGCTGCCAGGAGCATCCGCGAGAAACGCGGGTGCAGAGGGAACTTGGCCATCTGCCGGCCGATGTTCGTGATCTGGCCGTGGGCGTCCGTGGCGCCGAGGTTGTGGAGGAGGTCTTCGGCACGTTTGAGAGCGGCGGGCGCGGGAGCCTCAAACCATTCGAACGGAGACGAAGACAGCAGAATGCGGACAGCAGAATTTTCTGAATCATTCTGCTGTCCCGATTCTGTTGTCTTTTTTTCAGGCTTGAAAAGAACACGCAGCGCCAGCAGCGCCTCGCTCAAATCGAGCCGCTGCACTTCAGGCAGCTCGCACTCGGGACGCAGCAGGTGCTCGCGCTGGGTCCAAAGGCGCACTGCGATTCCGGGGCCGAGTCGGCCCGCACGTCCAGCGCGCTGCTCGGCGGAGGCGCGGCTGATCTTGTTCACGGTGAGCGTGTTGATGCCACGCCGCGCGTCGTAGTTCGCGATTCGGGCCGTGCCGCCGTCGATGACAGCCTTCACGCCCTCGATGGTGAGCGATGTTTCAGCGACGTTGGTGCTGACGATGATCTTCGGCTGCTCACCGGGCGTGACGGCGGAGTCCTGATCCTGCGGCGTGAGTTCACCATGCAGCGGCACCACGCGGCGGCCGCGTGCAAAGGCGCGGCCCTGGATCGCGGCGATGGTCTTGCGGATCTCGTGACCACCGGGCATGAAGACGAGCATGTCGCCGCTGAAGCCGGGCGAGTTCGCCAGATCCTCACAGGCGCGGGCGGCTTGATCCCAGATCGCCTCGGGATAGCCGGTTTTGAGCTGAAGCGCCGCCTGGTAACGCACCTCCACGGGGAAGGTACGGCCTTCGGATTCGAGCAGCTTGCAGGGCTGCATGAAGTCCACCAGCGGCCCCGGCACGAGCGTGGCGGACATGACGATGATCTTCAAATCCGCCCGCCGCTGCTGCAATCGCCGGGCAAAGGCCAGCACGAGGTCGCCATCGAGATGACGCTCGTGGAATTCGTCGATCACGATGCAGCCGACGCGGTCGAGCATCGGGTCTTCGAGCAGCATGCGCAGCATGACGCCTTCGGTGACATAGGTCAGTCGCGTCTCGCGGCTGGTGATGTTTTCAAAGCGCACCTGATAACCGACTTCGCCGCCGAGACGTGCGTTTCGTTCACGCGCCACGCGTTGCGCCAGCATGCGGGCGGCAATCCGGCGCGGCTGCAGCACCACGCAGCGTTTGCCTTCGGGGAGGATGCCTGAATCGAGCACGAACTGAGGAATCTGCGTCGATTTGCCGGAACCCGTGGGCGCTTTGATCAGCAGATTCGGCAGCGCCGGATCGAGAAGAGCGGCGGTGAAGGTCTGGCGGAGTTCGAAGATCGGAAGCGGAGCGGACATCGGGCCGCCCAGCATGACGAACCTGCGGGCACTGTCGAGGACGGGTGTGGGGATTGGGCGTTCGTTTTTACCGCAGAGGGGCGGAGAGGCAGAGATCGCAGAGATTTCTGATCTTAAAAACTCTGCCTCCTCCGCCTCTTTGCCCCTCTGCGGTTAGATCGAACCATCCAAGCCTCACTTCTTCCCATTCTCAGCCGCAAGGAATGCCTGTCGCTCACCGACGAGCACAGCGCCCCAGGCACGGAGTTTTTCAAAGCCGATTAGAAAGAGGCCGACAGCGGCGAGAGAAAGGAGGAGGCCACTGAAGCCCAACGCGGTGCGCTCCGTGTAGAGCGTCCAGATGAACTGGCCGACGCAGAGCACCGCCACGAAGAGCAGTGTGGGCTTGCGGCCGATTAGCTCGACCATGAAGGCACCGAGTGGCGCACCGAGGGCCACGACGGGCGCTGCGGCGAGCCAGTTTTCATACACACCGGGCTGCATGCCAGTGGTGAGGTTCTTGATGATGATGCCAAGCACGGAGGTGAAGGCCATGATGATGACCGAGGTCGGGATGGCGATCTTCAAGTCCGCGCGGCAGAGCAGTACGAGCGATGCGTAGAGCACCATGTCGATGCCTACGCCAGTGACGGCAGCCACGCTTGCCCCTGAGAACAGACCGATGACGATGCCGACGCGGAAGTCCCAACGTTCATCGAACTCGGTCATGCCTTCGTGTGAGGCGATCTCGCCGATGCGGTAGAGATGCAGCACGCCGAAACTGGCCCAGACAACGGCGAATGAAATCTTGATCCACAGTTCAGGGATGAAGGGCGCGATCCAGAAAATGCCGAGCGGCAAGCCGAGGAGGCAACCGAGCATGGAACCCTTCAACATCGACCATGCGAGAGGTTGGCGGCGGCAGAGGATGAAGATGCTGGCGCTGGTCATGCCGATGGACTGCACGGCAAAGCTGAAATCACGGCCCAAAGTCGCCGGAAGGCCGAAGAGCAGGACGAGAATCGGAAAGCCCACCGTGCCGCCGCCCATCGGCGTGGAGCCAGCCACATAGCTGCCCATCGCCATCGCCAGCGCGATCGGCCAGTGCGCGGTCACATCGTCCCAGCGGTCGTTGCCGAACACCAGCCAGGTCCACACGCTGTAGAAGCCGGCGAGCCAGAGAAACCAGATCCAGAGATGTTGTTGGCGGGGGGCTTGGATGGACATTTCTTTACAGTCATCGCGGTGCGGCGTCAGTAACGAAAATAGACTTTCGCTATCGCTTTGATGCCCTTAAGGCATGGATCACAGATCCACGCTCAGTCTGCCGAATGGTGGGTTGAGGAGACTCATGCACAGATCTTCTCGTTCCGAGTGACGGTAACGCCCTACAATGCTGAGACCGGGGTGTCCCTGTGTGCCCTTTTTGGCAGATGGGGACCGGGGAATGCAATCCATGATTCCTCTGTCTCCATTCCTTTGTCTGAACCAAGGCCACGTCTCTCCATGGCTTCCACCGATTCAGATCCACCATCGATTGGAAATGGAAAAGAATCGGTGGGAAATGAACATTAGAGACCCAGCCCTACGGTGACCAGTCGGTTCATGATCCCTTGCTGCGAATTCGTGCGCGAGCGGGCGACCGCAGCTCGGGGGTTACGCTAGCAAGGAATCCAGCAATGCCGGGAGCTTGTGTCGAGGGATCGCCAGGTAGTCTTTGAAGCGAGCGTCGCTGTGTGCGCCAAAGTGGGGGGCGGCTTCGACACCTGCAAAGTGGTCGTCATCGGTTTTTTTGATGACGTGAAGGACGTAGCCCAGACCTTCGAGCATGGACTTTAGCTCCGCGTTGCGCGAAGCACGAAAGGTGTTTTCGTCACCCTTCAAAGGCAGAACCTCAAGGGTGATGACGGGCATGTCGCGGATCAGGAGCCCCGACAGACTGCGCACGACCTCCACTTCGGCGCCCTCGACATCGATCTTGACGATGGCCACGCGTCCTGGAGGCATCGTCTCCGCGACGGAATCGAAGCGGAAGGCCGGGACGAGCGTCGTGGCGCTCTGCTTCTGGGGCCTAAGCTCCGCGATCAGGGTGGCGGCCGCATGGCCGGTTGCCGCCCCGCTCATCGGCAGAAGTGTGTCCCGATCAAACAAGGCACATGGGCAAATCGTCACGTCGGACCATTCATTGCACGCGACCAGACGGCCTACGTAGTACTGACAGAAAGGGCTCGGCTCAAAGCCCACGTAGGACCGACCTGGCTCGAGGCTTTTCACCTTCGCTAATGTTTGGCCGAGGTTGACGCCCACGTCATAGAAACCGCCTTTTTCCGATTCGAGCAGGCGCTTGAGCAAGCCGCTCATCCAGTGCTCTCCCCCGATGCCTGTTTTGCGTCCCTCGACTACGGGAAGGATCACCGACCTTCCATTCAGCCTGCGCGTCACCTCCAGGTTCACCCGCGCCACCAGGCTCTTGCCCAAATGCCTCCACCATGATCGAAATTTGCGCATGCTCCTTGTTTCGTGAATGAAAAAAATCCTAGCGGACTTCTCCCTGACCTCTCCCGTTGCCAAGCGAAAAAGCCCTACCCCATGAAAAACATTGGAATCCCAGAGCAATTCCTGAACACTCAATAGTCAGCCGACTCCCGTGGCGGAATGGCGAGCCAATGGCGGCAGAGAGGGACGACGGACGACATGGCTGAGATGCGGCCCCATCGCTCCTCAAGAGCGGTCAGAGGGGCACGAGGAAGCCCTGGTCATCGAGGCGCACGCCGGGCAGGTGGATTTCGGTGTCGCTGCCGGGCATCAGGCCGCTGATGCGGATGCTGTCGGCTGCGTTCTGAAGGTTGAAGCCGGGCAGGAGGCGACCGAGGGAGCCGGCTTTCCGACCGAGCTGGCCGCCGGGTTCGTTTTCCGGCATGGGTGGATCGGGGACTTCGACGCTGAGGAGGATGGAGGTGGCCGGGTCGATGTAGCCGCGCAGGACCCCGGGGGAAGCGGCGGGCAGGGGGGCGGGATCGGAGTCAATGCAGAAAACGAGGCGTTCATTGCCGCTGAGGCGCGGCAGGTTTTCGCGAGTGGTGAAAGCGACGATGTGCTCCGCCCGCGTCTGGCCGGCATCCGTGATGGAGACAGATTTTGGCATGATCTGGGTCAGTGCCTTGACCATCTGATCAAGCGGGCTGCGGGGAGCTTCGAGGCAGAGGAAGACATCGCCCTCGTGCCGCCACTCGACCTCGCTGAGTCGCAGCGCATTGATGACGCCGGGCATGGCTGCGGGCGGTGGTTTGGCCAGCAACCGGTGGCTGAGCATGGCCTGGCTGCCGAGGGCGAGCATGGCGGTGCGCACGTTTTCAGCGGAGGCGTCCCGCGCGGCCATGGGCTGGCCAAAGAGCACGGAGGCCGGATAGCGCAGACGGCGCGGCATCTTGCTGAAGAAGCGGCCGCCCTGAAAGGAGAAGATGCTGCCGTAGAGACCGTCGAGGTAGGCGGGGACGACCATGGCTCCCGCCTGACGAGCCATGATCTCGAAGCCCTTGCGAAGGTCATTGACCATGCCATGACGGGTGATCTGGCCTTCGGGGAAGAGGCAGACCATTTCCCCCTCCTTCAAGGCGGCGGCCACGGCTCGGATGCCGTCCTTCGCCCGGGTGGGGGAGATGGGCACGGAGCCGACGAGGCGGAGAAAGCCGGTGACGCCCTTGATGTGGTAAAGCTCGTCCCAGATGACAAAGCGCACATGGCGGCGGCAGGCGGCGCCGATGATGAAGGCGTCCATGTAGCTGACGTGGTTGCATAGCAGCAGCACGCCGCCTTCGGAAGGCACGCGCTCGGCGTGGACGGGCTTCACGTGGTAAACCATGCGCACGATGGCGAGCAGGAGGAAGCGCACGAAATCATTTGGCAGCAGCCGTAGGGTGTAGGCGGCGGCGGCGAAGGTGGGGATGGCCAGGAGGAGGAACTGCGTCGAGGCGGGGAGCTCCAGCCATTTCATCAGCGCCACGACCGCCACGGCGACGAGCGTGCTGAGGCAGTCCATGAGGTTCATGCCGGCGTGAATGCGGGCCTTTTCCTGCTTCTCCGCCTTGTCCTGCGCGAAGGCGTAGAGCGGCACCATGAAGCAGCCGCCCGCCGCGCCGGTGAAGATGATGCCGGCATACATCCAACTGCTGCCGAGCGGCGCCAGCCCGGACCAGAGCAGGCCGGCCACCAGGCCGAAACCGCCCAGCGGAATCAGCCCCATCTCGATGCGGTTCCGGCTGACGTGCGAGGCGAAAAAGCTGCCGCTGATGACGCCGATGCCTAGGATGCCGGCGACCTTGGCCAGCTCCATCGGCCCGTCTCCGCCGCCGGTGTCGGGATGCAGTTCCTTGGTCAGGGTCACGAGGATGAAGCTGATGGCGTTCGAGACGAACCAGAAATAGGTCACGCCCAGGGCGGCGAGGCGGATGGAACGGCGGCGGAAGACGATCTTGATGCTGTCGAAGTGCTCCCAGGCCATGGACCTGCGCCAGCGCACTTCGGGATGAGCCGGCGTCTTTTGAATGCAAAGAGCGGCGACGAGCTCCCCCACGCCGAAGACGGTGATGATGATCAGCGGCCAGAGGGCGGCCATCCACGCGTCACCCGTTCTTTCGTAGGCCTTGCCGTACCACATGCCACCGGCCCACATGCCGCCGAGAATGCCCGCCAGCATGGTCACCTGCAGCCAGCCGGAGACGCGGCCGAGCCGACGGGAGCCTGCAAGCTCCTTCATCACACCCATCTTGGCCGGACTGAGCACCGCCGCCTGCACGGCCAGCACAAAGAAGGCGAGGAGACAAATCTCCAGCGATCCGGGGACGCGCTGCATCCAGAGAGCGAAGGCCAGCCAGACGAAGCAGATCAATTGCATCACCTGCATCCAGACGATGACGTTGCGCTTCGAAAAGCGGTCCGACCAGTAGCCCGCCAGCGGCGCAAAGATCAGGTAGGGCAGGGAAAAGATCGCGCCCAGCCACAGTTCCATGTGGCGGCCCACCCAGGATTCTTTAGCGATGATGATCGACAGCGCGATCAGCAGCATTTTGACGAAGTTATCGCTGAAGGAGTTCAGCGACTGAACGACGAGGACCAGCACGATGGAAACCCAGTTCCGGCGGGGCAGGGAAGGGGCCTGGTCGAGTTCGTTTGAGTCGGGCATGCAGGGGATCAGTCCACAAAACGTTCCGCCGTCGCAATGTCCGCCGGGAAGGTGATTTTCGGGTTGGGTTCGGTGTT
>CAMAZK010000164.1 GCA_945863205.1 Akkermansia muciniphila | reverse complement strand
GCATTCCATTCGACTTGTAATGATCGCGCTCGCTGGTGTCTCCCTCATGCTGACTTCCTGCGAGTATCCCTACTACGGCTACGGGCACGGCTACCGCTCCAACCAGCAGAGGGGCACCATTTATGGTGCCGCTGGCGGTGCCGTCCTCGGCGGCATCATCGGCAACCAGAGCCGCCGTCCCTTGCAGGGTGCCCTTATCGGCGGCGTGCTCGGCGGTCTGGCCGGGAACGCCATCGGCGCCAGTCGCGACCGCAGCTACTTTGTGCGGGGCGGTCCGGTCTATGGCAGCCGGTATGCCTACTCCCGCCCCTACTACTCGCGTTATCGCAGTCCGAACTACTGCTACCGCCAGACGCCCTTCCGGTCGGGATTCGCTGGTCCGGTCGGCTTCGGACGTCCGGTCGGCTTCGGGAGTCCCTTCGGCTTCGGCTCCGGCTGGAACTCCCCTTGGTACTGACCCTTCCTGCCGACCACGCCTTCCTCACACCCGCGCCGGAGACGGCGCGGGTTTTTTAGTGCAGTTCGAAAATGCCCTCGATCTCCACGGCGATGTTTCCCGGAAGCGATCCCATGCCCACGGCGCTGCGTGCGCCGATGCCGGCGTCCTCCCCCCAGACTTGGCCGAAGAGCTCGCTGCAGCCGTTGATCACCTTCGGATGCTCCTGAAAGTCCGGCGTGCTGTTCACCATGCCGAGGAGCTTCACCACCCGCTTCACCCGGTCCAGGCTACCCAGCTCGCTGCGCAGCGTGGCCAGCAGGGCTAGACCGGTCTGCCGGGCGGCTTCATTCCCCTGCGCGAGATCGAGATCGTCACCCACGCGCCCCGTGATGTACTCCCCTTCCCCCAGGTAAGGTCCGTGGCCGGAGACGTAGGCGATGCCGCCGACGACAACGACAGGCTTGTAAACACCCCCGCGCGGCGGGGCGGGCGGCAGGGTCAATCCGAGGGCGGCGATTTGTTCTTCGGCTTTCATGGTTTGCGGGGATCGGTCAGGCATCGTCAAAAAGACGGCGATTCTTCCAAAAGTAGCTGAATCCGGAAACGAGGGTCAGCAGCGTGGTGAAATAGACGATGGCGGAGGCCACGATCTGCTCCACACCCGGATTGCTGGTGAAAGCGGGGCGCATGAAGCTGAAGAGCGGCTCTGTCGAGGCCTGCCTCATCATGAAATAAATCACGGTCAGGATCTGCCACAGCATCTTGTGCTTCCCCAGCCGCTCCGCAGCCAGCACTGCGCCCTGTCCGGCCGCGACGAGACGGATGCCGGTGACGAAGAACTCGCGGGCCAAAATGACAATCGCGATCCAGGCGGGCATCCGCAGCTCCTGCGGGATCGTCTTGTCGGAAGTCAGCAGGATGAAGGCGGCGGCGATGAGGATTTTATCCGCCAGGGGATCGAAGAGCTTCCCGAAATTCGTCACGATGCCGCGGGCGCGGGCGATCTGGCCGTCGAAGTAGTCCGTGGCTGAGGCGATGCCGAAAACGATCATCGCGATGGAGATGGCGTTCGTCCACGGCAGGTAGAAACACACCACGAAAACGCCCGTCAGCACGAGACGGGAGAGGGTGAGCTTGTTGGGCAGGTTCATGCAGATGCGGCGGTCCTTGAGTAGCGATGAAACAGGGGCGCTGTCAACGAGGCGCTTGAGTCTTTCACGCCATCAGGCCGCCCACGTGTGCCGTGACGGCGCTGGCCAGGCCCTGAATGTTGTACCCGCCTTCCAGCACGGAGACCAGACGGCTCTGGCAGTGGTTGGCGGCGGATTCCATGAGGAGCCGGGTCAGGGTCACGAAATCGTCGTCGGTCAGGCGGAACTGGCCCAGCGGATCGTCGATCCGGGAGTCGAATCCGGCGGAGATGAGGATCAGGTCCGGCTTGAAGCGGTCGATGGCCGGCAGCAGGCGGTCTGTGAAAGCCGCGCCGAGGGTGCTCATGCCGGTCCTGGCCGGAAACGGCAGGTTCAGCGTGCTGCCCCGGCCCCGGCCCGCGCCCGTTTCATCCGCATGACCCGTGAAGGGGTACAGCGGGCTTTGGTGCGTGCTGCAGAAAAGGACGCTGCCGTCCTCATAAAAGATGTCCTGCGTGCCATTGCCGTGATGCACGTCCCAATCGACGATGGCGATCTTTTGCGCCCCATGCCGCGTCTGCGCGTGGCGGGCCGCGATGGCGATGTTGTTGAAAAGGCAGAAGCCCATGCCCTGGGCGGGCCGCGCATGGTGGCCCGGCGGGCGCACGGCGCAAAAGGCGTTCTTGGCACGGCCTGAGAACACCGCATCGACCGCATTCAAGACGCCGCCGACCGCCTGCGTGGCGACTTCGTAGGACTTCGCGCAAACAGCCGTGTCTCCCGTGCTGAGGTCGTCGCGCCCGGATTCCACGTCCTCCCGGGCCGTGCGGATGTAGGCCGGATCGTGACAAAGAGCGATTTCATCCAGCGTGGCCGCGCGGGGCGGGACAGCCTGGGTTTTCGCCACGATGCCTGCTGCGGTGAGCGCCTTGGTGACGGCGACGTGGCGCAGGATGCTCTCAGGATGCCCCGGGCCCGGGTCATGCTGCTGGTAAATGGGATCGAGAAGCAGGGCTGTCATCGTGGAAATCGGCTGTCGAGCGCCATGATTCGCATCGTTCACCCATCATCGCAATCCTCCGGCTGATCTTGGCCTTGTCCACTCGCCCGGCATCGCTCTACTCCCGGCCAACCGATGAACCTCCAACGCTTCTGGCTTCAAGTCGCCGCCTTCCTCATCCTCGTCTGGGGTGCCGTGGCCGCCGTGATGTGGTTGACGGAGGATTCCGTCTTCTCTCCGGAAAAGACGCTCGCCCTCATGGCCGGCGCCCCCTGGCTGGAAAACGAGAACCTGGACGCGAAACAACGCGGCGAACGCCTCGACAAGGTCATCACCTCCGTGATCAAACTGGACCTCAATCAGCGCAACACCCTGCGCGAAGACGGCCAGGAGACGATGGACCGCTTCTTCGACTCGCTCACCGACGAGGAGAAAAGCGACTACGTCGGCCGCACCGTCGCGGAAAGCTTCAACATCGTGATGAAAGGCATCGACAAGCTGCCCGCCGACGACCGCCGGCGCATCATAGGCGGCATTTTTCGCGACATGAAGAAACGCGCCGCCGACAGCCCCGAGATGCAGTTGATGCTGGGTGATGACCCAGCAGCCTTCGAAAAGAACTTCGCCAAGGACATGGAGCTTTTTTTCAAAGAAGCCCCCCTCAGCGCGAAAATGCAGATGGCGCCCATGTTTGAAGGCATGCAGGCCCGGATGCAGGGCATGCGCATCCGCTGACCTTATTCGAGGCGCCAGGTCGCCTGCCGCAGCACCGCGAGCGGCGGCTCCGCCATTTTTTCATACCACACGGTCAGCAGTGTGCCGTCGGGCAGCTCCACCGTGCTGGGATAGCCCAGATCACCGCCGATTCCGTCGCCTGAGAGAATCATCGCCTCGCCCCAGGACAGGCCGTTGTCCGTGCTGATGCGAGCCTGATTGCCGTAGGGCTTCCGCCGGTGGCCGTAGGTCATGAGCAGGCGTCCGTCGCGCAGGCGCAGCAGGTGCGAGGGCAGCCCCCAGACGCCGATGGAATGCGGCTCGCTCCAGGTCCTGCCGCCGTCCTTCGATTCACTCTGCAGCGTCTCGCCCTTGTTCGCCGCGTTGTGATTGCGAATCTGCGCGATGAGCGTGCCATCCGCCGCTTCGACCGCGTGCAGTTCGTGGTAGCCGCCCACGACCACGTCGCCCTTCCGTGTCGGGATTTCCGCCAGCCACTGCCACGTCAGACCGTCGTCCTTCGACTCGGCCACGCCGATCTTCTTCTCGCCGGACCAGAGCTGCTTGCCGGCATAAAGCAGGCGTCCATCCTTGAGCTGGATGGAGCCGTGCGGGCTGTTCACCACGGTCGGGATCGGTGCCGACCACGTCTCCCCGCCGTCGGTGGAGCGCAGCACCCACTCGCCGAGCTGCGCCTGTCGCTCAGCATCGCTGAGCTTTTCATGCGCAGCCTTCCAGCGTGCGTAGCGCTCTGCGGGCATGGCCTTGGTCACCCAGCCCTGCGGCGTGAGTTCCGCCATGGCTGCCGCTTTTTTGAAGGAGTCCTCGTAGGCCAGCGAGGTGAAGGTGGTCACCAGCAGCGTGCCCTTCGATGTTTCCAGCACGCCCGAATCGCGGTCATCGATCGGCCCGTCGTAAATCACCCGTGGTGCGGACCAGGTGCCGCCGTGGTCGCTCGATTTCATCGCCACGACTTTCCCAAAGGGGCACACGTGCGCCTCGCGCCCGCCGGAGCAGGAGACCCAGAGTTCGCCGTTCGCCCGCTGCGCCACCGTGGGCCAGCCGTGGTAAAACTCGGGCTGTGTCGAAATGATCTTCGTCTCGAGAATCTTCGCTTCCGGTGAGGCTCCACGAGCGATGAAGGGAAGCGCGAGAGCGGTGGTGGCAATGAAGCGGCGGCGGTTGGTCATGGCCTGCAAACTACGCTCCCGCCCCTGCCGATATGGCAGATCATTTTCTCCGCACGAACTTCTGCACCCGCGATCCGGTTCCTTCCGCGACGTAAACCGCGCCATCCGGTCCCACCGCGATGTCGTGCCCCATCTGAAACTGGCCAGGACCGGCGCCAAACGAGCCGAAGCTGTCGATGACCTCGCCTTCTGCATCAAGCTCAACCGCCTTGCCGCGCATTTCGGGCCTCAGCGAAGGCGATCCGCCATCGATGACGAACAGACGACCGCCCGGACCGGCTGCAACGCCATACGGCTTGCCGATCTGCGGCCCTTTCCACTCGTGAAGGAACGCCCCCTGCGCATCGAAGACCTGAAGCCGCTCGTTTTCGCGATCACACACGATCACCCGGCCCTGCACATCCACCGCGATGCCGTGCGGCAGATTGAACTCGCCTCCTCTCTTCCCTTTCCCGCCCCACTCGAATTCAAACTTCCCCTCGGCGCTGAATTTGATCACCCGCGTGTTCTTGTAGCCGTCGCTCACATAAAACGAGCCGTCCCGCAGCACGGCGACATCGGTGGGCAGATTGAAATGCGCACGATCATTGCCGGCTTGGGCACGTTCGCCCAGCGTGAGCAGCACCCGGCCCTCCGGCGTGCATTTGAAGACCTGATGCAGCCCCACGTCCGTCAGCCAAAGATTGCCTTCATGATCCACCGTGAGTCCATGCGGCATGATAAAGCGGTTCTCGCCCCATGTGCCGAGCAGCTTGCCCGTCGTAGCATCGATCACGCTCACCGTCGCTTTCGCGATCGGCTCGTTGGGAAACGGATTAGACCACTTCCGCCCGCTGCGGTGGAAGACGAACACGCGATTCAGCGCATCCACGCCGACTCCGGCGCAAAGGCCCAGGACATGCCCTTCCGGCAGCGCCGGCCAGTCGGGCACGACTGCGTGCCGCGGCTGTGCAAACACGCTCGCAGCACAGAGAAAAATGGAAGCCGCGATGCGCATGCCGGCTTGGGCCTTCAAGGCTTGAGGTAATGAAGTTTGATGTGGTTGAGCTTGAGCGATTCGACGTGGAAGTCGAACCAGGTGTCTTTGCGCCCGTCGATCATCTTCTTCTGATTGTGATCGAGTCCTTCGACTTCGAAATAGCTGTGCACGACGCCGGCGGCGGTCAGGGCTTCGTGATACTGCCTCACGGTGGGCAGATGACCGTCATCGGCCGTGCCGCAGGCGACCTGGATGCGCATGTTGGCTTTGATGTAGGCGAGGTTCTTCGTGAGGTTCAAGAAGGCGTCGTTGTCTCGCAGGCGCTGCGGATCGTCGCCAAGGTAGGCGTTTGGCAGGTTCGCGGGATCGGAGACGTGATAGACGTTGCCGCTCTGATTGAAGAGTGAGCCGAACATCTGCGGAAACTTCATCGCGAGATTCGTCGAGCCGCGCCCGCCCATGCTGAAGCCCTCGATGCAGCGCGCCTTGCGGTCCGCTATCGTGCGATACGTCATGTCGATGTGCGGGATCAGCTCCTTGATCATCATCGTCTCCGCCATGAAGCGCCCGTCGCCGCTGTCCTGATACATCGTCGAGCGCCCGCCGTTCGGGAACACCATGATGATCTCCGGCCACCGGCCCGCGACGATGCCTTCATGCAGCACCGCGGCTGAATAAACGGTCCGCGTCTCGTTCCCGCCCGCGCCGTGCAAGTTGTAGATCACCGGATAACGCCGTTCCGAGTCCTTCTGATAACCCGGCGGCAGGTAGAGGCAGTAGCCCACATCGCGCTTCATCGACTCGCTGCGGAAGGTGTGGTGCGTGACGTTGGTCGGCAGCTCCGGCACTGGAGAAGTCACCCACATGTCGTCGGCATTGCCCTTGTTCCCCTTCGACTTGCTTTGGGCCTTTTGAGCGGAAAGCGGGATACAGAGGGCGAGAAGCAGGAGGAAGGGCAGGAGTCGGGACATCGCCCTTGGAACGCGGCAAACCGGTTTCTCTGTCAAACTGGCCCTGCCCCGGATTTTCCTGTCCGGTTTTCGCCTCATGCGTGAGATAATGAGTCCCGCATGAACATCGCCGAAACTCACGCCGCGCAGGTTTTCCTCGCCCATCACGACTTTGTGAAGGGCGTGGCGCTCAAGTATGCTCCCTGGCCGGGGTTGATGGAGGACATCACGCAGCAGGTCTTCCTCGAATTCATGGCGAAGGAGTCGAAATGGGACCTCAGCAGCGATGCGCGGCCGCTTTTGGCCACGATGACGCGTCACATCGCCATGCGGCTGTGGCGGGAGCGCACGCGGCAGCAGCCGGACGTGGTGCAAAAGCTCGCCGATCACATCCGCCTGCTTGCGGAGGAGCGCGAGACACCTCCGCGCTACGAGGACGAGGTCCGTGTGCTGCGCACTTGCCTACAAAAACTGCCGCCAAAGAGCCGCGAGCTCGTGGAGCTCTATTATTACGACGATGTCGGCACGCCGCAGATCGCCGAGCAGATCCAGATGAAGGCCGACACCGTCTGCCGCGCCCTCTCCCGTGTGCGGGAAAAGCTGCGCGAGTGCATCCAGCAAAACCTCAACCAAGGAGGCCACGCCCATGCCTGACGCCGACACGCTCATCCAGCACTACCTCGAAGGCACACTCACCGATGCCGAGGCGGAGGAATTGCACACGCTGTTGCAAAACGACTCGCAGCTCGGCTCCAAATTGCTCCAGCACTTCGAAATGGACGCGATGCTTCGCGCCACGAAGCCGCTCGCCGTGACTGGAAAGGTCATCCAGCCGGCTTTGGTGCCGCGACGCCGCTTCACCTTCGCCACCGTCACCACCGTGGCGGCGATGGCGGCCTGCATCACGCTCATGGGCGCGTGGCTGGCCATGTCGTGGCTGCAAAACGACGAGGAAGACACCACGGCCTCCGTCGCGGTGCTCACACGCGGCGTGAATCTCGAATGGGAATCCGCCGCCATTGCGCCGGGCACACCGCTTTCGCCCGGACTGCTGAAACTGAAGTCCGGCATCGCCCAGATCGAGTTTTATCAAGGTGCCCGCGTTTTGATCGAAGGCCCCGCCGAGCTCCAGCTCATCTCCAGCGGCGAGGCCACCTGCACGCGTGGCAAGCTCAGCGCCAACGTGCCGCCGCAGGCCAAAGGTTTCCGCATCAACACACCGAAAGGCAGCATCGTCGATCTCGGCACCGAGTTCGGCCTCGATGTGAGCGACGCGAGCGCCGAGGTCCACGTCTTCAAAGGCGAGGTCGAGCTGCACAAGGCCGCCGAGTCGATGAAATCGCTCAAGGAAGGCCAGGCGATGGCCTTTGCCGCTGAATCGCAGATGCTCCCGGCCAATCTGTCGAACTTCGCCTCGCTCAGCGATCTCGATTCGCGCACCGCGGTGTCGGATCGCACGCAGCTCGACCGCTGGCGTGCCGCGAGCGACCAGCTCAATGCCGACCCGGCCCTGAAGCTGCATTTCAACTTCCAGGATGCCGACAGCTCGCGCTCGCTGCGCAATCACGCCCCGCACGGCGAGGACGGCAGCATCGTCGGTGCCTCGTGGACCACCGGCCGCTGGCCGGGTAAAGGGGCGCTGGAGTTCCGCAACGTGAGCGACCGCGTGCGCCTCAGCGCTCCGAACGAGGTCAAAGCGCTCACCCTAGCCATGTGGGTGCGCATCAACGGCCTCGACCGCTACTTCAACTCGCTCTTCATGTCCGAAAGCTGGGGCGAACGCCGCATCCACTGGCAGATCGTGCGCGACGGCCGCATCCGCCTCGGCATCGCCGGAGGTCCGGGCCAGCATCATCAGGACTGCGACACCGAGGTCTTCTTCACGCCCGAGCGCTTCGGCCGCTGGATGCACCTCGCCGTCGTTTTCGATCCGCAGGCCAAGGAAGTGCGTCATTACGCCAACGGCTCTCTTCTGGCCAAAATCGCCCTCAAAGACCCCTCGCCGCTCAAACCCGGCATCGCCGAACTCGGCAACTGGAACGACCGCCGCACCACCGGCGTCGCCATCCGCCACCTCAGCGGCACGATGGATGAATTTGCGCTTTGGGATCGTGTGCTGAGCGAGGTGGAGATCAAGGCGATGGGGCGGTGAAGTGCTCCAAGTCGTCTTGATTGGTGATTTCCAGCAGATTCAGGGAGGCCAGCAGATTGGTTTCTGAGCTAATCTGCTGGCCTCCCTGAATCTGTTGGAGAAATCTGACTTCACAAAAAGGATGACGCGAGGCATCACGCATCCATCCTCAACTAGGCCCGCCTAGCCGCTGCCAGTATTAGATTAGATGATCCTGCATATTTGTAGGTAGAGGAAGATGCTGCCGTTCCAACCCCCTTGACTTTGCATGGCATTCTTGGAAAATCGTCCTGCACGTCCGCCCTCCGCTTGGTCGCACGCGCATCAGAAAAAACTGTGAGCGAACTTGATTCGTTCGCAATTACTTGTGACTAACGACGCTGGGCCAAAGAATCGAATGTATCACCTCTTCGTAAGTGCAATTGATGATAGCTGGGCAGGAGCCCCGTGGCTGATGGACGCGGATCGATGCCTTCATAAGAATGAGTACACCGATGAGACGCTGGCTGCCCGATATGGAGCACTCGGGCCGGAGGCATGTGAAGAACTCCTCCAGCATCCTTGCGTATTCGCCTTCGAGACGGCCTGCAAGCTAGACGCTAAGCTTGGAAGGCTCACGAAGATCCGAAAGAAGGGCGCAGAAGTCCGTATCGAATACCAACTGGTTTCAGATTATCCCCCCATTTCCCACAACGACCTAATTCGACTGGAGTGGGAACTCGACATCAGCAAATGGGAACTCAATCGGACTCACTGGGCACTGAAGAACGAATCACTTTCGGAAGCACTCACGAGCTTGGGCTATCCACCGATTGGACAGCCTTCAAGACCCATTGTGGATATCCATCAGCACACGTTTGATGTCGCTCTTTCCTTCCCTGGAGAGGTCAGGAATTACGTGCATCTTGTTGCGAGTAATCTGGTGAGTTCGCTTGGGCGTGACCAAGTTTTCTACGACAACTTTTTCAAGGCCCAACTCGCTCGGCCCAATTTGGACATCGCCTTGCAAGCGTTATACAGAAACCGGGCTCGTCTCATTGTCGCGTTTCTGTCGCGTGACTACGCGACTAAGAAGTGGTGCCACATTGAGTTCCGCGCCATTCGTGAGATCATCAACAACAAAGAGGACTCGCGCGTAATGTTCATTAGGCATGATGGAGCCGAGGTCGCTGGTGTGTTTTCCGCGGACGGATATATCGACGCTGCTGAACATGATCCGAACGAGGTCGCTAGAATGATTTGCGAGCGCGTCCTACTGCTTAAAAGCGAATAAGGTCTTTCAAGGCGCGGGCAGCAAGCCGCCAGGCTCCCACAAACCGGAGATTAAAAGCTGATGATAGGTGCCGCGAGACCAGTGGCGCTGAGCATCAGCGGCCCAACCGCCCGTCCAACGGCTCCCAACAACAAAACAGCGTCCAACACGTCCGGTTCCCGCCTCCGATGCGGGATGAAGACTCCCCATCGCCTTTTTGCCGCAACATCACGGGGCAAACGCGCGACTTAGATGGCCCTCACACCGCATGAAATCCCTCCTTGCTCTCGCTTTCCTCACCACGGCCGTATTCGCCCAGCCGCGTGACATTTTTGACTACACTGGCCAGAACAACGCACCGGCGGGCACGAGGCGGCTGGTGTTCATCGCGGCGAAGGGGACGCATGGGGGCGG
>CAMAZK010000163.1 GCA_945863205.1 Akkermansia muciniphila | reverse complement strand
CCCGTGCGAGGTGCGGGAGAATCATGAGCGCCTTCACCGGAACCCTCAACAAGGAGCAGCGCGAGGCGGCCACGCACATCCACGGCCCCCTGCTGATCCTCGCCGGCGCAGGCACCGGAAAGACCCGCGTCCTCACAGCACGCATCAGTCACATGGTGAGCGAGGGCATCGACCCGCGAAACATTCTCTCCGTTACCTTCACCAACAAGGCGGCCACCGAAATGCGGGCACGCGTCAAAGGCATGGTGCGTGAAGGAAGGGGGAACAAGGTCGTTCTCGGCACCTTCCATGCCTTCTGCGCACGACTGCTGCGGGAGTTCGCCACCCACGTGGGCTTCAAGAACAACTTCGTCATCTACAGCCAGAGCGAGCAGGAAAGCCTGCTGAAAAAGGTCATGCACGGCCTGCTCGTGAAGGATGAGGTCTGCGACCCCTCCAAGGTGTTGTCCCGCATCAGCAAATCAAAGAACGACGGCAGCAGCCTTGGCGACCCGAAAGAGAGCCTGGACGCCGCCATCATGGAAAAATACCAGGACGAGATGCGCGCTCTCAACGTGATGGACTTCGACGACCTTCTGGTCCTCGGCGTGCGCCTGCTGGAAGATCACGCCGACGTGCGGGCCACCGTGCAGAGTCGGCACCACTATGTGATGGTGGATGAGTTTCAGGACACCAACTCACTGCAGATGCGGCTGCTGAAGGCCCTGGTGCCAGCTCCCTACAATGTCTGCGTCGTCGGCGACGACGACCAGTCGATCTACGGCTGGCGCGGCGCGGAGATCACCAACATCACCCAGTTCGAGGACTTTTTTCCCAACCCGAAGGTGGTGAAACTGGAGGAGAACTACCGCAGCACCACGCCCATCCTCCACACGGCGAACAGCCTCATCGTCAACAACGCCGGGCGTCGGCCGAAGTCCCTCTGGAGCCGCAACAACGGCTCCGAACTCGTGCGCATCATCGCCAACCAGGATGAGAAAGAGGAGTCGGAAATGATCGCAAAGGAGGTCGAGAGCGCCCGCTTCGCCAGCAACCAGCCGTGGGAGGACTTTGCCGTGCTCTTCCGCACGAACGACCAGTCACGCGTGCTGGAGCAGGCCTTCCGCCAGCGGAAGATCCCCTACCGCGTCGTCGGCGCCCGCAGCTTCTTCGACCGCCGGGAGGTGAAGGACATCCTCTGCTACCTCACCGTGCTGCACAATCCGCACGATGACATCAGCCTGCTGCGGATCCTGAACACGCCGACGCGGGGCATCGGCACCGCCACCGCCGAACTGGCCCGCGAGCGCAGCATGGAAAAGCAGCACAGCGTGTGGGTGGCGCTCTGCGATGAAGATTTCCTTCGGCAGATCCCTGAAAAAGGACGGAACGCGATCCGCACCTTCACCCAACTGATCAGCAAGTACTCCGGCCCGGCCAACACTCCCGGCACCAACATCACCCAGATGGCGGAGGCGCTGATCCTCGAAGTCGGCTACATGGACCACCTCAAGAAGCTCGCGAAGGAGCCTGACGACTTCGCCGGCTGGGAGAATGGCATCAAGGAACTGCTCAAGGCCATGACCGGCTACGAAGAGCGCAATCGTGCCGACGGACTCGGCGGTTTCCTCGACGAGGTCACGCTGAACGACGAACGTGAGGAGAAGGACGACATCGAAAAGAAAAAAGGCGTATGCCTGATCACCCTGCACGCCTCCAAGGGGCTTGAGTTCCCCAACGTCTATCTGCCCGGCATCGAGCAGGGCATCCTGCCGCACCGCCGCAGTTACGAAGAAGGGCGTGTGGACGAGGAGCGCCGCCTGTTCTACGTCGGCATCACCCGCGCGAAGCAGAAGCTCACCATCAGCCACACACGCACCCGGATGAAGTGGGGCCAGAAGCAGACCTGCCTGCCGAGCCCCTTTCTCAAGGAGCTCGACCGCAAGTACGTGACCGATCTCGACTACACACGCCACATGAACGAAACCGTGACCCAGGAAGAGAACACGAACTTCTTCGCCGGTCTCCGCGCCATGCTGGCAGACGAGTGACGGCTATTCCTCGTCGTCATCGCGAACCGAGTTCACGGTGCGCTTCTTTTTCACAGCGGAGATGTTCCGGTGCACCCAGACGCTCTGAACCATTCCGATCAGGAACAGCGTCACGACGACAAACGTACCGCCGTAGCTGATGAAAGGCATGGGAAGCCCGATGACCGGCAGCATCACGAGATTCATCCCGGCATTCTGAAAGGTGTGCACAAAAAACATCGCGACGACGCCGACGACGATCAGACGCCCCAGCTGGTCTCGGGCGCAGAATGCGACAAAAACACTCTGCAAGAGCAGCAGTGCCATGCCGGATAAAAGCAGCACGGAGCCGCGGAATCCGAATTCCTCGGCGACGACGCCAAAGATGAAGTCGTTGATCGATTCGTGAGGGAAGAAGGTGCGGTGGATGGAGGCCTGGTCAGGCACCTTTTTCGATTCCGGCCCCTTCCCTTCCAATCCGCCGGTCGAAACCGCGATTTGCAGATGCTTGGCCACCCAGCCCTCACTTTGAAGGTTCACCTTGTTCATCTGGTTCGTCATCATGTACCAGGTGGAATTGATGCGAGCCTGCTGGTAGGGCTTCAGCGCGAAGACATAGACCAGGGGCACGAAACTCACCACGCCGAGCGTCAGGGTGATGAGGTAGCGGAACGGAATGCTGCCCACGAGCATCATGGATAGAAAGACCGGCCCCCAGACCAGCCCGGAGCCCAAGTCCTCCTTGATGACCATCACGGCGGGCACGCCGGCGATGATGCCTGCAAGGAGGATGCGCAGCCAGGGACGGCGAAACATCGGCATCAGCCGCGGCAGTTCCCCAAAGATGACCGCCAGAATCAAAATCCCCGCCATGATGGCGAACTGCGAGGGCTGCACCATCTGGCCGCCCACCTTGATCCACGCCTTGTTTCCTCCGATCTCCACCCCGATCATCAGAACGGCTACCAGGCCGCCGATCCCGGCCAGGTACATCGGAAAGCAGGCCCAGCGCACCCATTTGTAGTCGATCAGCGAAGCAGCGAAGAAAAACGGCAGGCCCATCAGCACCCAGCGAATCTGGTCCCGCCACTTGATGGCGAGGTCGGCCTCCTCCTTGTAAGCGGAGGCGTTGAAGATGGCGTAAACTCCGAAGATGATCAGGCCCGCCACGTTCAGCACGAGCAGCCAGTTCATCCCGAGGAATTTTTTGAAGAGCGGAGTCATTGCGGCGGGAAAGTGGATTTCAAGCGAGCACGGGGACTGCGTCGAGCAGCGTCTGCGTGTAGTCGTGGCGCGGGTTCTCGCAGACTTCGTCCGCATCCCCCTGCTCGACGATTTTTCCGTGGTGCATCACGACGATGCGATCGCTCATGTGGCGGACGACGGCGAGGTCGTGGGCGATGAAGAGAAGGGTGAGCTGAAACTCGCGCTGCAGATCTTTGAGGAGGTTCAAAATCTGAGCCTGCACGCTGACATCGAGGGCGCTGACGGGTTCGTCGCAGATCAGAAACTTCGGCCGCACGGCGAGAGCCCTTGCGATGCCGATGCGCTGGCGCTGTCCGCCGCTGAATTCATGCGGGTAGCGCTGCAGGGCGTCTTCCGGAAGCCCCACCTTCGTGAGCAGCGTCGCCGCGATTTCGCGACGTTGCGCACGGTTCATTTCCGGGAAGTGAATCTGCAAGGGCTCACCGAGGATGGATTCGACGGTCATGCGAGGGTTGAGAGAGCCGATCGGATCCTGAAAGACCATCTGCATCTCCTTCCGCAGGGGACGAAACTCATTTTCGGCCAGGGAAAGGATCTCGCGGTCGTGATACTTCACACTGCCTTCGGCAGGCGTCAGCTTCAAGAGGGCGCGTGCCACGGTGGACTTGCCACTGCCGCTTTCGCCGACGAGACCGACGGTGGAGCCCGCCTCGACATCGAAGCTGACCTTGTCCACAGCCTTGATGACATCACGGGCGCGACCGAACCAGCCTCCCCGCACCGGGAAATGAACTTTGAGATCTTGAACGCTGAGAAGTGGCATGGCGGAAAGCGGACAGTTTAGCACAGGTGATGAATCGAGCGAAAGTTTCATTGCGAGAAAGCCTGAAAGTGCCAGCGTCCGCCCCCAGATGAATGAGCGCTACGAACTACTCGCCCCCATAGCCGAAGGCGGACTGGGAACTGTCTTCAAAGCAAGAGACCGGCAGCTCGGGCGGGAGGTCGCCGTCAAACGGATCCGAGCGGACAAAGCGGCCGATTTTGGCGGCGGTGTGGAGGTGCTGATCCGGGAGGCGCAGCAGCAGTCACAGCTTCAGCACCCGAACATCGTCACCGTCCACGACGCGGGGGTGGATGACGAAGGCGGCTTCATCGTGATGGAACTGGTGAAGGGGGAGACGCTGGAAGACATCATCATGCGCGGTGCCCTCACGCTGGAGGACTTCGACTCACTGGTGAAGCAGACGCTGGAAGGGATGGCCGCCGCTCACGAGCAGGGCATCATTCACCTCGACCTGAAGCCGGGCAATCTCATGGTGTCCTGGCTGGCGGCAGGACGCTTTCAGATCAAGATCCTCGACTTCGGCCTGGCCAAAACAGCGCAGCAGCCCGTCCAGCAGGATACCGACGCCGAAGGAGCGATGTTCGGCTCCGTGCATTTCATGGCCCCGGAGCAGTTCGAGCGGGCGGACGTCGATACGCGGACGGACATCTATGCCCTCGGCTGCATTTTCTACTACGCATTGACGCAGAAGTACCCCTTCAACGGCGACACCATGCCCCAGGTGATGGTGGCGCACCTCTACCACCGCACGCAGCCGCTCGGTGCGCTCCGCCCCGATCTTCCCGCGCACATCACGCAGTGGGTGGAGTGGCTCATCAACCGGGCACCCGCAGAGCGCCCCGCATCCGTCGCCGAAGCGCTGCAGGTGTACCAGGAAAACAATGCGAAGGCCGCTGCGGCGCCGGCCTTTGGCAGCGGAACGAAGCAGCTCCTCACCGCGCCGGCGGGAAAGACCTCCACGCGTCTCGTCACGGGCGGGACGGCAGCCACACTGCCTGCCCCGCTCCCGCGCCCGGCGAAAGCCGGCTTTCCGAAGTGGGCGGCGGTGACCATCCCGTTTCTGGTGGTCGTCATCGGCGGATTCGGTGTGAAGCGTTTCATCGAACACTCGCGAGAAGCCGGCAGACAGCAGCGCTTTGCGGACATTCTCGGTGCGGAGAAGCCGGAGGTCAGCGAGCTGGACATGCGACTGCTGTTTGACTACCTGGAGAATCCGAAGACCTCCGCACCGGCGGCCCAGGCGCTCCAACAGGTGGCTGGCGGCGACACGATCGACCAGTTCTTCATCGACCAACTCAGTCGCGTGAAGCAGCCCATGGCACGCGCCAATCTGGTCAAGGTCATCGGCCTGCGCGAGACGCCCGGCTCCTTCACACCGATCCTGCCTCTGGTGAAAGACGCGGACGCGAACGTCCGCCGCGCCGCATGGACGGCGCTCGGCTTCATCACCAAAGACCTTACCGATCTGGAAAGCCTGCTCGGACAACTGGGCGGTGTGCCTGAAAAGGAGGCTAACTTTGCCGAGCAGGCCGCCGTCTCCGCCGTCGAAAATCAGGCGGATCAGCAAGCGGCGAGTGACAGCATCGTCGCCGCTTACCGGGGAGCCTCGGACGATGAATCCGACCGCGCCCTTCTCCTCCAGGTCCTCGGTCGCGTGGGTGGGAAAAACGCGCTTGATGTCATCATCAAGGCCGTCAACGACCCCGCCACCCATGTTCGCAGGGCGGCACTGACCGCCATCACGCAATGGCCGGCCAATGATCCCCTGCCAGCCTTGGCCGCACGGCTGCCCCGTGAGGACGATCCGGCCTGCCGAGTGCTCCTTCTGGCCGCCGCCACGCAGTTGTGCATGCAGAGCGGCTCGCTACCGCAGGCGGACCTCTTTTTGCAGGTCAAACAACTGCACGAAGCCTCCAAAGACGCCCGCGAGAAGGATCAGGCCATGGCGGCGATGAGCCGCATCATCGCGCCGGAGGCCATCGGGTTCTTCGACGCCCTCGCCGTGCGCGAACCGAAGCGGAAGGCGCAGGCCGAAGCCATCAGTAAAGGAATCACCGCGGCCCTCGAAAAGGTGGTCACCGTCACTGACAACACATCCATCCCGGCGGATCAGGCGGACTATGCCAAACTCGGCGGGATGGATCTCCTCGGAGACGTCCTGGTGAACTGGCTCAATGAGGGGGACTGGGCCTCCTGGCTCGTGAAATTTGAACAACCGGGCACCTACGAAATCGCCGTCCGGCAGGCGTCCGCCTCTCAGCGGGAGGGCCTCTACGAGGTGATTCTCGGCGGGAAGACGCTGCGCACCAGCGTCGTGCGCACAGGCGGCGCCAGGGAGTTCAAGTCCTGCATCGTCGGCGAGGTCGAGATCAGCAAGCCGGGCATCCACCGTCTGCGGATCAATGCGCTGGAAGTCCCGGAGCGGGAGCAACTCTTCAGGCTCAAGGGAGTCGAACTGGTCAGAAAGTAAGACGGCAAGGATCATCGTTCGGGAAAGCCCCTTGCCATCCCGGCAGGTGCCGCCATCATGAAGGAGTCGTCACTCCAGCACCGCCATGTCGCGCCCCTCATCCGCCCTCTTTTTGATCTTTGTCTCAATGATGCTGCTGCCCGCCTGCAGCCTGATTCGAAAGGTGCCGGTGCCGAAGCTTCCGAAGCTCTCCCTGCCGAGCATGAACACCGTGGCCAAAATCGTCCCGGGTCTGGCGGAAAAGGACAAGGTGAACTCAGAAGATCCGGACGTGCCCTTCAACTCGCGCGGGAAACTCGGCTACGGACACACGCTGAGGGTGGAGGTTTACGAAGGCGCCAGAGGCTCGGACCGCATCTTTGCCGATATCGTCATGGTGGACGAGCAGGGCCTGCTTCCCCTCGGAAAGATCGGCACCGCTCGTGTCGGCGGGCAGATGCTCCCGGAGGCCGCCAACTCCATCGCCTCCGTCTTCCGCGTGGTGGGACGCAACACGCGCCCGATCACCGTTCACATCATTTCCGTGGAGAATGTGCCGGTCGTCTTCATCAACGGGGACGTGATCGAAGACGAATTCATTCCGGCCTTCGAAAAGATGTCCGTCCGGCAGGCGGTGAATGTCAGCGGCGGCCGCAAGACCGGCTCCACACGGCATGGCGTTTACGTCACCCGCCACGGCCAGAAGCGCTTCTTCTCCTCCATGGAGTCTGCGGACGACCGCTGGGACCCGCAGGCTGGTGACATCATCACCCTCTCCCCGGACATTTGATCAGACGCCCATCACGACCATGATCGAACACATCGGTGGCAACCCTGCGGCGGCACAGAATCCATGGGCTTCCCTGTTCAAAACCGTCGCCATCCTGCGGATCGGCACCGGCACGCTGCTGCTGGTGCGGCACGGCGTCGGCGGAGTGACGGGTGCCTATCAGTTCTTCTGGAAAGAGCAGCCCTGGGCGTGGGTGGGCATGTTTCATGAGGCAGGCCTGCCCTATGCCCATCTCGTAGCGCCGCTGACGGCGGTGATCGTGGGCGCGGTCGGCCTGTTCTGGGTTCTCGGCTTTCTTACGCGGCTTTTTGCCGCTGCATTCCTGCCGGTCGTGATCACCGTGCTCGTCATCGCGCACAAGACCGGCTCCGTGCTGGCGGAGACGGCATGGCTTTACCTTTTCATCTCGATCACGCTTCTGCTCTTCGGTTCAGGTGCCATATCGGTCGATCAACTGTTCCGCTTCGGCCAGGCGGGCTCTCGCAAGCGCCGCTGATGGCCCGTATCCTTCGCAGCAGCAGCGGATCGCCGGACTCGGGTGCGGCTGAGCGCGTGCTGGCCATCGATCCGGCACTGCGAAAGACCGGCTGGGCGATCGTCGAGCATTCGGCGGGCGAGTTGCGGGCGATCGCCTGGGGCGTGATTCAGAACAAGCCCAATCTCCTGCCCTCCGGCTGCCTGGTAGCCATTCGCGAAGGACTGCAGGACGCGATCCGCCAGCATTCGCCGACGGTTTGCGCCATCGAGTCCACCATCTTCGTGCAAAGCTACAAGACGGCGATCTCCCTGGGCACGGCCCGCGGCGCCTGCCTGATCGCAGCTGCGGAGCACGGGCTGCCCATCTACGAGTACGCGCCGCGTGAGATCAAGCAGGCCGCCGTGGGCAGCGGTTCCGCACAAAAAGACCAGGTCGCCTTCATGATCCGCTCCCTGCTGCGCCTGCGGGAGACACCACCGCCGGATGCCGCCGATGCGCTGGCCGCCGGGATCGCCCATTTTCAAAACGCCTCCGCCGCCCGCGCCACGGAGCGGGAAGCACGCCGGATCTGATCACTTGCCGCGCTCCAGCACCACGCGGAATCCGATCGTGTTGCGCCGTGTCTCCGCAGGCACCGGAAGGCGCACCGAAGACAGCAGTTCATCCGCCGAAAAACTGCGCCAGCTGCCGCCGCGCACCGTGCCCATGACCGGCACCGCCTTTTCATCGGGTTTCACGGCTGGAGCCGGGCCGTAGTCCGTGTCCACCCACTCCGAGACATTGCCGGCCAGCCCGCTGATGCCGCGCTCGTTGAGTTCGAGACCGGTCACCGGGGCCAGGAAAGGATACTTGTCCTCGTAGCCAGGAATGAAACTGTCGAGGCTCGCCTTTCTGGCGGCATGAATGTCCGCCAGATTGTCCACATCCGAAGGCGGCGGCCAGTCAAAGCCCCACGGATAAATGCCGCGGATGCGGCCGTTGCGCTCCTCCGGGGTGCTGCCCCTCTCGAGAGGCAGCCCCACGGCACGGCTCCATTCTTCATCCGTCGGCAGACGATAGACATCCTTCGGCCCGATGAGACCCGCGTTGCGTTCACGCTCTGTCAGCCAGCCGCAGAATTGACGCGCCTCGGCACGATCCACGCCGACCACCGGCAGGGACCCGCTTTTACCGCTAGCGTCCACGCGCCCGGGCTTCCGGGCCTGCGTGGCACGGGAGAATTCAAGGTAGTCGCGATGGCGGATCTCCCAGGCCGAGATCATGCCGTCACCCAGCGGCACGAAGTTCATCCCGAGGCTGTTAGCCTTCCACGCACGGCCAAAGGTCACCGCCTTGCGCGTCTGCATGTCGGCGAAGAGTTCCGCCTGCTCCCCTTCCCGGATCTCCCCTTCCAGCACCACGTCGGCGAAGCCCTCCTCCCGCAGTTCGAACTCCACCGGCCCCGTGCGCACACGGGGCAGCTCCAGCGGCGTCTCCCCCAGAAACTGCTCATACTGATACACGCGCACCTTTTCAGGCTGACTGTGAACCACGACACTGCCGTAGGTCTGCCGCTCGACCCGGAGATGAAAGGCGCGCCAGTTCCCCTCATCCTCCGCTTCGGAGTCACCGGCGCGCACATCCGGCATGTCGTCCGCTGCGGGGTCTCCGCTCTCCACAAAGTAAAACGGCTCCACGGCATAGTGATGCTCCTGGCTGAGAAACGCCTCGCTACGATCGCGATCCGTCAGCCAGTAGCGAAAGGCCTCCGCATCACCATCCGGCACCACCACGAGATAGGCTGACTGCTCGTCCTTCCCACGCTGAAAGCGGACCACCTTTCCCTCAAACGACCGCCCGGTGCTTTCGAGGAAACGCTTGAAAAATTTCATCTCCACGGGTTCGGCGCTGACATGCCCGCCCGCACCGGGTTTGAAGGCCATGGCGAGGCTGTTGACCCAGCGCTCTCCTTTCTGCGGCAGCCGTGACGCCTCCAACTGCAAGTCAAACACCGCAGGCTTCATTTCAGTGGCGATGTGCTCGATCTCCACCTGCTTGTGTCCCGGCAGCCTCAACTGGTAGATCACAGGCACCCCCTCGGCCGGATGCAGATTCAGGGGCGTGACGCCGAGCTGCTCCTCACCCGCAAAGACCACCGCCCCCGGCGGCGTCGTCACGATCCGCAGCATCGGCTCGCTGCTGTTCATCGTCAGCACCGCCGCGCCATGGCGACCCGCCAGCCACATGCCAAAACCCACCGCCATCACCAGCGCGACGGAACCCACCGCCAGCCATGTCCACATCACCCGCCGGGACGAAGGCAGCGGCTCCCCTTTCAGGGCGAGGGCCATTTCACGCGCGTTGACGAAGCGCTGCCGCGCCTTCGGCGCACAGGCCGTGCAGACCACATCCTGTAGGCGCCGCCAGAGATCCAGACGCGCACCGGTCTTCGAAGTGGTGGGCAGATCCGGG
>CAMAZK010000162.1 GCA_945863205.1 Akkermansia muciniphila | reverse complement strand
CCGATCTGGCTGAAGAAGGCCTTGAAGCCGTAGTAGTCATCCATCGTCCAGCGGTCGAAGGGATGGTTGTGACACTGCGCGCACTGGATGCGCATGCCCATGAAGACCTGGGCGACGTTTTCAGTGAGCTTGAGCTGGTCCAGCTCGGTCTGGTAGAAATTCACCGCAGGATTGCTGACGGTGCCGCCAGTGGAGGCGAGCAGTTCGACGACGATTTCGTTGAGCGGGATGTTTTTGCCAATGCGCTCGGAAAGCCAGTTGTAGTAGAGCAGCGCGTTCTTGTAGAAGGGCGGCTGGTTGTTGTTGATGGAGGAGCGGATCTGCAGCAACTCGGCCCACTTCATCACCCACAGTTCAGTGAATTCCTTGCGCTCCAGCAGCTTGTCCACAAGGGCGGCGCGCTTGTCGGGATTCTTGTCGCCCATGAATTCGCGCATGTCGGAGGCCTGCGGGAAGACGCCCGCGATGTCGATAAAGGCGCGACGGACGAATTCCTCGTCGGTGCAAATTTCGGAAGGCAGGATGCGCAGCTTGTGGAGATTTTCGTCAACGAGTTCGTCGATGTAGTTGGTTTCGGCGAGTTTGGGCCGCTCGTAATCAAGCTTGTCAGGAATGACGAGCACCTGGGCGGTCACGGAGTAAACGTCAAAGCGGGCGAGCATGAAGGCCGCGCCACGGTCTCCGGAGGTAACGAGACCATCTTTATTGATGCTGGCGGTGGGATCGTTGTTCGACATGAACAACGCAAGGTTCGTCACATCGCGATCGGTGCCGTCGGAGTAGGTGGCGCGCACGGTGATCTGCTGCGTCACGTCCTTGCCCTCTATGACGATCTGGTTCGGATAGACCTCGATGCCGGTGACGGTGGCCACATCCTTCGCGTCGTCCTGGGCGCCATTGGCGATCCATTCGATGAGGTTTTTGTTGTAAACCGAGTCAGGCTCGAAGCACTGGTTACCAGAGTGCGGCACGGCACCGACGGCCTTTTCGATCAATGAGCTTTCCTCAGGGATGGCCAGATTGATGCGACGACCAGGCATTTCACGCGTGATCCGGATGTAGTCCCCAGCCGGGTCCATGCCAAAGAGAGAAGCGCGGAAGCCGTCCTTGCCGCGGGCGGCGCCGTGGCAGCCGCCCTGGTTGCAGCCGCCGCGCATGAAGACCGGCATGCAGTCCAGCCGGAAGGAAATGGCACGGTCCTTGGTGCCGTCTTTGACCGTGACGGGTGCCTTGACGGTCTGGCCGCCGATGCTGGCGATGATCTCCGTGGCTCCGGCATCCGCGACGGGCTTCAAGGTGAGGCCGTCAAGCAAGGCGACCTTCGGATCAGCGACTTTGAGGTCACAGACGTCCGTCACATCCTTGGTCGTAGCGTCCTGGAAGGTGGCCAGCACCACGACGCGGTGGAAGTCGCGCCTAGTTTCGAGCGCGTAGCTCCCCGGGAGAATCTGCAGTTGCTTGAGCGTGGGGAGTTTCTTCTGAAGTTCGGCCAGGGCCTTGCGCTGCTCGTCTGTCTTGTACTGGAGGACGAGGCCCTCGGGCCACTTCGCACCTTCGGCGATCCAGCGCTTCAGCACGTCGATCTCCTTGGCGCTCAGCGGATCTCCCTTCGGCGGCATGATGTCGTCATGGTCAGCGGGCAGGACGACACGCTTGACGATCTCGCTGTCATCTGGCTTTCCTGCCACCAGCCCGGGGCCGGCGTCGCCGCCTTTGAGCAGCGCTGCGGCGGAGTCCATCAGCAACTTGCCTTTGATCTTATTGGGATTGTGGCACTCGAGGCATCGGGCCTCGAAGATCGGCTGCACGTCGCGGACAAAATCCACTCCAGGTGCGGGTGCAGGCGCAGCACCAGCCTGTGCAGGCGCCGGAGCAGCCATGGCAGGAGAAGTGAACGAAGTGAGGGCGAGGAGGAGGAGAGAAGCTCGCAGGGGGCTTTTCATGGGTGTCTTTTAGGGGGGTGTTGGCGGAGGCTACGCCTGTGCGCACATGGATTTATCAAACGTGTGAATAAATCGGCGGGAGGATTTCAGCCCTCCAACGCAGCTAGCCGCCGGCCGATGGGAGGATGCGAATAGTGCAGCCACACGGTCAGGGAGTGCGGGTTCGGATGGCTGAGATGGTCAAGGGAGAGCTTCTTGAGCCCCTCGATCAGCGGTTCCTTACCGCAGGCCTTTTTGGCGAAAGCATCCGCCTCGAACTCGTGCTTCCGGCTGGATGCGCTGCTGATCAGGCCCAGCAGCAGGCTGGCGGGAGAGTAAAGAATGCTGAAAAGAACCAGTCCCAGGCCCAGAGGCTTGCCCATCACGCCAAAGGCGGCAAAAAAGCCGGGAGACTGCAGCGAGGCATGCAGCAGGAAGAACAGCAGCCCCGTTTCCAGCAGCCCGACGACGAGTTGCTTCGGCACATGACGGCATTTGTGATGCCCGATCTCGTGCGCCAGGATCGCCTCCAGTTCCGCCGGCGTGTGTTTTTCGATCAGCGTGTCGAAAAGCGCGATGCGCCTGTTCTTGCCGAAGCCGCTGAGAAACGCGTTCGCCTTGCTGGAGCGGCGCGAGCCGTCCACCACCGACACATCGACGACGGGAAATTCGAGCCGCGCGGCGAGGGCAAGCAGCGCCTCGCGCAGGGGGCCGTTTTCGAGGGGCTTGAACTTTAAAAAGAGCGGCATCAGCAGACGCGGCGAGAGCCAGGCCATGACAATGCTGAAAACCGCGACCGTGAGCCACGCGCAGAGCGCCGCCAGCTCCTGGGTCTGGAAAAACCACAGCACCAGCGCCAGCAGCGGGCCGCCGAGCAGGGCCGTGAGAACCAGCCCTTTCACGCGATCCGCGATGAAGGTGCCCGCAGTCGTGCGATTGAAGCCGAATTCCGCTTCCACCTTGAAGGTATCCCAGGCGTCGAAAGGCAGGGAGATCACGTTTTGCACGAGGATCAGCAGTCCGATCACGCCCAGACCGGTCGGAATTTCACTCCAGCCCCAGGAGTCGCTCCAGCCATTCAGCCAGCCGAAGCCTCCGCCCCACCAAAACGCGATCAGCACCGCCACGGAAGCCGTGCTGCGAAGGAGGTCGAGCTTCGACGATGCGGCGGCATATTCGCCGGCCTTCTGCACTGTTTCGTCGGGAAAAATCTCTTTCAGCTGCGGCGGCAGGGCGTGGCGAAACTGCGCGAGGTTGAGAAAAGTGGCGATCAGGTCGAGATGAAACAGGCCGAGAACGCCGACGAGAGCGGCAATGAACCAGGGGTTGGATAGCGTCATGCGAGGAAGTATGGGTGGTTGGAGGTGCGCGTCAGGGCGTGTCCACAGGCAGGTCTTGATAAAGCTTGGGAAAGTAGCTCTCAAGCACCTTCGAGTCGAAGACCAGCCGCAGCGGGCCTTTCGGTGTCGAGGACATCATCAGTCCTTCATCCACGAGAAGATGAATGAGTGCGCGGGCTGTCGTGTCGCTGATACCCGCAAGGCGACTGACGCGACCACGCTCGATTTCATCCACGACCAGCCCCTCCCGCAGCACTGCGGCGGCCTGCTCGACCTTCTTCCTCCCCCATCTGCCATGGTGGAGATGGAGGTGCGCCTCCACGCGGGACCAGAGCGCGGGGAGCTGCAGCAGATCCGACATGAACTCGATCTGATCCAGCATGCTGCGCAGAAAGAAAACGCAGAACTCCGCCAGGCCGCGATCCGTCAGGTTGCCTCTCCCGTCCAGATCGCCTCGCCGCTGAAGATCGGCGGCCTGCAGGTGCTGATAGTAGGCCTGTCGCTGGCGAGCCAGACCGCGCGAGATCGTCCATAATCCGCCCGCGTCCGCCCGGCAGCGAATCAGCCATGCGTGCGAATGCAGCCGTGTGACGCGCCCGTTTCCGTCTCCGAACGGATGAATCCACGCCAGCCGGTGGTGACCTGCAGCTAGGGCGACGAGCCGACTCGTGGCTGGCAGAGCCGGATCACCGAAGAATTGCTCAAACCGCTGCATGAATACCTCAAGCGCACCGGAGAACGGCGGTTGATGTCCACCTACCATCACCTCGCGATCACGCATGACTCCGGGCTGCAGGCGCTGTCGCCTGCCGCTCAGCGACTCCGTGAATTGCAGATCTTCCGGAAGCCGTTTGTAAAACTCACGATGCAGCCAGCAGATGAACTCGGCGGAGTGGATCGACAAATTCGGCTCGGCGTGCAGGCGCTGGCGCATCAGCCTTTCCACCTCGATGTGGGCGGCGGCCAGGTGCTGGTTGTCGCGCTCGGTGGGGATGGCTGAAAAATCACGACGCAGAGCGTTTTCGATGTCTCGCGGCAGCGTCTTGTGTCCCTCAATCAGGTTCGAGTAGTAGCTGTTCATCCCACAGACCAGATTCGCGATGGCGCTGCGACAGCCATGAGACGGTATCTGCTCCAGCAGCCGGCCGGAACGCCGCCAAATCTCGCAAGACAGCTCCGCCAGCTCGGGCAGATGGCTGGCGGGCAGCAGCGGCTCCATTGAGCTGGGGCGGGTGTAAAGTTCCGGTTTGGCAGGCATTTCGGCTGATCTTGAGCGACGCTCAATCCCTTATTTTATCAGACATTGGCGGCCACGAGGCCGAAAAATCGCGGTTTTTTCCGCTGATCCCTCAAGCGGCCTGTACCGGCTGATCCGAGGGCTCCTGCTGATGCGAGGCCTGGTGATCGAGATACGCCGCAAAGATGTCCTCCAATTCCATCACGCTGCCGATTTGCGAAAAGCGCTGGCGCAGCCATTTGCCGCCGGGGATGGACTTGGTGTAGTTCATGAGGCGATTTCTCATGGCCCGCATGGTTTGGAGCTCTTCCATCCGGGAATTGCGCTCGATCGCCATGCGGCAGTGGCGGCGCATGAATTCGAAGCGCTCCTCCACGCCGGCGGGCGCGGCGTGCGTTCCTGTCGCGAGGTAGTGCTTCGCTTCCTTGAACACCCACGGATTAGCCATCGCGGCGCGACCGATCATGATGCCCTTCACGTTGGTCTGGGCGCGGCGGATTTCCACGTCCGTGCCGCTGGAGACGTCGCCATTGCCGATGACCGGAATTTTTACCGCGTCGGCGACCTGCCCGATGACATCCCAGTCGGCGAGGCCGGTGTAGCCCTGCGCCCGGGTGCGTCCATGCACGGCGATGGCCTGCATGCCGCAGTCTTCGAGAATCTTCGCGACTTCGACCGCGTTGACGAGGGTGGCGTCCCAGCCGATGCGGATCTTGGCCGTTACGGGGATCGGCACGGCCTTGGCGACCTCACGGGCCACGCTGGCGAGCAGCGGGCAGTCCTTGAGCAAGGAAGAGCCGCCGTTCTTGGCGACGACCTTGTTGACCGGGCAGCCGAAGTTGATGTCGATGAAGTCCGGCTGCTTCCAGTCGATGATTTTTCGCGCCGCCTCGCCCATGCGCACGCCATCGGAGCCGAAAAGCTGCACACCGAGGGGGCGCTGCTCGTCGTCAAAGTCCGTGTAGTGCCGTGTGCGGTCGTCACGCTGCAGGATGCCCTCGGCGCTGACGAATTCCGTCACCATCACATCTGCGCCCTGTTCCTTGCACAGGCGGCGGAAGATCACGTCCGTAACCCCGGCCATCGGAGCCAGGTAGAGGGGGAAGCGGTCGTTGTTCAGCCAAGGAAGCATCTTCGATCATAGCCGCACTGGCAGAGTGCGGCAAGCCGTGTCACAGTTTCGCATGGCAAGACGCCGCCGCTTCCGCAAGCCACTCCTCCCCGGTCTCTGGACCGTGGTTGCGGTATTGCTGTTGACGGGCTCCATTTGCGGCCTGTTTTGGGTGCTCGGGACAAGCACCCAGATCGCCCGCCTTGAACCTCCGGCTCCATCGGTGAAGGGGAAGTGAGAGGGAAATGACGAAGGAATGCCGAAATCTGAATGACGAACCGATTTCGTTGGCCTGCGAGTGACGCACCTCCCAGGCTCCGAAACCTGCCTCACGCCGGCCTCACCACGACGATCTCGCCGAGCAGTTGCTCCTGCTCCACCTGCAGGTGGTTCAGTTTGATGAGTTCCAGCATGGCCAGGAAGGTCACGATCACCTCCCCGCGGCTGGCGGCACTGGTGAAAAGCTCCTCGAAGCGCACCCTGCTCCCCGGCGGCACGATGTCGAGCAAGTGCTCGATCTTGTCCGCCACGGTATAGCGGTCGTTGACGATCTCGCGGAAGTCGCTGGTGTTCTCGAAGCGCTTCAAGATGCGCTGAAAGGCGCGGATGAGGTCAAAAATGCCCACCTGCCCCATCGTCTCCACCGGAGCGTCCAGGTCCGGCATCTCGGGCGTGGTGACAAACAGCTCATCACTCTTCACCTCCTGAACGCCGAGGAACTGGGCCGCCTCCTTGAACTTCTTGTACTCGACGAGCTGGCGGATCAGCTCCCAGCGCGGATCGTCCTCGTCGGCCTCCTCGTCGGGCGGTTGCACATCCTTGGGCAACAACTCGCGGCTTTTGATGTACATCAAGTTCGCCGCCATCACGATGAATTCGCTGGCCAGTTCGATGTTCAACGCCTGGAACGTGTCGATGTAGTCCAGGTACTGCCGGGTGATGCGCTCCAGCGACACGTTGTAAATGTCGATCTCCTCTTTTTTGATGAGGTAAAGCAGCAGGTCCAGCGGGCCTTCAAAAATCTCGAGTCTGACCTTATAATCGGTTTCTTCCACGGTTCGAGATAGACCGGAGAAATGGGTAAGGCGAGAGGAAAAATGTTCGACTTCTCCTCCGCCCGGCCCTCCGTTCCCCGGCCCGATCATTTCTCCATGCCCGCGAAGAAGAAAGCCCATGCCCAGCCGCTTGCCGGCGCCGCCCTCGTCAAAGAGGTGTGCCGCCGCATCCGCGTGGCGCGGAGCTACTGGGACGCGCACAACAACCGCGCATGCCGTGGAGAGCGGGAGAAGGCCCTGGCTCTCTATGAAACGCTCAGCGAGGCGGAACGCGAAAAAGTGCCGCAGGTGCTGCGGGTATGGCTGCGCTACCGCAGCGGGAAATACTTTGGCGATGACCGCAAACCGCCTGGAGGCGGAGGACGATGAAAGCAGACACCAAAAGCGGGCTGCATGCCCGGAGCCGCTTCCGGACGCGCTACGACTTCGCAAAGCTAACCGCATGCACTCCGGCGCTGGCGGCTTTTGTGAAGGTGAACGCCCACGGCGACGACAGCATCGACTATGCCGATCCTCTAGCGGTGAAGACCCTGAATCAGGCTCTGCTGAGGGACGCGTATGGCTTGCAGCACTGGGACATCCCGCCGGGCTGCCTCTGCCCTCCGATTCCCGGCCGCAGCGACTACATTCATCACCTGGCGGACCTCATTTCCCTGCGGAGCGGGCCGGAGGTGCGCGTGCTAGACGTCGGCACCGGGGCGAACTGCGTCTATCCCCTGATCGGAGCCTGCGAATACGGCTGGAGCTTTGTCGCGGCGGAGCTGGATCCGGCGGCGTGGCGATGGGCGAGTAAGCTCGTCGCATCGAATCCCGGTGTGGCGGGCTTGATCGACTGCCGCTTGCAAAAGTCAGCCGCGCATTGCTTTCAGGGAATCATCCAGCCCGGCGAGCATTTTGACCTGACGATGTGCAATCCGCCATTTCATGCCTCCGCAGCGGAGGCGGCAGCAGGTGCACGCCGGAAACAGCGCAATCTGGGCATCAAGCGAGAGCAGCTCAACTTCGGCGGCAAGGCCGGCGAGCTTTGGTGTGAAGGCGGCGAGCTGGCCTTCATCCGCCGCATGATCGAGGAGAGCGCAACGAATGCTGCGCGCTGTGGCTGGTTCACGACACTCGTTTCAAAAAGCGAAAACCTGCCGTTGCTGGAAAAATCCCTCAGGCAGGTACAGGCGCTCGAAGTGCGGATCATCGACATGGAACAGGGACAGAAAAAGAGCCGCATTCTGGCCTGGACCTTCGCCGGATAGTTCCGGTGCTCGATGGATTGCCATTGCCAATGGCACCCCGCGCAGCGATGACTCGCGCTAGGCCGTCGCGAAGAACGGCACCATCCGCACCCACGACGCCCATGAAAGCCCAAGACGCCAAGAAGGAGAAAAAGAAGTCTCCGCAGAAGACGGCCAAAGAGAAGAAACTCGCGAAAAAGGAAAAGAAAGCCAAGCGCGACTGAGTCCAGGCGCCGCCGCCCGCCGCAGGGCAGGCCGTTCCAAAATCCCGGCGAACTTGTTGATCGACCGCTCCGGCCGGGCGTGGTATAGCCGTGGCATGCAAATTCTTGAAGAGCTTGGCTTGGCGCTGGGACTCGCATCCCTGGCGGGCTTGAATCTTTACCTCACGGTGTTTCTGACCGGCATGCTGGTGCGCTTTGACGTGCTGCATCTCGCAGAGAAGTTCCAGGGCATCGAAGCCCTCGGGCATGACTGGGTGCTCATGGCCGCCGGCGTGCTCTATGCCGTTGAGTTCGTGGCAGACAAGGTGCCGTGGGTCGATTCGCTGTGGGACAGCGTGCACACGCTGGTGCGGCCCATCGGCGGCACGATCCTGGCCATGCAGGCCCTGGGGGAAATGCCACCGCACATGGAAGTCGTCGGAGCCCTGCTGGCAGGCGGAGCGGCGCTGACCACGCACAGCGCCAAGGCAGGCGCCCGACTCCTGGCCAATCATTCTCCCGAACCGACCTCGAACATCGCGCTGAGCATCACGGAAGACATCATTGTCATCGCTGGCACGGCCATCATGGTTCTGAAACCGGTGGTGGCCTTGTGCCTTTTCACCATGGCTCTGATCGTGCTCTGGCTCGTGCTGCCGCGTATCTGGCGCGTGGTGCGGCGCTCGTTTGAAGTGGTCCGCGATAGCCTGCGCAGGCTGTTCGGCCGCAGAACGCCGGATTATTCGGTCCCGGGTTCGTCGAGAGCGTGATTCTTCAAGTCTTCGAGATCCACCCACTCCAGCGCGGACTCATGCGTGGCCGAGAGCAGCACCGGCGGTGCGACGCCCGCATCCAGCGCTTCCTTCCAACGGGTGACGCACAGGCACCAGCGGTCCCCGGGCTTCAGACCGGGAAACTCCCACTCGGGAGCGGGGGTGGAAAGATCATTGCCGCAGGCGGCTGAGAAGATCAAAAACTGGGCCGTGGCCTCCACGCAGACGGTGTGCAGGCCGACATCGCCAGGACCGGTGCGGCAGTAGCCGTCACGATAAAAACCGGTCATGGGCTGGCGGCAGCAACAGGTGAGCGGGGTTCCGAGGACGTTGGTACGCATGGGGATTGGGAAGTTTCGACCGGCGGTCGAATGGTAGGGAGGCTTTCGGGTTCGATTGCTAATGGGATGAGTCTTGTTCCGATTCTTGCGCTTTGTTGCTGTTTTTGTAGAAAACGGTTTTCAACGTCAGGAATCCAACTTCGGCGAAGTTGGATTTGTTGGCCCAAAGTGACACGTCTTGCCATCTGTGCCACCTCTTCAGCTTCGGAATCCGGGTTAAGTGATGCAGACTTCCATCAAGGCTAGCTTCCATCCGATCCCCACTTTGTAAAAGACGCAGTTGGATCGGAGTCAGGCAACTCAGCTCGGCGCGTGGGGAGAATGCGGGGCTACTGCCCGATGTCCTGCTGCTCGACGCGAACCCGGAAGAAGCGGCCTGGTTGGCCGTTCGGAAGGATCGGGAACTGTAGGCTGACGCGCTCGATATCGCCTTCATCAGCAACGAAGGCGGGGATCTCGCTACTCTGTGTCCAATCACCGAGATTGCTGCTGAACTCAACGATGTATTCGAGTCCTGCGGTGAGGTGGTCCTTGCGACGGCGAAAGACAGCACGCATGCCCTCCGGGTGGTCGGGTGGTGATTCAGCTCGTGTGCCGGCATCGCTGCCAGTTTGGGTGGGATTGAGGCCGAAGGCGAACTCTGCGAGGTTGCTCAGGCCATCCCGATCTGGATCGGCGCTGTCAAGCGCGGCGCCGGTTGCCTGGCTGCTGCCGAAGTGGGTCTGGCGCCAATGCTGTGCGCTGCTGGCGGCTTTGACCTGGAGCGTGAAGGGTACTGTGGCGCTGGCCCCAGCGGGGTCGGTGGCGATAAGCCGCACCACGTTGGCACCAGGTGCGAGGGTGCTTGTGTCACAGCTCCATTCCAAGTCGCCGGTGCTGTCATTGCGGCTGATTTCACCAATCACCTGCCCGCTGCCAGCGTGTTCGGCGCGGATACTGACGCCGCTGTTGCCGTCGCGGTCGAAGAACTGTGCGCTGAATCGTGCGCGGTCGCCCTGGATGACGCTTAGGCTTGGCCCGGCGTTGATCATTTGGGTGGCATGTGCCGTGGCGCTAAAGCTGAGGAGAAGAAAGGCCAGGGCTGCCTT
>CAMAZK010000161.1 GCA_945863205.1 Akkermansia muciniphila | reverse complement strand
TCACGCCACCGTCAGCAAGAAGGCCACGCTGCAGGCCGCCGCACTCGTGGAAGAGACGGGGGCCGCCTTTCTCGATGCGCCTTTCACCGGCAGCAAGATGGCGGCGCAAAACGGCAAGCTCGCCTACTACGTCGGCGGCAGCGATTTGATGCTGGAACGCGCCCGCTCCGTGTTGGAGGCCAGTTCGGCCAAGATCCTGCCGCTGGGCGGCGTCGGCGACGCCATGGTGCTCAAAATCGTCACCAATCTCGTCTCCGCCGTCATCGTCGAAGCCCTCGCCGAAGCGGCGGCCATCACGCGGGCGAACGGCATCTCGCTGGAGCGGCTGCACGAGGCGCTGGAGGCGAACGCCAATTACTCCACCCTCATCGGGATGAAACTGCCCGCCATCATGAACGGCGACTTCGAGCCGCACTTCAGCCTGCGTAACATGCTCAAGGACGCGGACTTTGCCCGTGAACTCGCCGCCGAAGCGAATCTCGCCTCTCCGGCCATCGACTGCACCGCCGAAGCCATGCGTCGAGGCGTGGAGGCGGGGCAGGGGGATATGGACTTCAGCATCATTGGCCGGCGGTAAACGTCGTCATTCATCACTTGCCGAGTCGCGGCGGGGACGCTTTGATGCATCACCATGAACAGCCCCCAACAGTGGAAAAAAATCGTTGTTCCCACGGACTTCTCATCCTGCGCGGAGATTGGCGTGCAGGCCGCCGCCGGTCTGCAGCAGGCTTCCGGGGCCGAAGTCCTGCTGCTGCACGTCACGGAGCCTGCGCATTCCGGTCTGCGGGTGCAGACGGGCGACCTGCATGATGCCATGCGCAAGGAGGCCGAAGCGAAGCTCAGGAAAGTCGCTGCGGAAGCCTTTGCGGCAGGTGCCCAGGTTCGCGTGATGGCGAAGGAAGGCCATCCAGCGGACGTGATCTGCAAAGCTGCGGCGGATGAGAAGGCGGACGCGATCATCATTCCGACTCACGGCCACTCCGGCCTCGTTCACATGCTGCTGGGCAGCGTGGCTGAGAAAGTCGTGCGTCACGCCAGGTGCAGCGTGCTGGTCGTGCGCGAGTAACCCCGGGGACTCCGCACATCGAAGCCGTCATGATCCTTACTGTTGCCTATCTCGTGGCGGGCGTCGTGCTCGCCTGGTTCGGCGGGGAAATGTTCGTCAAGGGCGGGGTGGGCCTGGCCGACTGGGCGCGGTGGCCGAAGGCTGTGGTGGGCGTGACGGTGGCCGCCTTTGGCACCTCCTCTCCGGAGCTGATGGTCGCCGTCAATGCGGCCATGGACGGCGTACCGAACATTTCCCTGGGGGACGTGCTCGGCAGCAACGTGGTCAACATTTCGCTCGTGCTGGCCGTGGTGCTGGCAGCCTCTGGCATGAAGGCGGAGGACGACGGTGTCAGGCGTGACTGGACCGTGGCCCTCATGACTCCCGTTGTGCTCTACGTCTTGCTTTGGGACGGCTGGTTTTCCCGGCTCGATGCTGTCTTTCTGCTTTGTGCCTTCGCAGCATGGCTGGCCTTCGTGATCCGGCACGCCCGGGCGCATGCGCGGCGGCAGGAGCGGACAGCGAGGAGGGCTGCGCCCTACAAGGCCGGCTTTTTCATCCTGGCCGGCCTGGGATTGCTCGTTGTGGCGGCGAAGTTCGTCGTCATCGGCGGGAAAGGCGTGGCGGAAGCCCTGGGCTGGAGTCCATTCATCGTCGGGGCCGTGGTGGTGGCTGGGGCCACCAGCACGCCGGAACTGGCCACCACGCTGGTTTCTCGCATGCGCGGTCATCATGACGTCGGCATCGGTAACATTCTCGGCAGCAACATCTTTAACGCCTTCTGCATCGCGGCCGTGGCGGCGCTGATCCGTCCCTACCCGGTAAAACTTCCAGAGGTCGCGCCGAGTCTGGCCTTCGGCGTGCTTACCGTCCTTCTCGTGCTCCCCGGACGCGGCGGCGTGCTGCGCCGCTGGCGCGGCGTCGTTCTCCTGGCGCTCTACGGCGGCTATTTGCTGCTCACGCTTAGCCAGAACACAACTCCGACCCACTGATGACTGCGACTCCTGTAGAGATCCTCGCTTCCTGCCTCTTCGGGCTGGCCGTGCTGCATACCTTTTCCGTAAAACGCTTTGCACGCTGGGCGCATACGTACCCGAAGGGCTCCATCCAGGAAAACCTGCTGCACTTTCTGGCGGAGACGGAGGTGGTTTTCGGGCTCTGGGCGGCGGCGCTGTTCGCCGGTATCATGGCCCTGAAGGGCAGTGTCCACGATGCGGTCGAGTACATCGAGAGCCTGAACTTCACCGAGCCTAAATTCGTGCTCGTCGTGATGGTGGTGGCCGCTACGCGTCCGGTCGTGCGGCTGGCTGAGGCCATCATCTCCTTCCTGGCGCGTCTGCTGCCTTTGAAGGAGGGCATGTCCTTCTATCTGGCCGCGCTGTCGTTTGGCACGCTGCTGGGCTCGTTCATCACCGAGCCTGCGGCCATGACCCTGCTCGCGATTCTTCTGAAGCGCCGTTATTTTGACCGGGGCATCAGCAGCAAGCTCGCCTACGCCACGCTCGGCTTGCTCTTCGTGAACATCTCCATCGGCGGCACGCTCACGCATTTCGCCGCGCCGCCGGTCCTCATGGTTGCGGCCACCTGGCACTGGGACACGCTTTTCATGCTCACCCATTTCGGCTGGAAGGCGGTCGCGAGCTGCGTGACTTCGACCGCGCTCGTGGCCTGGGTCTTTCGCAAGGAGCTTCTCGCCCTGGAGCCGCATCATCAAAAAAGCGGTGACGTTCCGGCCTGGCTGACCCTGCTGCATGTCTTCTTCCTGGCTCTGGTCGTCGGCTTTGCCCATCATCCCGATGTCTTCTTTGGCATCTTCATGATGTTCCTCGGTCTCGTCACCGCCACGCGTGAATTTCAGGACAATCTCAAGCTCAAGGAGGGGCTGCTTGTGGGCTTCTTCCTCTCCGGCCTCGTCACTCTCGGCTCGCTGCAATCATGGTGGCTCAAGCCGCTCATCAGCGGACTCGACGGTGCCACGCTCTACTTCGGCGCCACCGGTCTCACCGCGCTCACTGACAACGCAGCGCTGACCTACCTGGGTTCGCTGGTCGAAGGCATCTCACCCGACCTGCAATATGCGCTCGTCGCAGGCGCCATCACGGGCGGTGGTCTCACCGTCATCGCCAACGCCCCGAATCCGGCCGGCGTCGGTATCCTGCAGACCAGCGAGGTCTTCAAAGCCGAAGGCATCAGTCCCCTCGGCCTCCTGCTCGGTGCGCTGCCGCCCACCCTGATCGCCGTCGTCTTCTTCTGGTTCCTACGGTGATCCGGCGATCTGCCCAAAAAACCTGCGGGGAGCGATAGCCGCTTCATCGCGGGCCTTTTGGCGGATGTCGCGTTGATCGGTCCGGATCTGGTTTAGCTGCCCTCCGCCAGGAGTCCGGTCATGACGCTTCTTCTGCCCGGGTCGTCCTCACCCAGGATAAGTTCGGTCAGAATTGGAATCTCACTTGCCGTCACCGGGATTCCGTTATCATCCAGAATCCGTGACGCCAACTGAGCCTGGAGCCTGCGGGCCTCATCCAGTCCGAGGCAGCCGGTAACGACCATTTTCTTGAGGCTGCCGCCTTCGACCCGCTCTCCTTGCAAGACCCCCGAAAACATGAGGACGCCCAGTGAGTCCCTGAGGATCGACTTCGAATGGCCGGACAGAGCAGGCAGGGAGAGAATCTCATCTTGAAGCATGCCAAACGTGCATTCATCACCGTGCGTCGCGTGCGCTGCCAGTGACTGGCTGATGTGATCCAGCATGATCTCACGGATGGCGGCATGAAATCGGAAATTCCGTCCGGTGAGGCAGCTGCGTACCTTCTGCTCGTGCGTCATTGGCATCTTTGCTGCCGTCTGGCCCTCGGCGGCATCCGCAGAAGGAGGATGAAGCGCCGTGCCACTTTGGGGCTTCGCCTGAGAAGCATCTGTGCCCGACCGGCTCGGGCGGGCAAGATGGACCTTGCCTTCATGAATTTTGTAGGCGGAGCCGTCGATGCACTCCGTCAGGAAGTCGGAAATCTTCACGAAACCCAAATCTTGGTGATGAAAATCCGCCAGACGTTGCCTGATTCGGGTGCGAAGAAGATCAGCAGTCAGCCCCTGAGGCGGAAATTCATTGGGCTGCTGGCGGATTTCCTCCAGCACTTCCTGCAGCACTCTGGGGCCGCAGGCGTCGATGGCCTGCTGATCATAGGTCACCTGAAAATTCGCCAGTGCGGTGAGAATGCGGGAGCGTTCCTCATCCATCTTGCCGACCGTGACTAGCGCCACTCGTTTCCCGATCGCCCGCAGCCTTTGAATGAGCGCTGAGAAGTCCGAATCATGCGACAGGATCGCGAAGGTATCGATATGGCCGTAGTTCGCGGCGATCTCCATGCAGTCCAGCGCCATGAGAATGTCCGCACGGTTTTTGCGTCCTTGACCCGTCGGGCAGTGGATGACCTGAAAGCCGTGCCGACTGAGATCATACTGGATGCTCACGTCGAGATCCATTTTGTCTCGTAGATTCTTCGGGTTCCACTCGCGACTGCGCAACATGTCCTGAACATGATGAAGGGTGTTCCCATACACGCGTCTGACATCCACTTGGCCCTCACAGCGTTCCTCAACCGCCCTCACAAGGGGGCGAGCCCAAAGTGACGAGTCAGCGCAGTTGCGGAAATCCTCGTCCGATGCCGAGATTTGGGCGTTGTCGAAATCAACCAGGAGGGCGATGCGGTGGTTCATCACGGAGGCTCCACTTCGTCGAAACGGGAGTCAAGCCCGTCCCTGCCTACGAGCCAGATCAGGCTTTCCACTCCGCCGCATGACGCGCGAACGCCTTCGTGGCGCGATGCAGCGCTTCGTCGATGTCGGCCTGGGTGTGGGCGAGGCTGATGAACCAGAGGCCGCGCTCGATGGCGCGGACGCCTTCTTCCAGCAGGCAGCGACGCAGATGCGCCCAGCGGGGGGCGTCCTGACGGAGGGCGTAGTCGCGGTAATTGGTGATGGGGCCTTCTGGAGCGCCGGGCTTGAGCATCGTGGCGTGGAAGACGAGGCCGGTGCCTTGCGGACGCAGCGGGATGTCGTGCTGCGCGGCGAGTTGGCTCAATCCGGCCATCAATTGCTCGCCGAGCTGGGTGATGTGCGCGGGATGCGTGTCACCAGCGGCGATGACTTGATCCAGGCACCACTTCGCGGCGGCGAGGCAGAGGGGATTCGCGTTGAGGGTGCCCGCGTGCACGACTTCTCCGCTCATGATCTTGGCAAACATCTTTTCCTTGCCGACGAGTGCGGCGAAGGGCACGCCGCCGCCGATGGCCTTGCCGAGGATGGTCAGGTCCGGCGTGAAGCCGAAGTGCTTCTGGGCACAGCCGGCTCCAAAGCGGAAGCCGGTGATGGTTTCGTCGGCGATCATGACGATGCCGTTTTCGTCGCACAGCTCGCGGATCGTTTCGATCATGCCGGTGACGGGCGGCATGCAGCCGGTGTTGCAGAGGACGGGCTCAAAGATGATGGCGGCGATCTGGTCGTGATGCTCGGCAATGCGCTGGCGGAGGTGCGCAGGATCGTTCCAACGAGCGACGACAAAGGTGCCGAGGACCTCGGGGATGACGCCCTGGCTGGGATGAAGGCGGGTGGGGTTGTCTTCCGTGCCCCATTTGTCCGCTGGAGGTGCGAAACCGACGAGTCCTTCATCCGCCCAGCCGTGGTAGTGGCCTTCGAATTTCAAAATCAGCGGGCGACCGGTGTGGGCGCGTGCCAGGCGCAGCGCCGCGAGCACGACCTCGGTGGCGCTGTTGTTGAAGCGCACGCGTTCCGCTCCTGGGATCATGCTTTGCAGCCGCTCGGCCACGTCGATCTCCAGCTCGCTCTGAGCGGCCCAATGCGTGCCTTTGTGCGCCTGTTCGGCGATGGCGTTGGCCATGCCTTCGGGCGCGTGACCGTAAAGGATCGCGCCCTGCCCGATCTGGAAGTCGATGTACTCGTTGCCATCGACGTCAAAGAGGCGCGAGCCTTTGCCGTGGTCGAAATAGAGAGGCACGGGCACCTCCATTTTACGGATGCCGCTGTTGATGCCGCCGGCGATGCTTTTTTGGGCGCGGGCGAAGAGCTCGACGGATTTCGGGAAGGTGTAGGACATGGGACGTGGTCGGTGTCAGCTCAGGGGAGAGCTGTCATACACGACGACGCGATCCCAGAAAGTCTTGCAGGTGTCGATGAATCGCTGGTGATCCGGGCAGTCCTTTTGGTAAAAATCGTGGTCCTGCATGTTTTTGAAGAGCAGGGAAAGGGAAAAGCTGAAGGAGTGGTCGGTGACGGGACGCGGCTCGGTATCGGCAGGTTTTCCGGCGAAGCCGTGGGCGAGGTAGCTGATCTGCGGCAGGCGCCGGAGTTCGGATTCGAAGAGGGCGCGTTGTTCGGCGGTGAGGTCGGGCTTGAGCCAGAAATAGACGTTGTGAAGCATGGCGTGTGACGGGTAGGCGGCAGAAATTTGCATGCAATTGCTAATCCGGGCTGATTCGAAGCGTTATGTCCCTGTGGAAGCCATAAAACGCCGGTTTCCACTCCGCACAAAGGACGATGGCCCCACTGGGAACGACTGAAAGTCCGCGTTGCACGTCACCACCAACAATGCAAACCTAGTACCATCATGAACATCCCCCACACCCTGGCCGCCTTCGGCCCCCTCGGCACCCCCGAGCTGATCATCATCGCCATCCTCGTTCTCGTGCTTTTTGGCGCGAAAAAGCTGCCCACCTTCGCCCGCAGCCTGGGCAAGAGCATGGGAGAGTTCAAGAAGGCCAAGGATGAATTCGAGCGTGAACTCCATCAGGCTCAGGACGAGGCCGAGCGCCCGAAGATTCAGCAGCCCCAGGAGAAGCGCCAGCCGGTGGCGAACGTTGAAGATGCCTGATTCGAAAGCCTTCCCGGCATGAATCACTTCAAAAACATTTCGCGGCGGGTCTTTGGACCTGCCGTTTTCTTTTTTTTCGGAGCGCTGGTCGGCGCTACGGAGCCGGAGCCGGTCACCTTTTGTTCTTACAATTTGAAGAACTGGCTGACGATGGACCGCTTCGATCCGAAGACTTCCAAGACGCTGCCTGGCGCCTCCAAACCGGAGGATGAAAAGGCGCGGGTGGTGAAGATTCTGGCCGCGATCAAGCCGGACATCCTCGGCGTGTGCGAGATCGGCGACGCGGAGGACCTGGCAGATCTGCAGAGGCGTCTAAAGACTGAGGGGCTCGACCTGCCCTACACGGAGCTGGCGCACGGCGGGGATGAAGTGCGCAGGCTCGCCCTGCTGTCACGCCTGCCCATCAAGTCACGCAATTCGCAGACCGGGCTGACGTATCAGCTGGGCGATGTCACGATGCCTTTTCAGCGCGGCATCCTGGACGCGACCATCGAGATCACGCCGACCTTCGAGCTCCATCTTCTGGGGGTGCACTTGAAGTCGATGCGGGAGATCGAGGAGGCGGATCAGGCGCAAATGCGGAGAAACGAGGCGCGGCTGCTGCGGAAGCACATCAATTCGATCTTTGCGAAGAAACCGGGCGCTTTCATCCTGGCCTACGGTGACTTCAACGAGCACCGCAACAAGCCGGTGATCTCCGACATCATCGGCAGTCCGCGCACGAGTGACACGGCGATGCCGGACATCTGGCTGAAAGACCGCAATGGAGAGGTGTGGACGCACTTCTGGGATGCGGCGGACACGTATTCGCGTCTCGACTACTGCTTCGCCAGCCGCCTGCTGCATCCGCACATCGACTATTCCCGCTGCTACATCTACTCTTCGGCCGACTTTGACAAGGCGAGCGATCACCGCCCGCTGGTCCTGAAGATCAATCCAGAGCCGATCGTGAGAAAGAAGTGAGCGGTCAGAGGAGGTTAGGAGACGATTCTTGTCAGGGCCGGCTCTGCTGTCAACCATCGCGTCATTTGTCAAGCAGTTGCACACTGACCCCGTTTCCAGCCACACTGACCCCGTTTGGTTTGCTAGCCCGGCCCCATGTCATCTTTCACGAGGACGTCACGCTTGAGGATGGTTGTTGGTTCGTCTGCATGCATAAGTGTCGTAACTTATGGCTACGGCACTTGCTGGCTACGACAGACCCATGGGACTAGGTCTGACGGATACGGTCAATCTGTTACCCATGTACCCGGTCCGAACCCTGTACCCGGTCCGCCCCCCCCCCATTTCCCCGCTACGTAACTCAGATCAAGTTAGTCGGGAGTCAAGAATCGTCGTCTGCCCCCTTCCTCCGACGCAGCCCAAACTGCTCAGCAATAACGCCGATCAAGCTTCGGAAGAACGAAGCCTTTCGGAGGACCTTTCCAACTTCCGCTTCTGCGGCAACAGATAACGAGATGTGAACTATATCTGGTACTCGGGGAAGCTCCTTGATTGCAACGACATCATCATCGTCCCAGAGCGTGTTGCCTGCTCGAATGAGGGCCATGACACCTCTGGAGAGGTCTTTGGAAGATGTTCCTGCCAATACATAATGCATCCCGGGTCCGAATCCACGGCCGCCAAGAAAGTTCTCGAAGTCACAATGCGCAAATGAATTGATTAATTCCTCCTCTTTGCCTTTCTCGATGACTCCGCTGCAAACCCAACCAATCATTGTATTTGGAGCAAACACAGTCTCTAAAGGCAGCTGACATTTCCAACCGCTTTTGTCCCATTCACTTAGTGCCTTGGATTTCATGGTAATGGATTCAAACCATCTCCAACGACAATTACTTGATACACTTTATGTGCAGCGAGTTCCCCAACAATTGCGCCGCCAATCGCACCGACGAAAGCCCCACTTGCAGCTCCAACGACTCCACCAGGCGGGCCACCTATCGAGGTTCCAATAGCACCACCAACCTCGCCAACTGCCCAAGCGCCAGCTACTCCTCCGGCGAATCCGCCGACGTGCCCGGCAATCTTTTGGGGACGGACAGCCGCATCTGCTGTCGATATATCGTAGAGAGCATAGCTAAATGCAACCGCACCACATGCCTTGCTGTACTTTGCCACATCGCCGACTTTTTTTGTGACCCCCTTGTTTGCTTTTGCTTTGCCCAAAATGGCTCCCCTCTTTCCACGAGCAATCAGTTCCTCGTAAGTTGGTAGCTTCGACGACGGCTTCATTTTTTCGGCGATGTAACGCCCTACCGGCTCTGTGATGCTGCGATGCTGTTTAACAAGGAAATTGCGGCGTTCGACGTAGATCTTCTCAGCTTCGTCCAGAGTTAAAACATTCTTGGAAACGAGTGTTTTCAAGCCCTCGGTAAGGTTTGCGTCGGCTGCTTCGTATGCTCTCCTGACAACATCATCCCAGGTAGCATCAGCGGTAAACACCAACGCAATATCAAAGGCCAATGCTGTTTCTATTTGAATCTCTTTGTCTGATTTTTTTGGCAATCCCGTGCCAAAATGGGGATCCACCATATCCATAGGATTTTCGCCAAGAATATCAATGTGATTCATCGCATCATTCCCGCATATCCCATAAAGGTTGATTCCCCCACGCTCCTCAATCGGATCCCTGTTTAGCCATGCAGCTAGCTGTGGGGAATAATACCGATAGCCATAGAATACCAGCCCTGTCTCCGCATCCAGATACTTCGTACTGAACCCAAATGGACTCGTGGCCGCCTGTTTCACGCCCGTGCCTTCCAGCTCATTCCAGATCGGACGACCGAAAGCATCGTAGTCATGCCGTGAACTGACGGCTCCGCCCACCACCTTCACATAGGTGCTGATGTTCCCGTTGCCGTCGTAACACGGTGCTTCCACCACACCGCCACGCTGCACCAGCAGCAGGCCGCCGACGCCGCCTGCGCCGGTCATCGTGCCGCTGAGGTCGGTGCCCCAGGCGTAGCTTCTGACGAGTTCCAAGTTGGAAGTTTCAGGTTTCAAGTTGAGTTCAGCCACCAGGTTCCAGCTTGTGCCTTCGTAGAGGAACCTCAAATCGCTCTTCAAGGCCCAGGTTTCAGGTTCCAGGTTCAAAGTTTCAAGTTGGGAGACGGTTTTGCGGATTCGCCTCCCTTTTGCGTCGTAGGCGAAGTCGAGGCGCTGGCGCGGCATGCCGGTGGCGGCGGCCACCGAGGCGCGGGTTTCGGCGCGTATGAGGCGGTTCTCGGCGTTCCAAGTGAAGTTCCAGCGCCCGTCCTGCGTCAGGTTGCCGTCGTCATCGTATTGCAAGTCCTCGGGACTGGTGGGGAACCACACCTTGCCCTGGCGCTGCGTGGTGACATCCATCGGAGTGTCGTTTACCACGCGGCCAACCCCGGCGAGGGAGGCGGTGACATCGAGGCTGTGCCAGTCGGCATCCGTGGCAGCGCCCGTGCGGCTTACAGGGATGGCA
>CAMAZK010000160.1 GCA_945863205.1 Akkermansia muciniphila | reverse complement strand
GGCATACGCGGCGAGCTGTTCGTTTCCGAGGAAGTAGTGAACCGCAACCTCGTTCCCCTCACGCACGACGACGAGGTAGTGCGGCAGATTTCCGCTCTCAGGGTCGCGGGCCTGCAGGTAGGCCTCAAAGTCGCCGCCATGACGACGCACGATGTCGGCAAACTTGGCGACAGGCACGAGCTGTTCGAGGATCGCCTTCAAGCGCTCGTCAACCACGATGCTGCCGTCGGCGATGTTGCGCAGGCTGATTTCCCCGGAGCCGAGTTCGAGCAGGATGGCGTCCATTTCGGCGTCGCTCTGGACGTACTCTTCGCGTTTTTTGCGGGTGACCTGATACAGCGGCGGCTGGGCTACATAGATGTGGCCGCGCTTCACGAGTTCCGGCATCTGACGGAAAAAGAAGGTCAGTAGCAGGGTGCGGATGTGGCTGCCATCGACGTCAGCATCGGTCATGATGACGATTTTGTGATAGCGGAGCTTCTCGATGTTAAAGGAGCCCTCCACCTCGCTGTCGCCACCGATTCCGGTGCCGATGGCGGTGATCATGGTCTGCACTTCCTTGTTTTGAAGCACCTTCTCCAGCCGTGCCTTCTCGGTGTTGATGAGTTTGTCTCGGAGCGGCAGAATGGCCTGGTTGTGGCGGTTGCGGCCCATCTTGGCGGAGCCACCGGCGGAGTCACCCTCGACAATGAACAGCTCGGTCTTCGTCGGATCGCGATCGGAACAGTCGGCCAGCTTGCCTGGCAGGCCGCCGCTGCTCATGGCGTCCTTGCGGATCATGTTGCGGGCCTTTTCGGCCGCTTCGCGTGACTTGGCCGCGATGATGATGTTGTTGATGACGGTCACCGCGATGTCCGGCGTGTCGTCAAAGAAGCGCAGCAGGCCTTCATAAACGATGGAACCCACCACGCCTTCGACCTCGCCATTCACCAGCTTGACCTTCGTCTGCGAATTGAAGCGCGGATTCGTTAATTTGACGCTGAGCACGCAGATGAGGCCCTCGCGGCAGTCGTCGCCCTTGATCTCCGGCAGCTTGTCCTTGAAGGACTTGGGGTTGTTCTTGATGTAGGCGTTCACCGCCTTTGTCAGCGCTCCTTTGAGGCCGCTGTAGTGCGTGCCACCGTCGGGGTTCGGGATCGCATTCGCAAAGCACAGCGTCTGCTCATTGAGGCCCTTGTTCCACTGCAACACGCAGTCCACGAGGATGAATTTCTTCTTTTCGTCGATCGGCACCTCGCGGCGGCCGGCGATGGCGATGGGCTCCGGATGGATCTTGTCCTTGTCCGCGCCCATCTCACGCACGAATTCCTTCACGCCTTCGCTGTAGAAGAGCGACTCCTGGCGCGCCGGCTCCACGCGCTCGTCAGTGAGCGTGATCTTGATGCCGGGATTCAGGAAGGCCAGTTCGCGCAGACGCACCAGCAGACGTTCGAAGACGTAGGTCGTGGTGACGGTGAAAATGGTCGCATCTGGGAAGAAGGAAATCTTTGTGCCAGTGGCCTTGGGGTCATCGAGCTCTCCCAGAACGGTGAGCGGCTCGGTCGTGATGCCGCGCTCGAAACCGATCGCGTGGATCTTACCGTCGCGGAAGACCTCGCACTTGAACCAGTCGGACAGCGCATTCGTGCACTTCGCGCCGACGCCGTGCAGACCGCCGGAAAATTCATAAGCGCCGTCGCCGAACTTGCCGCCCGCGTGCAAGCTGGTCAGCACAAGTTCCACGGTCGGAATGCCCGCCTTGGGGTGCATTTCCACTGGAATCCCGCGTCCGTCGTCCCGGATGGAAATGGAACCGTCCGAGTGAATCGTGATCCAGACGTTCTTGCAGTAGCCCGCGAGATGCTCGTCGATCGAGTTGTCCACCACCTCGAAAACGCAGTGGTGAAGGCCGCGCTCATCGGGATCTCCGATGTACATTCCGGGACGAAGGCGGACGGCTTCGAGACCTTCGAGTTTTTGAATCTGATCGGCACCGTAGGCCTGGCTTTCGGCCACGCCGGTATTGAAAGCAGCGTTCTGCTCGGGAGACTGTTCGGACATAAGATTGGAAGGGAAAATCATCGACGGAATCCGTCCAAAAACCGCTACCGGAAACGTGCTCGATGAAGACTTGTTGAGACTAGCAAGATGAAGGGGTAGGCAAAGGCTTTTTTGAGGGGAATCCGTACTCTTTTTGACCTCCACCCGGGGCTTCCCGGGCGAAGACCGGATGCAGCCTTGCACTCCCCCGGTCCGCGTCTATTCTCGCCGCCCCTTTGATCCCATTCTTTATCCCGCCGTGGCCAAGAAATCCTCCCAAAAGACCTCCTCCGACACTGCCCACTCCCCGATCCTGCCCTCCGCCGCCCCGGTGGAGCACAAGCCGGTGGACGATCTCTACGGCGACTGGTTTCTGGAATATGCCAGCTACGTGATCCTGGAACGCGCCGTTCCGCACATGAACGACGGGCTGAAACCGGTGCAGCGCCGCATCCTGCACTCGATGGACGAGCTGGAGGACGGCCGCTACAACAAGGTGGCCAACGTCGTCGGCAATACGATGAAGTACCATCCTCACGGCGACGCCTCCATCGGCGACGCGATGGTCCAGATCGGCCAGAAGGACCTGCTCATCGACACCCAGGGGAACTGGGGCAACACTTTGACCGGTGACAACGCCGCCGCGCCCCGTTACATCGAGGCGCGTCTCTCCAAGTTCGCGCTCGATGTCGTTTACAGCCCCAAAGTCACCGAGTGGGCACGCTCCTACGACGGTCGCAACAAAGAGCCGGTGACGCTGCCGGTGAAGTTCCCTCTGCTTCTCACCCAGGGGGTCGAAGGCATCGCCGTGGGCCTTTCCTGCCGCATCCTGCCGCACAATTTCATCGAACTCTGCGATGCCAGCGTCGCTGCGCTGCGCGGAGAGGAAGTGAATCTAATGCCGGATTTCGTGACAGGCGGCATAATGGACGCCAGCGATTACAACGGCGGCATGCGCGGCGGTCGGGTCCGCGTCCGGGCCAGGATCGAAGAGGGGCCGAAGAAGAACACGCTCACCATCACGGAGATCCCTTTCGGCACCACCACAGGCGGCCTGATGGACAGCATCGTAGCGGCCAACGACAAGGGCAAAATCAAGATCGCCCATGTGGACGACAACACGTCCGACAAGGTCGAAATCGCCGTCCAGCTCCCGGTGGGCACGGACGTGGAACAGACCATCCAGGCGCTCTACGCCTTCACCGACTGCGAGGTCTCGATTTCACCCAACGCCGTCGTCATCAAAGACGACAAGCCGCAGTTCATGAACGTGAACGATCTGCTGAAGGCAAGCGCGGAGAACACGAAAAAGATCCTCGGGCAGGAGTTGGAGATCCTGCTCGGCGAACTCAATGAAAAGTGGCATTTCAGCTCCCTGGAGAAGATCTTCATCGAAAACAGGATCTACCGGCGGATCGAGGAATGCGAGACATGGGAGGCTGTCATCCAAGCCATCTGGACGGGCCTCAAGCCGCACCTCTCCCTGCTCAAACGCGAGGTGACCAACGACGACGTGGCGAGGCTCACCGAGATCAAAATCAAGCGCATCTCCAAGTTCAACAGCTTCGAAGCCGACGAGCACATCCGCGAACTCGAAGAGGAGATCGCCCAGGCGGAAAAGTTTCTCAAGAACCTCACCCGCTTCGCCATCAACCATTTCGAACAGCTCAAGAAGACCTATGGACCAGGACGCGAGCGCCGGACCGAAATCTCCCAGTTTGACAGAATCGCCGCCGCTGAGGTGATCATCCAGAATGACACCCTCTACCTCGACGCGAAAGAAGGCTTCGCCGGCACCAGCTTGAAGCGTGACGGGGAGGCTCTGTGCAAGTGCTCTCCGCTCGATGACGTGATCTTCTTCACCAAAGAAGGAGCGATGACCGTCACCAAGGCAGCGCCGAAGTTTTTTGTCGGCAAGAACCCGCCCTACATCGGGCTCTTCAAAAAGGACGACACCGCTGTTTACTCGATGATCTACCGCGACGGTCGCCAGGGACCGCTCATGGCGAAACGCTTCCGCATTGGCGGCGTCACCCGGGACAAGGAGTACCCGCTCACCCGGGGCAAGCCCGGCTCCAGCGTCCTCTACTTCGTGCGCCACGAGACGGAAGAGGAGGCGGACGCCTTCAGCGTGATCATCCATCTCAAGCCGGCGCTGTATCTGCGGAACCTTTCGATCAAGTTCCCCTTCAATTCGATCGCCATCAAAAGCCGCGGATCGCAGGGAAACATCGTCACCAAACACGCCGTCGATCGCGTCGTTCGGGAGCCGAAGAATGCGGAGACCGGCGCCTGAGTGCGCGGCGTCTGATTTCCCTGCGCGGGGCCTGAGCATCCGCAGTTGCGGTGCGCTGCCCGCTCAACACCTTTATCCCCATGCCGCGCATCCCGGAGGAAACCATTCAGCAGGTGATCGCCGCCACGGACATCGTGGCGCTCATCGGGCGTTCGGTAAAGCTGCGGAAAGCGGGCACGAACTTTCTCGGCCTTTGCCCCTTCCACACGGAGCGCAGCCCTTCCTTCAATGTCAGCCCCTCCCGCGGCACCTACCACTGCTTCGGCTGCGGCGCGGGCGGTTCGGCGATCCGTTTCCTCATGGAGCATGACGGGCTTTCCTTTGTGGAGGCGGTGAAGCGCCTGGCGGACGCGGCGGGCATCCGCGTGGAGGAGGAGGTGTGGGACGCCAACGCGGAAGCGGAAGCCAAACACCGCACCCTGCTGCTGCGTGCCAACCGGGAGGCGGCGGAGTGGTTCCATCTCCTGCTCATGAAACACCAGCTGGCCGCCCCGGCCCGCGATTACCTCAAATCACGCGGCATCAACGCAGACGTGGCGAAACGCTGGCAGATGGGCTACGCACCGCAAAGCACCGCCTTCTACCGTGAGTGGATGGCGCAGAAGAAGCTGCCGGAAGCAGCCATGGTCGAGGCGGGCATCTTCATCCAGCCCGAAGACGAAGAGCACGGCCAGCGCAGCCGGCCCTACGCCCGCTGGCGGCACCGGCTGATGTTTCCCATCCGCAACGACAACGGTGACGTCATCGCTTTCAGCGGTCGTGTTCTCGACAAGGACCAGAAGGGCGGGAAATACGTCAATTCCCCCGAGACTCCCGTCTTCAAGAAAAGCCGGGTGCTGTTTGGATTCGACCGCTCGAAGCGTTTCATCTCCAAAGCCGACCAAGCGATCATCTGCGAGGGGCAGATCGACATGATCATGGTCTTTGAGGCGGGGCTGCAAAACGTTGTCGCAGGCCAGGGAACGGCTTTCACCGAGCATCATGGAAAAATGCTCAAGCGCGTGTGCAACGAGGTCATCCTCTGCTATGACAGCGACAACGCCGGTCGCGAAGCTGCGGAGAAGGCCTTTCACATCCTTTCCCCGCAGGGCATCAACATCCGCGTGGCCACCCTTCCGCAGGGCGAGGACCCTGACTCGCTCATTCGGAAGTCCGGTCCCGAAGCGCTGCAGACCATCATCGAAGAAGCGCCTGAATTTCTCGAGCATCAGATCCGGCATCTGCGGGCCAGCGCCAAAAGCGACAACATGGTGGAGCGCGTGCGCATGGCAGAGCAGGTGGCCCAGGCCATCAGCGTCTTCACCGGTGTGGCCCAGAGGATCGCTGCGGTGAACAAGGTGGCTAAGCTGCTGGAGGTCTCCGAAGAGCAGCTCAATGCGATGGTCAAACGAGCCGCGTCCGAAACGAAACGACAGCCCGGAGAAGAGAACGGCTCGGAACCCGCAAAGAACATCAACGCCGAGGCGGGAAAACTCCTCGGAGCACAGAATAGAATAGCCCTCCTGCTCTCGCAGATGGCGCTGAACGACGCAGACGTGCTGCACTGGCTGCGCGAATCCGACTGTGCGGACATTCTGCGCGACGTGCCGGGCACGGAGCTGCTTTCCATCCTGTATCACAGCCGTTACAGCCCGGAAGACGAGAATTCCCGGACCGCCTTCATGGCAGGCCGCGAGCGCCACGAGGAGGCGGCCTTCGCCCAGCTCCAGGCACGCCCGAGCCCGCCCGCCAGCCTGCATGACGCCAATCAGGCCCTCTATTCCCTGGAGATCGTGCGGCTTCAGAGCCTCATCCAGAGCGCCCAGTCCAAACTCCGCCGCCCCGGACTGCCGCCAGAGGAGATGGAGGCCCTGCAGCACCAGGTGATCGAACTCACCGCAATGAGGAAAGTATGCCTTGACCGTACCAAGGGCACTCCGGATACTCCACCCCCTTGATTTGACGCAATTCCCGGAACCCCGCCGAGGCTTGTATGGCCGTCTCCAAAAAAACAACCCACGGATCCAAAGCAACTCGCGCCGACACACCGGCAGAGCCGTGCGTGCCTGAAAATAGCCCCGCCAAACGCGGGCGTGGACGTCCACGCATTCACCCCCCCCGGCAGACTCCCGCCGTCGTCTTGGGGCCCGACGGTCAGCCGCTGAAACGACGCCGCGGCCGACCGCCAAAGAACGCCGGAGGCCTCGCCGCGATGACGAGCCTCACCTATGACGACATCCATTCCCCGGACGTCCAGGCGCGGTTGCGCGAACTGATCCGCACCGCCCGCGAGCAGGACCACCTCACCTGGGATGATGTCAATGACGCCCTGCCGCCCGGTTTTGTGACGCCTGATCTCATGGACTCCCTGATCACGCGTCTGCGTGCCATGGAAATCCGGATCATTGATGAAGCGGAAGTCGATGGATTACCCAAATCGAACGCCGCGAGGATCCGTGCCAGTGCGGAGCGTGACGCTGCCTCCAAGCTTGACGTTCTGGACGACCCGGTGCGGATGTACCTGCGACAGATGGGCCAGGTCCCCCTCCTGACGCGCGAGCAGGAGATTCAGATCTCCAAGCGGATCGAACGGGCCGACCTCAGCCTCCGCCAGTGCCTTCACACCATCGGCTTTATCGGGCAGGCCTACCTCCAGTTCGCCGACGATCTTCACAACGGCCTCGAACGCTTTGACCGCATCGTCAGCGATCGCAAGGCGGACGAGCGCGAGTCCTATTTCAGAAAGCTGGAGCCGCTCCTTGTCACCGCCCGCGAATCGTATGAGAGCACGACCAAGCTCTTCCTGTCGCTGGAAGGCGCCGGGCCGCGCAAGCGGATCACGCTGGAAGAAGAGTTCGCCGCCAGCCGCGCCGCCTTCTTCAAACACTGCGCAAAATTTCACTTCAAGGCCAAGCTCACCGAGGAGTTCGTCGCCCTCCTGCGCACCCGCCTGACGGAACTCTCAGCCCTGGAGAAAGAGCGGAAGGCGCATCCCCGTGCCGACGCACCGAAAGCCGCGCTGGAGAAATTTGAGCGTGACTCGTGGATGTCCGCCGAAGACTTCCAAAAACGGGTGGCTGAGACCCTGCGCCACGTCGCCGACTCCACGAAGGCCAAGACGGAGATGATCGAGGCCAATCTGCGGCTCGTCATTTCCATCGCCAAAAAATACACGAACCGCGGTCTCTCCTTCCTGGATCTCATTCAAGAGGGCAACATGGGCCTCATGCGGGCGGTGGAGAAGTTTGAGTACCAGCGCGGCTACAAGTTCAGCACCTACGCCACCTGGTGGATCCGGCAGGCCATCACCCGCAGCATCGCCGATCAGGCGCGCACCATCCGCATCCCGGTGCACATGATCGAAACGATCAACAAGCTCATGCGCGTGCACAAGCAACTGCTCCAGGAAATGGGCCGTGACCCCACGCCGGAGGAAATCGCGGAGGAGATTCATCTTCCCGTCGATCGCGTGAACGCAGTCCTGCGCCTCTCCCAGCAGCCCGTCTCCATGCAGACCAAGGTCGGCGAGGGCGAGGGTGACACTGAGTTCGGCGACTTCATCGAGGACAAGGAGGCCAGCAACCCCATGGAACTCACCGCCATGCACCTCCTGCGCGACAAGCTGCGCGATGTGCTCGACACGCTCAATCCGCGCGAGCGCGAGGTCTTGGAGCAGCGCTTCGGCCTAGCGGACGGAGCCGGTCGCACTCTCGAAGAGGTGGGCAAGCAGTTCCAGGTCACCCGCGAGCGCATTCGTCAGATCGAAGCCAAGGCGTTGCGCAAACTCCGGCATCCGACACGCATCCGGAAACTAGGCGGCTTTTTCGGTGCCGGCTGATCACCAGCATTCGCCAACGTCCCGGCGTCCTTCGACACTGGGCAGGTAGATGTAGGCCTGCGCCCCCTGGTCGGCAAATTCGCCTTCCAACTCCACCTCGACGCGCCTGTACTCGCCACCTTCGACGTCCTCCAGCACGTCAAGACGCACCAACCCGGGGCCGTCAACCTGCCACATCTCGCCTTGAATCGCCAGGCCATCAGCCGCCCGCACCATTCCCGGATAGCCGCCCAGATCGAACATGCGGTAAACCGGCAGCGTCCGCGCTTCTGCCACAAAGCGCTGATTTTCGATCCATTCGTGATTTTCGCCGCCACGTTTCAGGGTGCCATAAACGAAGACCAGCGTGCTCACAGTTCATCCTCCCGTTCTTCCAACCATTGAGGGAGCGAGTAGCGCCTCTCCACCAGCTCCTGCGTCCTCAACGCAACCTGCGGCGGCGCTTCCGTCACCAGCGTCACCCGGCCGGCGAGTCCTGCTGCCCACGAAGACCAGAAGCCCGCAGGGATCGTTACCTGCTGCACGCTGCCCTGGTGCAGCAGACCGAGTTTTCCCCGCCGCTGACCGGCGCCCGAGATTTTCACCTTCCCGCGCACCACGTCGTGCATGGCCGGAGCCACGAAGCAGAACGGGTTTTCGACCAGATCCTCCGGACCCGCCAGCCGGCAGCCCTCCAGTCCCGCCAGATTCAGCGCCTCGGCCAGCGCCGCATGCACAAGGCGGTAGCTGTCCAGCGGACGCGTCTCCGCCCAGGGATGCCCCGCCGGAATGATGACGGAATAGGTGGCATCGTTCTCATGCAAGACCACGCCGCCGCCGGTCCAGCGCCGCACCACCGGCCAGTCGGGGAGCGAATCCCGCAGCTTCGCCAAATTCTGCGCATAACCGAGCGTGACGGTGGGGCTGTCCCATGCGTAAACTCTCAGCACGGGCAGCGCCGTATTCTCCAGCCAGGCCTGGTCCGCCGCCATGTTCCAAGTCCCCGCATGCGGGATTTCATCGATATGCAGGATAATTTCGTCAAACAATGCCATTTTCCGCACCATGGCGGATGTTTTTGAGCTTGCAGCCACGATCTGAAGTCCGTTCAATCAGAAGCAACAATCCCACACGCCATGTCCGAGCCTATCAACCAACTGCAACAACGCCTCAACGAGCAGCCTGAAAACTGGCCGCTGCGGTTGAAACTGGCGGAGGCACTGGCCGAAGGCGGCCGCGGAGACATGGCCTCGATGGTCGTATCTCTGGCCCCCGCCGCCCCGACGGAGCCGGAACACTTGATCCAAGCCGGACGCCACCTCCTCCCCATCAGCCCAGAGGTGGCTCTGCAATACGCCAATCACGCCATGCGGGCGGATGAGATGAATGCGATGGCCTCTCTGCTGGCTTCCGAGGCCTGCCGCGCCCTCAAGGACGGGGACGAGGCCGAAACGCACTACCTCGTGGCCATGGAACTCGACCCCACGCTCGAAGGCCAGTATCCCGAACTCAAAGCCTGGATCGACAGCCACACCACGAGCTTTGCTTCCAAGGCCACCGTCCCCGTCAATGTCCAGTCCATCCGTCGCGGGGTGCCGCCCCCGGCTCCGGACGCACAGGAAGAAGCCGTGGCTGTCGTTTTCGAAGACGACGATGACGCGGCGGAGATTCCCGCCGCCGCCCGGGAACTCCCCTCCCCTTCCGGCCTGCCCGCGCCCTCGGGACTCCCGACTCCGTCGGGGCTGCCTGCGCCCGCACTGGCCGCCGTTCCAGCGCCGAATCTTGCAGCAGAGCCTTTTTACGCCGCCGGAGTGCTCGGCGATCACGATGCGGAAATCATCGACGCCCGCCCAAAACAGCGCCGCCTTCTCGGCGCGAAGGTGACGGCAGCAGCTGCGGCGATCCTCGTCCATGCGGCGCTCTTCGCCCTCCTCGGCGTGGTGCTCATCGTTCTCCCGCCGCCGCCCGTGGCTGAGATCACCGCAAACTCCGTCACCGAGCAGGAGCAAGAAAAGCCGGAGACCAAGAAAATCGTCGTCCCCCAGCCCACACCTGCGACGGCCGCCGTCGCACGTCCGACCACCTCCGCCATCACTGCGGCGGGTGTCTCCGCCATCTCACTGCCGGAGTTCGATTTCAAAGCGCCTGCGGAAGCCGTCGCCGAAGTCGCCACCACCGATCTCGGCTCCAGTTTCTCCGTCGCCTTTCAGCCAAAGGGCACCGTTCAGGTTAACTTTTTCGGCATCAAGTCGAAGGGTCGCCGCATCGCCTTCCTCATCGAGGC
>CAMAZK010000159.1 GCA_945863205.1 Akkermansia muciniphila | reverse complement strand
GTGTGTCGCAGACCACTCGCCTGGGTTTCTCGGGAACGGTGGGAACTGCGGGCGCGAGGGGCCACGCCTTTGCAGGCGCGGCTACGACAAGGAGTGACGCCATCTTGGCGTCAGGGGACCACGCCTTTGCAGGCGCAGCTACGACAAGGAGTGACGCCATCTTGGCGTCAGGGGGCCACGCCTTTGCAGACGTAGCTACGGGGGGGACGGAGCGTGTGTGGGGCGCAGACCACTCGCCTGTTTGGGCGGAGGGCGGACGGCAGGATGCCGGCGGTCCTTGGTCTGGAGGGTCATTCCTCCATGCGTCCGAGGTAGGTGAGGGCGCCGGTTTCTGCATCGCGCCGGGTGACGACGATGATCTTGGAGCGCTTTTCACCGACCCAGCCGATGCTGGTGATGCGGCGCAGGGTGGTGTCGTCGTCATTGACGATGCCACGAATGGCTTCGAGGCGGTCCCCGCTGAGGCCGAGGAGCTGGTAGGCTTCGTCATCGCGGATGCGGCGGTCATCTTCGGTGCCCGGGATGCCGTCGGCGCCGTCGCGTTCGGTGATGAAGCGGTTGACGTCGGCTTCAGAGGCTCCGGTCACGGCGAGGAGCACGTCTTTGAAAACGGTGCGCAGGTCGATCTGCCCCTCCCCATAGACGCTGAAGTAATCGCGCCAGTCGGGTTTCCGCCTGTCCACGGCGTCCATGCCGCGCACGAGGAGCATTTCGTCCACTCGGATGAAGCCGCGGTTGCGGGGGGCGTCGTAAATGCCGAGCTGCTGGTAGTAATCGGTCTCTGCGCCGTTGGAGCGGGGAGTGTCGTCATTGTCGATCCAGTCGGCCAGCGAGTCGGCGGCGACGGTGGCGGATTCGGCGTCGAGCTGCCAGAAGATGAAGAGATTGTAGATGGCCTCCCGCAGGCGCTCGTCGGTGGCGTAGTTGATGGGGATGCGGGCGCCTTCGTAATTGATGACCACGTCGAAGCCGCTGTCCGGGCCGACCTTTTGTTTCAGGACGAGGTCCCCCCGCCGTGTGCTGGGGTGCATGCCGACGGCGAGCCCGCTCTCCGCCAGATGCAGAGCGCGGAACTCATAGGCGGCGAGCGTGGCTTCCCGGGCGCTGGACTGAATGTACTGCACCACTCCGAGCACGGTGATGGACATGAGCAAGACCGCCCAGATCATGAGCATGAGGGCGGAGCCTTCATCGCGTGGCCTCCGGCGCGACGCGGCGACGGATGACGTGGAAGAGAATGGCGGTGGGAGATTCATGAGCAGGTTTCCAGTTTAGCGCCCGCCGCCGCCGCCAGGGGGGGCTCCGCCACCATCACCGCCCCGGCCGCCGCCACCCCCACCGCCGGTCGCGGGCTGCGGTGCGGCGCCGGACGTGGGCGCTGTGCCGGTGGTCGTCGGCGAGGAAGTCGAGCTGCGCGAAGAGGTGCGGCCAGGAGACAAGGCGAGCACGGGAGTCGAGAAGACCATGCGGATGGGGCGGGTGCGGTTTTTGAGGACCAGTTCGGCCTCGATCAGGTCAGGCCATTCGGACTTCTTCCATTCCTCGGACCAGGTTTCGTCCTTCTCGACATAGAATCTCCATTTGAAGGAAACCACGTCTGGCAGCAGGGGCATCCAGTAGCGGCCCTCCTCATCGGGGGCGTAGAGGCCGGTCGTCTCCTGGCGGATGCCGCCCTGGCGGTCGTCGGTCTGCGGGATGAGATCCTCACGGGAGAGGCTGAGGTAGTTCAGCGGCATCTGATTGTCGTCCACGATGCCGTCGGGATGCGGACGGAGACTGAGGATGGTGTCCTTCAGGGTGATGGGATTCAGGCCGAAGGGGAAGCAGTCGGGGGATCCGGTGATGGTGAGCTCCTGGATGACGGGCTCGGTGTTTTGCACCAGTTTCAGCCTCAAAGTGGCTGTCGCGGGCAGGGAGGCGAAGGTCTTCCGGCTGAGGTCGATGAAGCGGTTCACGGAATCGCTTTCCCGCTGCAGTTGCTCGATCTCCGCTGCGCCGCGCATGGAGCCGCGGATGATGGCGAAGAGGGTGACCGTGATCATGGAAAGGATCGTCATGCCGATGACGACCTCGATCAGGGTGAAGGCGGAGCGCCGCTTACTTCTGTGCGGGCTTGTAAACATAAACGCTCAGGGTGTCCTCCTGCGGCACGTCGTTGAAGGTGGAGGTGGCGACGATGGTGAGGTTGTAGAGGTCGGAAAGGGTGCCGCCGTTGGTGGTGCGCAGCGTCACGGGTTCGGTGCTGCTGGTGTAGGTGATGCCGTAGGTCTCATCCGTGATCGTGGTGCTCATGTCCCGCAGCGGTTTGCGCCGGATCTCCTCGAAGAAGTTGTGCATGCCGATGCGGATGATCTGGTCGCGCTTCAGCAGGTTGGCCGTCTCCAGCGCCTGATCGAGTGCCTTAGCCAGCCCGAGCACGGCGATGGCGAAAATGCCCAGCGCCAGGACGAGTTCGAAGAGGATGTAGCCGGCGCCTTTACGGCGGAATGACGAAGGACGAAGGACGAATGATGAATCCGAAGACATGGAGCCTGAGCGAGCCATGCTCAGGTTCGTTGCTGTTTGTCCGGTGCTCATCGCTTGAGTGATCATCGCATATCGACGCTTTCTTTGACGATGTCGGCCGTGAGGGCCGCGAACTCGACATCGAAGGTGGCGGATTGACGCTCGATTTGGACTTTCAAGGGCTGGCAGATGCCGCTAGGCTGAAAGACCCAGAGCTTCACGAGATCGCCTTCGAGATAGGTGGGTTCGTTGTCATACCAGAACTGGATGGCGTACTGCATGTCCTGCGGCATGACATATTCCTGGGTCCAGTGCTCGTCATACTTCGGCGGCGGTGGGGCGAGGGGCAGTTCGGTCGTCTTGGTGAGCTTGCCGCCGTTGTCGAGGTCGTTGACCTCGAAGCCTTCGTCCTCGGGCGGCGGATTCCCCGCCGTGGCGATGAACTCCTCCAGTTCGGCGAGTTGCAGGTAGGGATTGAAATAGCGTGAGGCGGTGAAGCCCCGGCTGTGAAGAGCGATCTGGTAGGGGCGCTTCTCCGTCATCGCCCGCATGCGCACCTCACGGGCGAATTCCACAAGCTTGGCCACGGGTTCCCGCGCTTGGCGCTCGTCCTGAAACCCCTTCAGCAGGGGCATCGCGCCCACCGCAAGAATCGCCACGATGGTCAGCGCGACGATGATTTCAACGAGGGTGAAGCCGCGCGAGGAAGCCGCCGCAGAGTGATGAACGCATGACGGATGCCGGATGCCGCTCACGCGGGACTCCCGGTGTTCACCCGCCATGGATTCAGTCTGCATGGAGACTAGCTGCCGGACTTCCAGTTCCCGATGTCGTCCGCCGTGCCGTCCTGACCATCCGGACCAGCGGACCAGATGTCATAGTCGTCTTTCGATTTCTGCGCAGGAAGGCGGTACTTGTATTCCATGCCCCAGGGGTCCTTCGGCATCTCCTTCATGAAGGCGCGGTAGTTTTCAGGGATGGGCTCGATGGTGGGCTTTTCCACCAGCGCCTTCAAGCCCTGCTCGGTCGTGGGCTTGCGCAGTGCGCGGGACTCGTAGGACTGAAGAGCCAGGCCGATGGCCTGCAAGTCACTGCCGACGCGGGTGTCCTTGGCGGAGTCGATCTGGCCTTTGAGAAGGTAGATGGAGCCGGAGGCCAGGATGGCGATGATCGTCAGCGTGATGACGATTTCGATGAGGGTGAAAGCGGACGGATGGGCGGGGGAGGGCGAGGTGCGGATTTTCATGACGGAAGGGAGTGAACAGAGTTTTGAACGGGATGAACAGGAAGAAATAGCTGTGGTTTCGCCGAATCAACCCCGGCGGATGCCGGTGACGCTCTGGGCGATGGCGGCGACGATGGAGTAGGCGACGGTGCCGACCATGACGGCCATGATGACGAGGATGATCGGCGTGATCATGGCGGTCATACGCTTGATGCGCTTGTCGAGTTCCTTGTCGTAGCGCGTGGCGCATTTTTCCATCGACTTGCCGAGCTGGCCGGTCTGCTCCCCCACGGCGATCATGTCTGCCAGCAGCAGCGGGAAGCTGCCAGCCTTCCGCAGCGCGGTGGAGAGTGGGGCGCCTTCGGAAACCATCGCGGTGACTTTGGCGAGGAGGTTTTGGATGAAGACGTTCGCCGAGATCTTCGAGACAAGGCGGATGCTGTTGAGAAGCGGCACGCCGTTGGTGACGAGATTCCCCAGCGAGTGCGCGAACTGGGCGTAGAAACGCATGCTCATGATGGCACCGAAGAGCGGGAGCTTCAGCCGCGTCTCATCCCACCACAGGCGGCCTTTCGGGCTGGAAATGTAGCCGCGGAAGGTCAGCACGATGGCGGTGACGGCGGCGGCGATGGCCCACCACCAGGAGGCGAGGAAATTGTTGAAGCTGATGAGCAACTGTGTGGCGGCCGGGAGCTGCTGGCCGTTTTTGGACATCAAATCGGTGATCTGCGGCACCATGAAGGTCATGAAAACGACCATGAGCACGATGCAGGCACCGATCAGGAAGGCCGGGTAGATCATGGCGGACGTCACCTTGGCCTGGAGCTCGGCCATGACGGTCAGGTTTGAGGCGAGGCGGCGCAGGATGCTCGGCAGGGAGCCGCTGACCTCGCCTGCGGCGGCGAGATTGCAGTAGAGCTCGTCAAAACTGGGGGAGGCCTTCTTCAAGGCCTTCGCTACCGAAGAGCCCTCGCGCAGTTCGTTGCGCATCGTGGTGGCGACGCGGCGCATCACTTCAGCCTCCTGCCGCTCCTGCATGACGCGGAAGGCCTGGTCGATTTGCAGACCACCGTCGAGGAGGTCAGCGACTTCCTCGGTAAACTGGATAAGCTGAGCACGCTTCAGTTTCACCGGTCCTGACTCCGCGTCGGCCTTCGCCTTGGCGGCCTCCGACTTTTCCTCCTGGGTGACTTTGACCGGCGTCAGCGCCTGCGCCTCGATCTTTCGAAACGCCTCTGCCCGCGATCCAACGGTGACGGAGCCGGTCACAGTCTGGCCTGTGGTGGTGAGGGCGGTGTAGGCAAAGGCGGGCATGTGGGAGAATGACGAATTCAGAATGACGAATGCGCCGGGTTAGCTGCGTCCAGAGAGCATTCTGTCCCTTCTGTTCGGGTTGATTCTGGCATCGAGAATGGCAACCACCACAGCGGTTTCCACGTTGATCCGATAGTAAATGATGGATTGGAATCGTTTGGAATTCACATGGTGATAACCGCTTATCTTTCGGTGAATACCTGCCGTTTCGCCGAGTTCATGCAGGTCTTCGAGGATGCACTCGCGAAAGTAGCTGCCGAGGCCTTTTTGTTGCTTCTCATAAAAAAAGTAGGCCGTTGCGACGTCGTTTTTGGCAGCCTGAATGACATCGACGATCATGGGAGTTCTTCGCGCAGCTCTTTGGCGAATTGTTCGAGGCTGATGAGTTTTGTCTCGCCGGCCGCCAACATGCGCTCCCGTTCGGCCAGCACGTCAGAATGCCAATCTTGAGGCCCTAATTCTTCAGCTTCCAGGTCGTGCTTGAGCCAGTCAAATACCTGCCACTTCTGTTTGGGCGTCAGTGTTTCCAGCGGAATTTCGATGGGGGGATTGGCAGAGAGAGTCATGAAATCAGGTTACTCAATCGGGGGCCGGAACGCAACGTTGCTCATTCGCTGGCGGCAGTGACGGTCATCACCTCCTCGATGGTGGTGATGCCTTCGGAGGCTTTGCGGAAGCCGTACTGGCGCATGGGGACCATGCCGTCCTTCAGCGCCTGGGCTTTGAGCTCCATGGTGTTGGCGCGGTTGTTGATCTTGTCCTGCAGCGCCTCGGACATGAGGCAGATTTCCATGATGGCCAGACGTCCGGTGAAGCCGGTGTTCCGGCAGGCACGGCAGCCGACCGGCTTGAACAGCTTGCTCTTCCATTCCAGCGGGAAGCCGATGGTGCGCAGGTGGCTGTCGTCGTGGTGCGCGGGCTGCTTGCAGATGCCGCAGAGGGTGCGGACGAGGCGCTGGGCCTGGAAGGCACGAACCGACGATGAAATCATGAACGGCTCGATGCCCATGTCGAGAAGGCGGGAGATGCCGCCGACGGCGTCGTTGGTGTGAAGCGTGGAAAACACCAAGTGACCGGTCAAAGCGCCGCGAATGGCGATCTCGACCGTCTCCTGGTCGCGCATTTCCCCGACCATGATCACGTTCGGATCGCCACGCAGGATGCTGCGCAGGCCGGCGGCGAAGGTGAGGTCGATTTCCGGCTTCACGGCGATCTGGATGATGCCATCGAGCTTGTTTTCGACGGGATCTTCGATGGTGACGATGCGCCGCTCCTTCGTGTTCAGTTCCTTGAGGAAGGTATAGAGCGTGGAGGACTTCCCGGAACCGGTGGGACCGGTGACGAGGATGATGCCGTTCGGGGCTGCGAGGAGCTTGCGGATGGTCGCTTCGGTCTTGTCGTCGAGACCGAGAGCCTGGAGGTCGAATTTCTTTCGTGTCAGAAGGCGGAGGGCGACGGATTCGCCGTTCACGCTCGGGATGGTGGCGACGCGGACGTCGATGGGCTCGCCATCGAGTTCGAGGTTGATGCGACCGTCCTGCGGCATGCGGCGCTCGGCGATGTCGAGGTGGGCCATGATCTTCAGTCGGGAGATCAGGGAGTTTTGCAGCAGGCGCATGTTGGGCGGCACGGGGACTTCGAGCAGCTTGCCATCGACGCGGTAGCGGATGCGCAGATCGCGCTCCAGCGGCTCGACGTGGATGTCCGTGGCGCGTTCCTTCAGCGCCTCGCGGAAGACCTGGTTGACGAAGTTCATCACCGTGGCCTCCTCGTCGGCCTCGTCGAGCACGGTGGTCTCTTGTTTGAGGTCGTCGTTGTCATCGCCTGCCTCGCGTCCTTCGAGCAGTTCCTCGAAATTTTCCGCTCCCACGCCGTATCCCTGGTGCAGGGCTTCAAGAATGCGATGACGCGGGGCGATCTGCCAGTGGACGCGTTTCCGCAGTTCCTGACCGACGGCCTGTCGGGCGCTGAGATCGAAGGGATTGTAGGTGAGGATCGTGACCTCGCCGTTGGAAACCTCCGCAGGGCAGATGCGATGCCGGAGGGCCAGCTTCGCAGGAAAACGCGTGTGAAGCCCCTCCATGGCCTCGGCAACGCCTTCATCGGCATAGGGGATGCCAAGGCCGGCGGCCAGTTCGGAGAAAAACTTGTCCTCATCCACCATGTTCGAATCAACGAGCGCCTCGATGAGCGGCTGGCGATTGTCCGCGGCCAGTTCGAGCGAGTGGCGGAGTCGTGTGGGCTCCTCACATCCGGCACTGGCGGCGGTGCGGACGAGGACGTCGATCAGGGTGGGCGGGAGCATGGAGGCGGATACAACGCGAAGCCCTGCGCAAAGTTTCGCGGGGCTTCGATTCAGGACCGCGAAACAAAAACCAGTGGAGTGCCGCCGATCCCGTGCTAGAAGCACGCTCGCATGAAAACCCTCTCCTCCACCCTCCGTTGCTCCGTGAAGCTGATCGTGTTTGCCGGCCTCGCCCTGACGCTGAGCCAGTGCTCCACCCCGAAGAAGAAAGGCAACTACTCCGTCCATTTCGACCCGCCGACCAAAGCGGTGAAGAATCCCGCCAATGTGAAGGTGAAGCTGAGCACGGGCGCACAGCGCGTTTACGTGATGGAAGGAAACGAAGTGCTTCTCGCCACGCCCTGCTCTGTTGGCACGGCCAGCACGCCCACTCCGCTGGGTACGTTCACCATTTACAGCAAGGTGGCCAACCGCCGCCGTATCAGCAGCCCCGGAGCAGGCTATCCGATGACTTTCTGGATGGAGTTCAAGTCCGCCTACGGGATGCACTGGGGATGGGTGAAGCCCTATCCCTGCACCCACGGCTGCGTGCGTCTGCCCATCAAGTCTGCACAGAAGATCTTCAGCATGGTGAAGACCGGAACGCCGCTGATCATCGCCACCTCACATCCTGAAGACGCCACCATCGGCAAGACGCTCCCTGTCCTAGACGACAGCACGCTCGCCGATCCGCCGGACTCCTACATGATGAGCAGCAAGGTCTTTGAAGACGCGGCCAAGGGCAAAATGTACTACTGATCTCGGGTTCTCCGCAGGAAGTCTCTCCAAAGCTCGATGTCCGCTCCAGCCGCCCCTACAGCCTCCCGCCGTGTCAATGTTCGCACACCGGAGGTCATGGAGCGCGTCCAGGCCGAGGTGGAGACGCACTACCGCAGCGTCATCGTCGAAAAAATTCGTGCTCGCGGCCACACCGTGACTGTCGGCGGCACGACCGTCCGACTGGCTCGCGACTTCGGCTTCTGCTACGGAGTGGAGCGTGCCATCGATCTGGCCTATGCCGCCAGAAAGGTCTTCTCCGACCGCAGGGTCTATCTGCTGGGCGAGATCATTCACAATCAGGAGGTCAACCGCCAACTGACCGAAATGGGCGTCATCAGCGTGCCGATCTCCGAGCATGAGGAGACGATCGCCACGCTGACAAACGAGGATGTCGTCATCGTGCCCGCATTCGGCGCCGAGACGCGGCTCATGAAGCTCATTTCCGAGCGCGGCTGCATGGTGGTGGACACCACCTGCGGGGATGTGATGAGCGTCTGGAAGCGCGTGCGTCAGTACGCGAAGACCGGTTTCACCTCCATCATTCACGGGAAGGCAAGTCACGAAGAGACACGCGCCACATCTTCCCGCGCCATGGGTGACGACGGCATGGGCAATTATTTGGTCGTCCTCACCCTGGCAGACGTGGATTACGTTTGCGACTACATCCGCACGGGCGGGGACAGGGAGGCGTTTTTACAGCGCTTCCCGACAAGTGCGCGGTCCGTCGGTTTTGACCCGGACCTGCACCTGACCCGCGTCGGCGTGGCCAATCAGACCACCATGCTGAAATCGGAGACGGAAGAAGTTCAACGCCGCCTGCAGCAGGCGGTTTTGGATCGTCACGGACCGGAAGAGGGCGTGAAGAACTTTCAGGTCTTTGACACCATCTGCGGAGCCACGCAGGAGCGCCAGGATTCGCTTTTTGGCCTGCTGCGCCAGCCGCTCGATGTCCTGCTTGTCGTCGGCGGCTACAACAGCTCCAACACGACCCACCTGGTCGAAATCGGTGAGCAGCAACTGCCGACCTTTTTCATCCGCACCGCCGAATGCCTCAAGTCTCTGGAACAGATCGTTCACTTTGACCTCCACCTGAAAGCCGAAAAGGAAAGCTACTCCTCGAAACTGGCCGGCGAAGGCGCCGTAACCATCGGCATCACGGCCGGTGCTTCGTGCCCGAACAATCTCATCGAGGACACGGTCCTGCGCGTGTTCGGACTGCGCGGCATTGACGAGGCTGCCGTGCGGGCTGAGCTGAACTGAGCCATGGAAACGCCCACGATCGAGACGCGCGAGGAAGTCATGTTTTTCGACACGGACTGCGGCGGCGTGGTGCATAACATCGCCTACCTCCGCATGATCGAAACCGCGCGCACGCGCCTGGCCGCGCAGTTGGGCATGAAACTTCGGGAGATGGCCCAGACGCATCTTTATCCGGTCGTCGTGCGCACCGAGATCGACTACAAAAAACCGGCGAAACTCGGCGACGAACTCGCCATCTTCGGCCGGTTGGAAAGTGTCGAGCGCGTGCGCTTCTGGTGCGCATTCGAGGTCCGTCGCGTCGAGGACAACGCTCTGCTCATCACCTGCCGTCAGTCACTGGCCCTGGTTCAGATGCCCGAAGGCCGTCCCGCCCGCCTGCCGGACGATTGGAAGGAAAAGTACGCCCATCTCATCAAGTCGAAGCCAGCGGCTGCCTCCTCCGTTCTCTGATTCACGCGAGTGGCTTGGTGCGGCGTCACACAGGGGTCTGTGACTTGCTGACACCTTCACCCTTGTCCTGTTCCTTGTCTTCCACTCTGCGGAGAAGTCCCAAGATCAGGAGGAATGACAAATCGTGATCACGAACAGCCTGCCATCGGGACAGAGAGCAGGCTGAGAGGTCACCCAAGTTGAAAAAAACAAAACGCCGTCACCTCTCAAGGAAGCAACGGCGTTTTGACGAAGGTGTCTGGTGGGAGGCGGTGCTACTCCTTGGCGACGCCGTTGTTCCAGGCGGCGAACATTTCCTCCACCGTCGGGATTTCCAGCGGACGCACGATGCGGAAGCCGAGCCATGTGGCGTCAGTGAGATACCAGATGCTCTTTGGGAGCTGCGGGTCCTGCTGCTTCCAGAGGGGATCGGAAGCCTTGCGGGCGGCGCTGCGGAGGAACTCGGGATCGTCGTCGTACGTGCCGCCACGGGCTACATGCGGATAGGGAGTCTTGGAGCGCACCCAGTCACTGCCGAGAACTTCGGCGGACGGTGTGGCGGGGGTGTATTGATCGAGCGTCCATTCGCAGACGTTGCCGTAGATGTCGTAGAGGCCCCAGGGGTTCGGTTTCTTGCCGCCGATCTTCGCGTACTGGAAGTTGGGGGCGTTGTCGAAGTACCAGGCGTAGTCCTTCAACTGGCTTGCGTCGTCGCCAAAGAAGTAAGCGGTCGTGGTGCCGGC
>CAMAZK010000158.1 GCA_945863205.1 Akkermansia muciniphila | reverse complement strand
AGCTTCGAGCGCATCCACCGCAGCAACCTCGTCGGCATGGGCGTCCTGCCCTGCAACTTCAAGAACAAGGCCGACTACGACAAGGTCAAGGACCTCGCCGATGCCACCTTCGACCTCCTGGGCCTGTCCAACGACTTCAAGCCCATGAGCGAAGCCACCCTCCGCGTCCACAAGGCCGACGGCAGCACCTTCGACATCCCGCTGGTGGTCCGCATCGACACCCCCGTCGAAATCGACTACTACCGCGCCGGCGGCATCCTCCCCTACGTCCTCGCGCAGATCCTGCGTGCGAACGCCTAAGCCGTAGAACGAACTTCCAAGTTCGTTTCTCCGAACTCCAACGCCCCAAGCGGCCCTCGGCAAACCCCTTGCCGACCTCGCCCTTGGGGCGTTACTCTTTCCCGCAACGTCCTCCACCGCCTAGCGCGGCTCCGCCATGATCCAGAAGCTCTCCATCCGAAACTTCAAATCCATCCGCGAACTCGACCTTGAGTGCCGCCGGGTGAATGTCTTCATCGGCGAGCCGAATGCCGGGAAGACGAACATTTTGGAGGCACTGGGGCTTTGGTGTCCAGGCGTGCATGCTGAACTTCGGAGGGTTTGCCGGGCGGATTATGTTTCGGAGCTTTTCTTCGATCAAAACGCTGAACAGCCGATTGATGTCGATCTGGGAAGGGCGGCGCTTCAGCTAATCAAGTGCGATGGAGGAGCGAATCTATGTTTCCCAGAACCGTTGCCAACGCCAGAGGACGAAGATTGTGTCGAACATGTTCCCCTAAGCGATGACTTGACCAGCAAGCTCAAGCAGCAGCGTTATCGAGTCGATGGACCCAAGGTCAAATACTTCATCTACAATGCCAACGCACCCTCCGATGAGGTGGCAAACGGCGGCTTGGCCCCTCCATTCGGCTCCAACCTCGCATCCCTGCTCGCCAATGACAAAACGGCTCGGCAGACCGCTGCAGACTACTTCTTCGACTCCCGCTATCGTCTGACGGTCGATGTGGGCAAAAGACAGCTCTCGATGTCTCGTCAGGAAGACTCAGCTGTGGTTTCCTTCCCTTACTCAGCCACGTCCGAGACTCTTCGGCGCATGATTTTCTACCGGCTGGCTTTGGAAACGAGCAAGAAGTGCATTCTCGCCTTCGACGAACCCGAAGCGAACTCGTATCCGCCCTACACCAAGATTCTCGCCGAGAGCATCGCGAAGGACGAGCAGGAGAATCAGTTCTTCCTGACGACCCACAGTCCTTACATGCTCACCTCGATCATCGGGAAAACCCTGGCGAGCGAGTTGAACGTCTTCGTCTGCCGCCTGGAAGGCTCTGAAACCAAGGTTTATCCAATGAACGAACACCAGCGGATGGAACTCATGGAGATGGACATGAGTGCCTTCTTCAACCTCGACCGCTTTCTCCCCGATCTGCCATGATCTTCCTCGAATGCTTCAACGATGAGGCAACCGTCCGGGCGCTTGGTTTTTCCAAAAGCCAGTGGCTCCATGAGCTTGCCAAATCCCGCGTGGCGCACGCGTTAGAAATCAGCAGGAAGGCCTCGGACATCGCGCTCGTCGATCAAGACCCAGGACAGTCCTGCCCGTCTTACCTGAGAGAGTTCAAAGCTGCCGAGTCCAGACCGGACTTGGGCCTTTGCCTCTACCGGCATCCCGAGAGTGGCAAACACTTCATCGAGATTCAGCCTGATCTCGAGCCGTGGCTTTACACTCAAGCAGAGACGATCGGCATTTCGCCTGTCACACATCACTTGCCCAAACGTCACCAGGACCTTCACAGGAACCCAAGAAAGCATCGCAGCCACTTGGAGAGCTTCGTGAAGGCCTGTCTGGCAGCCGAAAGCCCCCACCTCTCTTGCTTGGCCGATTGGCTCCGGCGGGCCTGATCACCCGCCGTTCACCACCATGCCGCGGAGGGCGGTGGAGGACATCATGGGCTGGAGGAGGGCGAGGCCAGCGCGGATCTGGGCGGGGCTGGTGACGGAGGGGTTGTTGACGATGATGACATCCGTGGCCAGCGGCGCGAGGGGGGCGACGTTGGCGAAGCTTTTGAGCAGCGGGGAGGCATCGAGGATGATCCAATCGACTTCGTTCTTCGCTTTTTCGATCCAGAGCCGGTAGCCGTCCAGGAGCTCGTTGGTGGCGTGCGGCGGGAGGTCGCAGCCGGGGAGGAGAAAGAGGTTGCTGTGCCCGTAGCGGAGGGATTCGAGATCGCTGGCGTAGGCAGCATAGCCGCTCGAGGCGCGGGGGAACCAGTGGTGCAGTTTGGGGGAGGCGGGATTGCACTCCATCATGAAGACGCGGCGGCCCTGGTGGCAGAAAGCGGCGGCGAGGGCGGCGGAGACGAGCGTCTTGCCCTCCCCGGACTCGGCGCTGGTGATGAGCACGACGCCGCCGTTGCCGCCGCGGTCGTAGGCCTGTCTTTCGAGGACGCTGGTGAGCTGATGCAGGGCGGTGGAGGCGCCGATGGGCTCCGGCTTGAGCAGCTCGGCCAGCATGGCTTCGGGTGTGCTGCCGCCGACCCACGGCAGGCGGGCCAGGAGGGTGGTGCCGCCGTTGGCTGGCTTGAGCATGGGGAGATTCCGCGTGACCGGCGGCGGCGGATGATTCGGCGCGCGATTCATGTCCTGCGCAGGTGGGCGGGATGGGGGCGGCGCGATGGAAAATGGCGTGGTGACGACTTGAGCGGGCGGAGGCGGCGCTGCGGGGTAACCGTAGCCGTAGGCGGTGTGCTGGACGGGCTCGCGCTCCTGGTGCGGCTGAGGCTTTGCGCGCAGCAGTTTCAGGAGGTGGTCGTCAAAGATGCCCCAAGTGATGGGAACGCCGACGAGGCAGAGGCCGAAGAGCATGACGGCGGCGACGGCGGCGACGGGTTTGTTCGGCTTGACGGGCTTTTCCGGCACCATGGCCACGTCGGCCACACGCAGCAGCCCGCTGTCGCGGAACTGGCCGGTGAGCGCGGCCTGGCTGCGGCGCATTTCGATTTTTTCGTACAGGTCGCGGTCCATGCGCACCTGATCGCGGAGCAGGTTTTGCTGCACGTTTTTGCCGCTCACGTCGAGGGCGTTGCCGCGCGCATCGTCCAGCTGGGTCTGGTAGTCGGCGAGCTGGCGCTCCTGCATCCTGACTTCCGCCTGGATCATGGAAACAACGGCCTGAATGGAGCGGTCGAGGGTTTCCTGGAGGGACTGGATCTCATTGGCGAGGCCGACCATCTTCGGATGCCGGCGGCCGCAGGTGGCTTCGAGGGGGGCGCGTTCGGCGATTTTGGCGTCGAGCTGCTTGCGGATGTAGGCCACGTCGGGGTTGTCGGCGAAGAACCGCAGCTCGGTGAGGTCCTGCCCGGATTTCTGCGCGTTTTCGAGGCTGGTGAGGTCGGAGCGGGCCTTGACGAGCTTGAGATCGGCCTCGGTGATGGCGGCGTTAAGCTGGCGCACCTTTTCGTTGGAGATGTCCTTGTTGTCGGTGTCCTCCATGAGGCCCTGGCTCTTGCGGTATTCGGCGAGCTTTTGTTCGGACTCGCGAAGCCGGATTTGCAGCTCCTCGGACTTCTTTTGCAGGAATTCTGAAGCGTCGTCGCTGAGTTTTCCCTCCTGCTCGGCGACGTAATGGATGTACTCCTCGACGTAGCTGTTGGCGAGGTCGGCGGCGAGTTTGGGGTCGCGGTTGCGCACCTGGACACGGAGGACGTGGGATTCCTTGAGAGGCTCGACGCGGACGTCGGAGATCAGGAGGTCGATGAAGGACTCGCGCGGATCACCCGGCGTGCCCGGTTTGTAGAGTCCGAGGAGTTTCAGCAGCTCGTCTTTGCGGCTCAGGGCGTTGGCTTCGCTCTCGATGAAGGCATCGCGCTTTCGGGGGTCGAAGTGGTCGTAGAAGTGGGAGAGAAAGCGCCGGGAGAGCAGCTCGGTGCGGTGGTTGTTGATGAGCTGGGGGGCGCTGAGTTCCGTGACGCCACGGGTGGCCATGGAGTCGAAATTGAAGACGTTGGCGTCCTGGATGCGAAGCAGGAGCTGGGATTCGGCCTCGTAGATCTTCACGCCCATTCCGAGGTAGTAAAAGGCGAAGGCGCCGAGAAGAAGGCCGAGGAAGGCGCCGCGCAGCCAGCGCTTGCGGATGTAGCCGATGATGTCCGTGATGCTGATGAGAGCCTGCACCTCGAAGTCGTTCGGATTGATCGGCGGCAGGAAGGCGCGGGGATCAAAGACCGGAGAGGCTCCCGGATGCGCGGGCATCGTGATGGAAGACGGTGCATGCGGGACCAGCCCGCGCTGCGGGGCGAGGGCCAGCGCGGCGCCAAAGCCGGCCTGGGGCTCGGCGGCGACGGATTGCATGCTGTACGGGATGGCCATGTTTAGAATGACGAATGCGGAATGACGAGGGACGGATGGGGGGCGACCACGGCATCGGCACGCGGGGCGGCTTGCAAGCGCATGGCGCGGGTGATGATTTCGTTCACAATGCGGACGTCGAAGACGTCGGCGGCGAGCTGCCGGCTGGCGCGACCCTGAGGAGCGATCTGATCGGTGTGCTGAAGGTACCACTCCATGGCGCATTCCACGGCGGCGACGTTTTGCGGGTGGCAGAGGAAGCCGTTTTCCCCCTGCATGAGCATCTCGCCGCTCTTGCGCTGACGTTCTCCTTCGGCGGTGAGTTTGACGCATTCGCGGGCGCCGACGGAGTCCGTGGTGATGATCGGGCGGCCGGTGGCCAGGGCCTCCAGTGTCGCGTGCGGCACGCCTTCGCGATACCAGGTGGGGAGGACAAAGGCGTGCATCGTCTTGAGCAGAGCGGCGACGTCCTTGACCATGCCGTGATGGGTGAGCGTGCCTTCGGCCACCCACTGATTGACTTCGGTCTCGTCCACGCGGTTCGGATTTGGGTCAAAGGGGCCGACAAGATGGAACTCCGCATGCGGATGGAGGAGTTTGATGCGCCGGGCGGCCTCTGCGAAAACGCGCACGCCTTTGCTGATGAGCAGGCGGCTGACGAGGACGAAGCGCACGCGGCCTGCGGCGATGCCCTCGTCCCCGTCGAGGGGTGCATGACCGTACTCGTCCATGTTCACCCCGGAGCCGGCGGTGACGTGCACGGGCACGCCGGCCGGGAGCATCTTCAGGTCGGTGAAGAGCTTCACGTCGTCTTCATTCTGCATGAAAATGACGTCGGCCCGTTTGAGTGCGAATCGGTGCAGCGCCTCCGAAATCCGGGAGACGATCTTCTGCTTGAGCGTCACCGGTTTGACAAAGGTGAAGCCGAGGCCGGGAAGCAGCGCATAGACGCGGCGGAGGCCGGCCAGCCGGGCCACGACGCAGCCGTAAACGACGGATTTGATCGTGTAGGCGAAGAGGGCGTCCGGTTTCTCGCTGCGAAAGAGGCACCACATGTCCCACAGGGTCACGAGGTCCTTCAGCGGGTTCACCCTGGACCGCGTCATGCGGATGGCGCGGTGCCGCCCGCCGAGCTTGGCGACGTACTCGCGAACGTGCGGGTAGTCCTCCGCTGCGGAGGTGACGACCTCGCAGCCGTGCGCGGCGAAGTCGCGGATCAAGTCGCCGCGATGGTAGATCAGCGTGTTGGCATCGGCGGTGAGTACGAGGATTTTCATGCGGTGGGTTCCTCCTGCAGGTCGTGGGTGGGGCCGGTTTCAGTTTCGGGGCGGCGCGGCATGAGGCGGCGGGCGGTGCGCAGGGTGTGGAAGGCGGCGGCACGCCAGCTTGCCGGGCTGAAGGCTTCGACATCGAGCAGCCAGCGCAGGCTTTCGCACCACTGGCGCTTGTACTCATACTCGCTGGGCAGCATGTCGTGGGCGCTGAGGCCGCGCCGGATGGAGCATTCGATGCACCAGCGCATGACCAGCTTGCCGGGGGAGAGTCTGGCAAAGGCGGGGTCCCAGCCCATCTGAAACTGGAAGAATTCATCCCGCTCCACGAAGCCGTGCATCGCGGCGATGACACGTCCGTCGGCGATCAGGAGAGGGAGGATGGCGCGGCCCTGCGGCAGCCATTTTTCGGCCAGGAGCTGGTGAAAACGCCACGAGGCCGGCTTGATGAAGCTGCTCGCTTCCACCGGCCACTGCATGGCGTGGAGTTCATGCAGGGCCTGCATGGCATCAGCGTAGGACACGCGTTCACCGGCGACTGATTCTTCGCCTCCATGCTGGGTGACGAGGGCCTTCTGCCGGCGCCGCAGCTTGCTGCGCCATGCGCCGGTGTGCCGCAGGTCGTAGCTCTCCGGGGAGCCGGGCAGCCGGATGAAGTGGCATGCGTAGCGGTTCAAGACGCCGGAGTGGAGGAAGGACTCCTCCATCGCGGCGAGGATGTGCGGGGTGTTTGGAGACTCTTCCGGCAGGTGGTTCAGGCGGATGACATCGCACTCGTTGCGCAGGAGCTTGAACACCCGGCAGAGCCGCGGTGTGAGGGCGTCCTCGCTGCCGGCGGGCACGACGAAGTCCAGGCGCTCTCCGTGAGCAGGCCCGAAGCCCGCCAAGAAGGTCAGCGCAGTCAGGTGGTGGCGTGCGCGGTCATTTTCGCGTGCCAGCATGAGGGGTGCGATCGCGTGCGGGAGGCCCTCTTCATCCTTCAGCAGGGCGATGACCAAGCTGCTGTCCTCCCGGCGGCAGGTCCGCCACCACAGACTGACCCAGTCCCAGCGCAGGAAGGGGGAGCGTGTGCTCATCTGATCCACCAGGGCGTCCCAGAAGGGCTCCAGCGCGAAGAAGCCCGCCTCGTCGCGGATGAGGACCATCGTCAGGGCGCCGTGGCTGGCCGCAGCGGTCCTGGGGGCTTGCTCCAAAAGTGCCTGGGTCATGGCCTGCCTCCCTTCTCGTTGGAGGCGGTTTTTTTGCGATGGTGGGCGGCCTCGATGAGATGCCCGAGCTGGAGCCGGGCGTCCATCAGAGCTCCGGGGCTGTCGTCCCAGTCGCCGAATCCGCGGGCAAAGCTGGAGACCAGGCGCTGCGCATCGTCGTTCAGGCCGAGCTGGCGGGCGAGCATGAGGAAATCGTAGTCCTCGACAGTTTCCCGCAGCCACTTCAGCCGCATGGAGGCGACGGGCGCATGGCGTCCGTGCCGCTTCTCTGTCGCGGGATAGAGGTAGGAGCCGTCGCCATTGTAAACCGCGCCGTCGGAGGTCTTGAAGGTGCCGGCATCCGTCCACACATCGACGCCCTCGCTGGCGTAGAGCGTGTCCCAGTAGGTAAAGCCGGTGATGCCGTGCTGCGGAAACAGCCAGCCGGTGATCCGGTGCGCCATCGGCGGAAAGTCCAGCGCCCACACCGGCGGGAAGCCCTGCCGGAGCTGCTGCGGCTGGCCGTGCTGCTGCTCCCATTCGTCCGGCATCTGCACCAACGCCGCGTAAGCCCAGACTTCATCCCCTGCGCGGCGACGCGTGGCGATGTCGTGCCGTCCGCCGGCCCATTCCATGTCCTTCCAGACGGAGCTGAAATGCGGCACCCAGATGTCCACCGCGTCATTCAGGCTGCCCCAGGCGGCTTTTTCCGGCGTGGGCTGCTCGGTGATGAGCAGCGGAACACGCACGCCGTGCTTCTTTTCGACTTCGTTGAAGAACTCGCCCCAGCGGCGAACGGTCTCATAAGCCTCGACATCGTTGGGTTCGTCGAGATCACCCATGATCACGTAGCCGCGTGATTCGCAGCGGATTTTCTCCAGCAGCTTCATCCACTGGGCCACGTAGGCCATCGCGGCGTCGCGGTCCTTGCCCAGTGGATCGCCGAAGGGCCACTCGGGCCAGATCGGCAGGCCGAGGGTGCTGCAGTGGCGGTGCAGCAGGTGCTTGCGCATGGCACGCTCGACTTTCTCCTCGTCGAGCTTGCCCGTGTCCGCCTCAGGATAGGTTCCCTGGACCTGATCGACGCTCAGCCGATGCGCGGCGAGGAGGTCGTAGTAGTCGTTCAGCAGCCCGAGATGGGTGAGGGAGGGCCTGTCGCCCGTGTAATCGAGTCCGTGCACTTCGGCGATGCGGCGCACGGTGGTCATGATGGAGGTTCGCAGCTTCGGCACGACTGGCAGGTCAAAGTCCCAGACCTTCAGCGTGTAGGTGGCGGTGTGCTCGGAGCCGTCGCCGAGCTTGAAGCGCACCTCGCCGAAGTAATCTCCCGCCGCGGCGGTGTAGGGCACGAAGACATCGACCCAGAAGGGCTGGTTCACGATGCTGCCGCCGGTGATCTCCTGCGCGGGCATGTCCAGCGGCACGAGCGCGTCCGCGTAGTCACCAGGAGGCAGCGGCGCCATGGGCGTGGACTGGGAAACGCGAACGTAATGCTCGCGAAAAACGAGGGGCGCGGGCAGTAGCGCCTCGGAATCCCGCTGAGCGATCGCCGTCGGCACGACCTTGATCTTGCGGAGCTGCTCCGGTGTGGCGGTGATGACGATCTGCAGCGGCTCCCACTCCCCGCGGGCGGCGTGCAGCTTGTGCGTCGCCGTCATCGGTGGTGCGCCATCACGCGGAATCCGCAGCATGCCGTCGCAAAGAGAGATTTGCACCGGCTGCGCGGCGGCCAGGCTGGTGAGGGCTGAAAGCAGGACGGCGGTCTTCATTTCCGTACCTCCGTGAGTTCCGCATACGTCGCCGCATACTGGCGTGCGGCCTGCTCGATGGTGAAGCGCTCCAGCACGCGCTGACGGGAGCGTTGCGCCACCTCCTCCCTGGCGGAAGGTCCGAGGCGCAGAGTTTCCTCCCAGGCTCGCGCGAGCGCCGCTGGGTCGCGCAGGGGCACGACGCTGCCGAGGCCTTCGATGAGCCGGGAGCAGTCGCCGGCGTCGGTGGTGACGCAGGGCACGCCGCAGGCCATCGCCTCGATCACCGTCATGGGACAGGCTTCCGTGCGTGAGGAGAGGGAAAAGACGTTCAGCGCGGGGTACAGGCGCCAGGGGTCGGGACGGAAGGACTCGAAGCGGACCTGGTCCCGCCGCGGCAGCGCCGCCAGCAGCTCTCGTTCCTCCGCAGTCATTTGGACTTCCACTCCGCCGCAAAGAACAAAGTGCGCCTCCGGCACGCGGGCCTGCAGCAGGGCAGCGGCCCGCAGGAAGGTCGGCAGGTCCTTCATCTCATGAAAGCGGCCGACGTAGCCGATGACGGGAGCCGCAGGCGGCAGCTTCAATTCGGCGCGTGTGTCCAGCGCCGCGTCCATGTCCGGCTGGAAGCGGTCGGCGTCGATGCCGTTCGGAATCCAGCGCATTTTTGACCGCGGGTAGCCCAGCGCCGCATGATCCTCCATGGCTGCGGCGGAGCAGGAGACGATGCGCCTCGGGATGAAGCGTGAACTCAGGGAGAGCGCCCGGCGGAAGACGGCGGTTTTGCGCTCGCCGTCTCCAGGATTGCGATGGATTTCACGGCAATGGATGCTCCAGACGACATGGCGCACGCCGGCGAGGCGGGCCACCCAGCCGCCGACCAGATCGGCGTGGTGCATCCAGGTTTGCATGATCGCGGGGCGCTCATGCCGGAGCACGTTCCGCAGTCTGGCAAGGGTTCCTCCTTCGAGAAAAGCTGCCCCTTCGAGGTCATGCAGCGTGACTCCCGCGTCCTTCAGGCGCTGCACGTGGTGCGGCCATGGCCGGGCGTTCACAGCCACCACGACGCTGCGAAAACGCGCGGGATCGAGTGCTTCGGCCAGACTCACCAGCATCGCCTCCGCCCCGCCGCCGCCGATGCCATGGATGAAGTGGAGGACCGTCGGCCGCGCATCGAGGGCCGGCGCCGAAGTCGCCACCGCCGACATGAACGCATGCTGGCGCTGCCATCTTGGCAGCGCCGGGGCGTTCGTGGTGGCGAGCGTGATCGTCTTCATATGAGTGACATGGCCTTCAGGCAGCTCTGCCTCCATTCCTTGAGCGTTTCGAAGGCGCCAGAGACCGTGGCCTCGGCCTCCCAGATGGACTCAGGGGAGCCGTAGCGGGGCAGTTGAAAAAGGGAGGACTCCGCATCGACACGGCCGCAGATCGTGGTGCAGGCGGATTTGAAGCCGGCCGCCTTCACCATCCGCACGGTTTCGCCCGTGTAATCCCCTTCACCGCCGTTCGGATAGGCAAACGAGACGGGCTCCACGTCCGTTTCCGCGCGGATGCGGTCGCGGCAGGTGGTGATCTCCGCCTGCATGGAGAAGGACGCGCAGCGGGCGAGGATCGGATGCGTGTGGGTGTGACCTCCGATTTCGATCAGCCCGCTGGCGATCATTTCGTTGGCCATGGCCCAGGTCAAAGGCCGCATCGGGGCGGGCAGATCGGCCAAACGCGGTGGATCGACGCCGAGTGCACGTTCGAGCCGGTTCACTTCCCCGAGGAGGTCGGCATCCGGCAGCAGTTTGAGCTCCGGTATCAGCTCCACGAGCGAGTTCTGGCGCTCTTGGCGTGTCCTGAGGCGAAGTTGCAGTTTCCGCTCGTTGATTTTCCAGGTGAGCGACTCCTTGCGGGTGCGTCCTAAAGCCAGGTCGATCCTTTGAAACCAGAGCATGTCGGCACCGTCCAAAAATGCGGTCGCCACAAAGATCGTGGCCGGCAGATTGAATT
>CAMAZK010000157.1 GCA_945863205.1 Akkermansia muciniphila | reverse complement strand
GAGCTTGTTTCTTCATGCGCACGCCAGACTAAACGGACGGCGTGGCGGCGCAAGACGCGATGGCACCTCAGAAATCCTGCTCAACCAAGACACCTGCGGCACGCTACGCGTAGCCGCCGCTGCAAAGCGGTGGTCTTGGGGCTGGCGAGGGCCGGAAGACGCCCGCCTCCACGGGCTTGCGCCCGCAGCTACACCTGTCCTTGCAGCCTCGTCACCCGGTGCTTATTTCCGCCACATGACGGAGCCGCTTCAAGACGAGCCTCAGGATCATCTACCCCGGCTCGGACCGGGTGCCTACCGTGGCCGGGCCATCGCACACTGGACGCTGACGGTCAACCAGCGGGGTCGCGGCTGGCTCGATGACGCTTTCCTCGCGCGTTTCCGCTGGCTGCTGCTCCACGGCTGCGCTCGGTATGAGGTGGCGTGCCCGGTTTTCTGCCTCATGCCGGATCACGCGCATCTGCTGGTCGCGGGCTGGACCCAAGCGGCGGATCAACGCCTGTTCATGCCGTGGCTGCGCAAGCACACCCAGGTTCTCTTGAAGCGCTCAGGACTGGCCTGGCAGAAGCAGGCCTACGACCATGTGCTGAGGCCTCAGGAGGCCGACCGGTATGCGTTTCAGAGTCTGGCGAAGTACCTCACGGAGAACCCGGTGCGAGCGGGGCTGGTGAAAACGGCGCGCGAATGGCCGCACACCGGCGGTGTCGTCCCAGGGTATCCTGAGCTCGACTTCTGGGCGGAGGATTATTGGGAGCGGTATGGGCGCATCGTGGCGTCAAGGGTGGGCCAGTGAGCAAGTCAACCCCACGGGCTTGCGCCCGCAGCTACGACCGCGCGTAGCCGCCGCCCCGTAGCTGCCGCCGCAAGGCGGTGGTCTGGGAGGTGGCGGGGGCCGGGAGACGCTCGCGTTCCACGGGCTTGCGCCCGCAGCTACGACGGCGCGTAGCCGCCGCTGCAAAGCGGTGGTCGGGGAGCTGGCGAGGGCCAGGAGACGCCCGTTTCACGGGCTTGCGCCCGCAGGGTCAGAAATCGAGGTAGATCTCGGCGCGGCGGTTGCGGCTGCGGCCTTCGGGATCGTCGGTGCCGTCGGACTTTTTGTTCGGGCTCAGCGGCTGCGCCTTGCCCATGGCGGCGGTTTCCACCTGGTCCGCTGGCACGCCCTTCGCGACGAGCTGCTTTTTGACCGTCTCGGCCCGATGCCGCGAAAGGTTGATGTTGTAGGAGTCCTCCCCCTTTTCGTCGGTGTGACCGGCGATGCGGAGTTTTTTGGAGGGATCGGCCTTCATGAGTTCCGCGATCACGTCGATCTGCTTTTCGGCACGCGGATGCAGATTGGCGCTGTCGTATTCAAAGTAGAGGGCGAGGGATTCCCCGCCTTTGGGGTTCTTCACGATCGGCGTGTAAGGCACGCCCATCTTTGAGGCATTTTGAGCGAAGGAGCCGAGAATCTCGGAGAGATTGAGTCCCGCGACCTTCCACGGCTGGGCGATGTCCGAACGCTTTAGTTCGATGCCGAACTCCGTCTTTTGCTGCAAGGTCTCGGATTTCACCTGCGCGATGGCCCATGATACCTCCGGGCTGGCGATGGTGATGATGAGCGGTTTGCCCTCGTTCAGTTCGTACTGGCCCTCTTCAAACACGATGCAGAGACCGACCAGGCGCTCGACGGGAACCTTCGCTTCATCGACAAACTTGCGCGCGTTCACGAAATCATGCTTCAGCAGGTGGGTCACAAAATCGCTGGCGAAGGCCAGCGCGTCCATGCTCTCTTCAACCACAAAGAGCTGCTTCATGGGAGGGGTGGCGCCCCCGGCAGGCTGCGGAGCCTTGGCGGGTGCATCACCCGCCGCAGGCGGCGGCGGCATCGCGGCCACGGCGGCGCTCATTTCTTTCGGCAGGATGGCCTTGGCGATTTTCCAGCCCATCTGCTCGTCCCGCTCGAGGTCGAGCTGCAGGCGGAGGGTTTCGCCGGTGCCCGGCTTGGTGAAGGGAATGGACAGGCGGGTGCGATTTTCCACGAGGCCGAGGATGCTCACTTCCTCCTCGCGCCCCGCTTTGTAGCCCATGCCCATCAGCTTCTCAAAGAGCTTGGCGGCTTCCTCCGACTGCCCGGCGTCGTCGGCGGCGGCGAGCCTGCCCGCCGTCTTGAAATCCCCGGAGGCCAGGCTTCTCGCGAGCTGCTTGCCGAGATCGATCGGGCGCGCAAAGCCGAATGCGGCCGGCTTTGGCGGCACCGGCGCCGGGACTGGCTTTGGAGCCGGAGGGGGCACCACAGGCACCGGGGCGGGCGCTGCCAAGACCTCTTTCTTGGCCAGGGCCTTCTCCGCGACCTCGGAAGAGTCCGCCGCGCCGTTTTTCATCATCTTGTTCTTCGTGAAGAGGAAGAAAATGGCGGTGCTGAGCGCCAAGGCGGCCACCACGATGATGACGGGCACGAGACTGCCGCCGTGGCGCACACGAGCGGGGAGGCTGCTGGGGGTGAAGATCATGGCCGGAGAACGCTGAGGGCTGTAGCAGCAAAGATGCCACCACGGGGGGCAGTCAATCAAGGGTTAATAAATCGTGGAATGCAACGGCTCAGGGCTTGACGCCGGCGTCGGGGGCAGGCTCGTCGCTGCGCATTTTGGTCTTCAGCCGCGACCAGAAGTCCGTGGACTCCGCCGCCTGGTCGGCACCCGCCACCCCGGAGGCGCCGGGCTTGAACTCGGGCACATCGACGGCGTCCCGAGGGCCGTTGCCCACGTTGGCGAGCGACCGGCCGTAGGGGGCGAAATTGTTCACCGGGACGTCGTATTTCTGCGTGGACGAGGCGAGCTGGCGGTGATCGTTGATGAAAGCCGTGGGACTGTAGTAGTTGGAGTTGTCCCTGGCGAAACTGGAGCGGTTCATGCCGATGCGCAGGTTTTTGCGGATCTCGAAATGGAGATGGACGAGGTACATGCCGTTATTTCCGCCCATGGTCCCCACCAGATCACCCTTTTCGACGAGCTGGTGCAGCTTGACCTTCCGCTCGTGCAGATGGGCGTAGAGCGAGTCCACCATGGCGATGCGTCCGTCGAGCTCGCGGAAGACATGACGCACCAGCACGCAGTTTCCCCAGCCGACACCGACGTTCTGGGAGAAAATAACCACTCCGCGACCGATGGAGTAGATCGGAGCGCCGAGATCGGTGTCGCCGCCGCTGTTACCATTCCAGTCCTCTCCCAGGTGGCCGTTGGGCCAGTAGCCACGCGCCTTGTGATAGCCGGCGGCGTTGGGCTTGCCCACGGGAAAATCGAATCCGTCCGCCAGCCGGACACGGATCGTGGAGCCTGCCTGCCCCCATGCCGGGCTTCCGCCGACCAGCCAGAAGGCGGTCATCGCCGCCACAAGAAAAATCGTCCGCACCGGGAAACGATGCGACGAAAGCGGCTGGGATGACTGATTGGCACTGGTCGGCATGCCGTAAAGCGGGCAGTAAAGCTAGCGAACTTTGACGCCTTGGCTAGCTTGAAAACGCCCTGCTCAAATGGTGACAAAATTTCCACAGCGATTGCAGTGACTGCACTCGATGAACTTGCAAAGGCAGGGCACACGACTGACACTCGCATTCCCCGATTCCTCCTTCCTCACTCCAAACCATGCCAGACTGGCTCGCGATCATCCTCCTCGGCATCATTGAAGGTGTCACCGAATTCCTGCCCATCTCCTCCACCGGGCACCTGCTCATCCCGCAGAACCTCGGCTTGCTCCCGGCCAAGAGCGACCTTTTCAACGTGGTGATCCAGAGCGGGGCGGTCATCGCCGTGCTGGCGGTCTTCACGCAGCGGGTGAAGCAGCTCGCCACCACGCTGTCACAGCCGGCCACGCGGGACTATTTGGCGAAGCTGATGGTTTCTTTTGTCATCACCGCTGCGGGCGGCCTGCTGATCAAGAAGTTCGACATCGAACTGCCCGAGACGATTCCGCCCGTCGCCTGGGCGACGCTCATCGGCGGGCTGATCATCCTCGTGCTGGAGTTTCTGCACAAAGGCAAGACCGGCACCTCCGACATCGGCTGGGGCGTGGTAGTGGCCGTCGCGCTGGCACAGCTGCTGGCGGCTGTTTTTCCCGGCACCTCGCGCTCCGGGGCCAGCATTCTGATGGCGCTGGCCTTCGGTGTGGCGCGGCCTGCGGCCACAGAGTTTTCATTCCTGCTCGGGATTCCGACGCTGATGGCCGCCGGCGCCTACAAGATCCTCTCCGCGCTGAAGGACGGCACCGCCGGAAACGAGGACTGGGGCATGGTGGCGCTCGGCACCGTGGTCTCGGCGATCTCGGCCTTTGTGGTCGTGAAATGGCTGGTTCGCTTCGTGCAAAGCCACACGTTCAATGGTTTCGCGTGGTACCGGATCGCACTCGGTGGCGCTCTGCTTGCCTGGGTTTCGTTTGGCGGAGGACATTGAAATGATCGCACTCATTCAGGGCTGGTTCCGCCGCTCGGTCTTCAAGACCATCCGCTTCCTTAAACACCCGCGCAAGCTGCGGGAGCGCCCAGTCATGCGCTGGTTCGCACGGCACTTTCTCGACAAGCGCGTCTGGAGACCCACCCAGCACACGCTCGCCGGCGGGATGGCCGTGGGGATGTTCATCACCCTCCAGTTGCTGCCGATTCAAACGCCCTCGGCCATCATTCTCGCCGCCATTTTCAGGGTGAACATCCCCATCGCGATCGCTCTCTGCTGGCTGAGCAACCCCTTCACCTTCGTCCCCATCGGCGGACTGGAATACGCCATCGGAAAATGGTTTCTGGCCCTCTACACCCAAGTGCCGACCACGCCCTTTCCGAATCACCTGCCGGACTCGCTTGTCGATGCCTGGATCGTGCTGAAAGAACACGCGCCAGTGATGCTGATCGGGGGGATCCTGCTGGGCGCGGTCGTCTCCGTGCTGAGTTACGTCATCACCTGGAGTTCGTGGGAAATCGGCAGCCGCATCGAGCTGGCCCGGAAGCTCCGGGGAGCGCGTTCGGCCTGATTCCGACCGCCTCCGGGGGCCTGTGCGCCAGGAATGGCAGGAAAAACCTTGTTCCGCCGCCCGGTTTGCGTTCTCATCCGGATGTTGCATCGAAACGCATGACCGAATCCGAACGCAGGATCATCGCCGCACAGGGCTATGTGGAGCTAGGACTCTATGAGGAGGCCGAGGCGGAGCTGTCAGCGCTTCCGATCGCGATGCGGGAGCGCGTGGACGTCATCGAGATCCTTCTCCTCTGCCTCATGGGCCGCCACCAGTGGAAAGAGGCCCACGCCCTCGCCGCCCGCCTTTGCCAGCAGGAGCCTGCGGAGCCGGGCGGCTTCATCCACGCCGCATTCTGCCTGCACGAACTCGGCCGGACCGCAGAGGCCGTCGCCGTGCTCTCCGATGGCCCCGCTGCGCTGCGGACCAAGGCGGTGTACTACTACAACATCGGCTGCTACCACGCCCGGCTGGGAAATTTCGACCAGTCACTGTCCTATCTGGAGCGTGCTTTCGAAATGGACGGCGACCTGCGCCAGCACGCCCGGCGGGACCGCGATCTCGATTGCCTGCGGGCCCAATTGGAGGCCCATCACGCATGAGCGCCGTCGTCAGTCCGCAGCAGTTGCAGGCCGTTCAGGCCTGGTTTGACGAAAACTTCCGCACACGCTGGGAAATGGGCGCCTCCGTGTCCATCTGGCAGCATGGCAAGGAACTGCTGCACCTGGCCCGGGGCCACTGCGACCGCGCCCGCACACGCGAGTGGGACCGGGACACGCTCGTGCCCGTCTGGTCCGCCACGAAAGGCCCCGCCGCCGTCTGCTGCCTTCTGGCGCTGGAGGAGGCCGGCGTGCCCCTTAACTGCCAGGTCTCCGAGGTCTGGCCCGAGTTCGTCGGCGGCGGCAAGTCGGACGTCACCTTCCTCCATCTGCTCAGCCACACCGCCGGACTGTGTGCGCTGGATGAGCGAGTGCCCATCTACAACTTCGAGGCCGTCGTGGAGGCGCTGGAGCGCCAGCCGCCGCTGTGGGAGCCCGGCATGCGCCAGGGCTACCACGCACGGACCTTCGGCTTCCTCATGGATGAAATCGTGCGCCGCCTCGCCGAAACCGAATCGCTCGGCGAGTACTTCCGCGAAGTTTTCGGCAGCCCCATGGCCCTCGATTTCTGGATCGGCCTGCCCAGCGCTCAGTGGGAGCGTGTCTCACCGATCTATCCTGGCAAGATCAGTATCGCCAACAGCGACCAGCCCTTCATCAAAGCCTTCAACACCGTGGGCTCGCTCACGCAGCGCACCTTCACCTCCCCCTTCGGCCTCAATGCGGTGAGCGATTTCAACCAGAGCGAGACCTGGTCCCGCGGCTACGCCAGCATGGGCGGCGTCGGCAGTGCGCACGGTCTGGGAAAATTCTACGCCATGCTCGCCCAGGGAGGGCGCTGGAACGACCGGCAGATCCTGCCGGAATCCATCGTCCGGCGTCTCGAACAAACGCTTTCACAGGAGGACGACTCCGTGCTGCTCGCCCCCGTCGCCTTCTCCGCAGGCATGATGCAGGACCCGCTCGACGACAATCCCGAATCCGAGAACCACGGCGGCAAACTGCGCCAGCTCTACGGCCCCAGCCTGCGCGCCTTCGGCCACCCCGGCGCCGGCGGCAGCCTCGCCTTCGCCGATCCGGAAAACGGCATCGCCTTCGCCTACGTCATGAACCAGATGGAAGTCGGCGCCCTGCCCGGCGAACGCGTGCAGGGTCTGGTGTCCGCATTGTACAGCTAATCAAGGTTGTCTGAGTGCGAAGCGGAGGTTGGGGTAATCAGCAGCAGCCTCGCCCCTGACCCGGCGAGCAAACCCGGTTCTTCTCCTCCGTTGCCACGGCGTAGATCGCAAAGGAATAGACCGAAAAAAACGCAAACGGGACGGCAAAAGCCGCATCGATCAAGACATTGGTCCAAATCGTCGCATCCGGAAAAACAACATACACGCCGAAAAATGTTGCCGTGTAAGCCACCAACCAAAGGGCAAATAGCAATCCCGCGATGATCAGCGTCGATAGCTTGCGCCCCTCCATCAATTCTCCGCTGTATTCCCGAGTCTGAATCAACCCCGGTCGCTCAAACGCGACGATCGGCTCGATCAGAAAGTACTTTCCCATGAGATAGAAACCGGGAATCACCAAAGCGAGAATCCCCAAGCCAATGAGCAGGGAGGCCACGATAATTGCAGCCAAGAGCGGCAACGCTTTTGAAGCTACGAGATGAATGCCTTCTTTAGGCCGACACGCTACACCCAAATGATTCTGACGCACAACGTACAAGACTCCGAGACTCAAGAAAGGCATGAAAACCATCGAGATCAAACTGTCGCTTCGCAGGCTCTGCCAAGACTCAGGGTCGTAGTTGAAGACATCGTGGTTGAGGTAGGTTCGAAGAATCGCTTCAGCCAACGCGACAGGGAGAACAGCACAAGCAATGCCCACAAGGGACTTGAAAAACAGGGATGTCGCGAGTTCCAGCGGCTGCCTCCACATAAGTAAGACGCTATTCCAGCACGGATTCAGCGTCAACACTACAGGTTCCCCTCTCCGAAGTGGCGCGGCAGATCGGGGTGCATCGTTCGGCCATGACACGACTGCTGAGCGGCGAGCGTTCCTTCACGGTGCCCCAAGCCCGTGCGCTGGCAGAGCATTTCGCCGTGCATGCCGGAGCCTTTCTCGGCCTTCCACAGCCCTGAGCCTCACTCGGCGATCTGGTGCTCTCCTTCGACCACGGCGATGTTTTTCCCGCCGCTCTTGCTGATCTGATTCCGCTGCACGGTGTGCCTGTCACCTGAAAGCCGGAGTCCGTCTCCGCCGCTGGCAGCGATCTCGTTTTGAATCACCGAGTTGCTCCGCGTGCCCTTCCCGATCTCGATCCCATTCTCCGTACTGCGGTCGATTCCATTAAGGGCGACGATGTTGCCCTGCTCGTCCGTTGTTTTTTTCGATGAAGCCGAGACCCGAACGCCCGTCCCGCAGTCGCTCAGTTCATTGCTGGCGACGAGGCACTTCTGCGGTCCATCCAGCGCCACGCCGGTCTGGCAGCGGGTGAAATGGTTGTGCGTGATCTGACTGCCGGAAACCTGCCCGCCGAAGAGCACGCCTGCGCCGGCGATGTCGCGAAAGGAACACTGGTCGATCTCCAAGCTCTCGATTTCCGCTTTTGGCAGCGACACCGCCGCTGCGGCTTGATTCTGGAAAAAGCAGCGGCCGATCAGGATTTTCGAGGAGGGCTTGGTTCCATCGGATTCCGTGATCGCATGCTTTCCGCCTTCGAAGGTCAGTTTTTCGATGAAGACGCTCTCGCAGCCGCCGCCGAGCCGCAGGATTTCCGTCGTGTCCTTCCCGCCCTTCAGCACGCATTCCTCAGCGTCCAGGCCGATGAGGCGCAGCTTTTTCGCCTCGGCCAGCCGCAGTCCTTTTTCGATCACGTGCACACCGGGCGGGATCACGACTTCGCCACCGCCGGCCTGGATCGCTTCGTCGATGAAGCGCTGGATTTCGGCCTCCGGCAGAGCCCACAGCGGTATGGCGGCGGAGAAGAACAGGCAGGGCAGAAGGGCGGATCGGAGCATGGCTGGGAAAAGACGAAGACCGCAGGCTGAAACTCGCTTTTTTATCCGCATTCGTTTCAATCCGCCCTCTCGATGAAATTCCTCTCACGCCCCGCATTCTATGTGATCGCCCTGCTGCTCTTCGCCATGATGGCGCTCACGCTGTGGATGCAGTGGCAGTTGGACGCGCCCGAGTTGCAGCGAAAAGGCAAACCGGGAGAAGAACCCCGCGCCGCCCCCGTTTCCCTTCCCCAACCATGAAGCACCTGACGATCCTCCTCTGCCTCCTCACTGCGTCATTCACCACCCACGCACGCCAGCCGAACATCATCTTCATCCTGGCCGATGACCTCGGCCCGGGGGATCTCGGCTGCTACGGGCAGAAGATCATCAAAACGCCGAATGTGGACCGCCTGGCTGCGGAGGGCATGAAGCTCACCCAGCACTACTGCGGAAATGCGGTGTGCGCACCGTCACGCTGCGTGCTGATGACCGGCCAGCACCCCGGCCACACCTTCATCCGCAACAACCGGCAGGCGGACGATGCGAAGGGGCTGCCGCGACTCGGCAAGCCGGAGCACGAGGGGCAGTATCCGATTCCCGACTCGACGATCACACTGGCTGAAGTCTTCCAATCCGCCGGTTATGCGACGGGCGGCTTCGGCAAGTGGGGCCTCGGCGGGCCGACCTCCAGCGGGGCGCAGTTGAAGCAGGGCTTTGACCGCTGGTTCGGCTACAACTGCCAGGGCGTCGCGCACAATTTCTATCCCACCTACCTCTGGGATGACGACAAGACGATCGATCTCAACAACCCGCCCTTCTCCGCGCACGACACGCTGCGTCCGGACGAGGACCCGACGAAAGCGGAGACCTACAAGCGCTTCCAAGGCAATGAATACTCGGCGGATCTCATCGCCGATGCCGCGCTGAAATTCGCTCGAGACAACAAGGACAAGCCCTTCTTTCTCTACTGGCCCACCACGGTGCCGCATGTCGCCCTCCAGGTGCCGGACGATTCGCTCGCCGAGTACCTGGGCAAGTTCGACGACCCGCCCTACCCCGGCGGCAAGGGCTACATCCCGCACTTCAAGCCGAAGGCCGCCTACGCCGCCATGATCACGCGCATGGACCGCGAGATCGGCCGGATGATGGCTCTCGTCACTGAACTCGGCCTCGATGACGATACGATCTTCGTCTTCGTCAGTGACAACGGTCCGGTCAACGGCACGCATCAGGGCCTCGCCGGCACCGACTGCTCCTTCTTCAATTCCAACGAAGGCCGCCGCGATGGCAAAGGCACGCTCTACGAAGGCGGCATCCGCTCCCCCGGCATCGTGAAATGGAAAGGCAAGATCAAGGCCGGCAGCGTCAGCGACCGCATCACCGGATTCGAGGACTGGATGCCGACCCTCGCGGAACTCAGCGGCGCGAGACTCGAAACACCTGCCACGGACGGCATCAGCTTCGCTTCCACGCTGCTCGGAGAGGCGCAGCCTGCCCGCGAGTTCCTGTACCGCGAATTCCACGGTTACGGCGGTCAGCAGTCCCTCCGCATCGGCGAATGGAAGCTCCTGCGCACTAACCTTGATGGCAAAGCCAAGGGAAAGGGCAAACCCGTCCCGCCAACCGAAGAACTGTTCAACATCGCCGCCGATCCCGCCGAAACCAAGAACGTGGCTGTGAAGCATCCCGAACTCGTCGCCAAGATGAAGGCCATCATGGCTTCCCAGCACACCAACAGCGCCGACTTCCCCATGGCGGCCTTGGATCAGTGATCACCGGCGGGTTGCCTCAGCGCAGCAGCATCCACAGCGTGCTGGCCCCGTGCCCAGCAGGAAAATCCACCGCCGTCGCATTGCGGACGAACTGCGGAGTCCGACGGCGGATCTTCGCACACGCACGCCCCTGACGCTCCAGAGAGGCGGGATCGATCTTTGTGCAGTTCGTGGACAGCAGGATCGCGCAGCCCGGCGCGGCCACTTCGAGGGCCGCCAGCAGCAGGTCTTCAAAATGTCGCTCCACCTGCCAGCGCCGC
>CAMAZK010000156.1 GCA_945863205.1 Akkermansia muciniphila | reverse complement strand
ATCTGGAGGTCGGGCAGGACGGTGTCGTCTCCGGACTGGAGGCGGGTGTCGAGCGCGGGGAGCGCCGCGAGGTGGGCTTCGCGGTCGGACTCGATCTGCACGGCGAGGGCTTCGAGGGCTTCGCGGAGGCGCATCTCATCTGGTGCGAGGATGGCCTTGGCGAGGGCGGAGGTGGCGGCCTGGCGGCGTTTGAGGAGGGCGGCGGAGCTTTGCAGGGCGCTGCCGATGCGGCCGAAGAGGGTCATCATTTCCTCGCTGATGGGCACGGTTTTCCAGGGTACGGCGTGGAGGTCGAGCAGGTGCTTGAGGCGTTTCTCGGGGGCGAGGAGGGTCTGGTGGGCGGCGTTGATCTCTGCGGCGCGGGCGGCGTCACCGCCGGGCTGGTCGGGGTGGGCGCTGCGGCTGGCGGCGAGCCAGGCCTGCTGGAGGGCGTCGGGATCGAGCGCGGCGGCACGGGGGAGTCCGAGGAGGGCGAAGGCGTTGCTCATCGCGGGTGCGTCAGGCGGAGAAGCTTTCACCGCAAGAGCAGGTGACGACGGCGTTGGGGTTGGTGACTTTGAAGCCGCCGCTCTGGAGGTCGTCGCTGTAGTCGAGTTCGGAGCCGCTGACGAAGAGGGCGCTCTTGGGGTCGATGACGACGCGGACATCACCGGAGAGGACCATGATGTCGCGGTTGGCGGGGCCATCGACGAGGTCCATCTTGTATTGCAGGCCGGAGCAGCCGCCGCCGACGACGGCGACGCGAAGGGCGCCGTTTTCAGCGCGGCCCTGCTTGCGGAGGAGGCCGAGGAGGCGGTTGGCGGCACCGGGAAGCACTTTGATGAGCTTCTCGTTGCCGATCTTGTATCCGGGGGCTGGGGCGGTGGCGGTCATGGTGGACGCGTAGCGTGGGACGCGGCGTCCGTCCACTGTGCGCTACGCGTCGTTTTCGGGGAAGGTTTATTTCTTCTTCAAGATGACATCGCCGAGGCTGAACATCGGGCCGTAGATGGCGTAGATGAGGAAGCCGACCATGACGCCGAGGATGAGCATGGTGAGGGGCTCGATCATTTTGTCGAGAGTGGCGGCGAGGTTGTCGAGCTCCTCCTCGTAGTCGTCGGCGATTTCGGAGAGCATTTCGGTTCCGGAGCCGGTTTCCGAGGCGAGCTCGATGAGGCCGCAAAGACTGCGAGCGTCGGGGCCGAGCCAGTGGGCCTCCATGAGGAAGGCCTCATGAAGGGTGCGACCGACGCCGATGTGCTCGCGCAGGCGGATGAAGAGCTCTTTGTAGTGATAGTGCCAGGAGGCCTTGGCAGTGATGTCGAGCGCGGAGGAGAGCCGCACGTTGGACTCGGTGAGCATGGCGAGCGTGCGGAAGCCGGTGGCGGCGGCGGATTTGCGGACGATGACGCCGATGGCGGGGAGCTTCAGGAAGAGGTCCTGGACGGGACGGAGGGAGGAGATTTTGCCCCAGTTGGAGAAGAAGAAGTAGAGGCCGATGAAGGGCGCGATGGCCATGTACGGCTTGTGAATGAAGAGATCGGATAGGCCGATGAGGATCTTCGTGCCGAGGGGAAGCTCGGTTTTGAAGGAGGCGAAGAGCTTCGCCATGGCCGGCACGAGGGTGAAGCTCATGACGATGACGACGACGACGCCGAGTACGATGACGACTGCGGGGTAGATGAGGCCGCCTTTGAGTTTTTTGATGACCTTGGATGACTTTTTCTGGGAAACGGCGATGCGCTTGCAGACTTTGGCGAGCTGACCTGCCTCCTCGCCCGCGATGATGAGGGAGAGCATGTCATCGGGGAAGAGCTTGGGGTATTTGGCGATGGCGTCGCTGAATTTGTCACCCGTGGCGATGCCGGCGATGACTTCGGCGATCATGCCTTTGTAAGTCGCGGATTTGACGCGGTTGGTCTGGAGCATCAGCCCCTTGGTGATGGAGATGTTGCGCTCCAGGCACCGGGCGAGGCCGGAGAAGAAGGCGGCGGAGTCGTCGGTGTCGGGCTTCGGGCTGGTGAGGCGGTGCAGGGTCTCGTCGATGCCGGTGATGGTCTGAATCGTGGTCGTCTCGTTGGTGGCGACGCCGGCGCCGAGAAGGGCTTTGTCGTCGGTATCGGTGTCCACGAGCGCCTCGGCGGATTTGCCGGTGTGGACGTTGGTGATTTTGACTTTTTTGAGCATGACAGTGATGGGTTCGGTGGGAGGCGGAGCAGGCGCGGGCTTCGGACCTTGGAGAAATCAGGGCGGCGGGGTGCGCAGGGTTGAGATCAGGCGAGGACGGTAGGCGGTGAGGGTGAAACTGGCGCCGGGTGCCTCGGCGTAGGGGTCCTGGGAGCTGTTGACGACGGCGGTGCAGAGAGCGGTCTCCATGGTGGTGCCGTTCACGGTGGTGGTGCCGGTCTCGACGAGGGTAGGTGCGCCATGGATGGCCTGCTCAAGGAGGACGTTCTGAGTCTGGGAGGGGATGAGGGCGGCGACCTGCACGGGGGAGAGGCCGAGCTGCCACAGGCGCACCATGTTTTCCTGGTAGTTGCGGGCGATGGCGACGCGGGCGGCCATTTCCTCCTGCAGCATGACCGTCGCGGACAGGCTGACCATGGCGGTGGCGGCGATGGAGACGATGGCCGAGGCGGCGAGCAGTTCGATGAGGGTGTAACCGGAGGCGCTTCGCGCGGTTGACGGTTGTTGACGGTTGTCGAGGCCGCTGCGCGGCGACGTGGGCGGTTTGGAAAACCACTGCCAACAACGGTCAACCACCGTCAACAACTGTAAACGATGGTGCTTCATGGCGGCACGACGGGGAGGAAGTAGGACTCGAGCCACGCGTCACGCGGGAGGAAGGTGGCGAATGCGGGGCCGGTGTTGGTGGCGGCGGGAACGGCGGGGTCGGCGTCTCCGCTGAAGATGAGGCGGCCGGGGTTGCTGCCGCCGGAGGCGCGGCGCTTGATGGTCCAGTTCGTCATGACGCCGCCGATCCAGCGCACGCTCTGGGTGAGCGCGGAGGGCATGTTGAACATGATGCTCTGGTATTCGTTCACCAGCACGGAGCGCCAGCGGAACTGGGAGCCGCTGACGGGATTGTTGACCCAGGAGAATTCGACGGGGCGGCCGTTGTCGTCCTGGAAAGCGAGGACGTGGCGGCGGTTGTTTTCGCGTTCAAAGCGGATGTCACGGACCCAGCGGCCTTTGGGGCCGTTTGGCATGATGGTGATGATGACCGGCTTCATGGCGGCTGCGTTTTCGAAGGCGGCGGCATTGCTCTGGCCGACGAAGATGATCTGATCGACGACGCCATAGATGCGCATGTTTTTGAGATACTGGCTGTCGAGCTTGATGAAGAGGACGCGGAGCTTGTCGTCGTAGCCGGAGGGCCAGCCGGGCGGGGTGTAGGTGGGGGTCTTCTGCTCGCTGATCCAGTAGGCTTCGGTGGCGGAATTGAAGGTGCCGGCGACGTCGATGGTGATGGTGGCGGTGCGGCCGGCGGCGGCTTCGCGGTCCTGAAAGTGCCAGAGGGAGTTGTCGGGGTTGGCATTGTTGCGGACGACATTGAGATAGCCGTGGTGCTTGCGGTCTCCGGCACCGCCGATGGGCCCGGTGCTGCTGGGGACGACGGGCATGTTTGAGGGCAGGAGATCGAGGCCTGCGGCGTCCGTGCCATAGACCGGGTAGGGGATGTTCGGCGGCTCGGCGTCGGGTGTGGACTGGATGTAGAGGGATTTCGTGCGGAAGGGGAGCTGTAGCGGGCTGGGCGTGGTGCTGACGAAGAAGGATGCCGGATGACGCACGACGGTGCGGCCTTCGACGATCCACTGGGCATGGTGACCGGTGCTGCCGCCGCCGGCGCTGCGGTAGATGTCCAGTTCGGTGGCGACGCCGTCGGGCTTGCGATAGACGCAAAAAACGTCGCCATTGAGGACGGGTGGCGTGGTTTTGAGGAACTGCCAGGCGTTGTAGTCGTCAATGTTTCCCGCCGTGCTCGCGGCGGGGCGTTTGAGCTGTTCGACGGTGATGTAGGTGGCTCCGGGACGCAGGCCGGTGTGATTGTAGGGGAAGACGGTGCTCATGCCGCCGGCGGTGCTGGCGGAGGTGTAGATGTTGAGGTTGCTCCAGCCGTTGGCGGTGTTGAAGCTGCCGATGTCGGAGCCGAGGACGGTGTTTTGGTCGGCGCTGAGAGTGTCAGCTGGTTCAAAGGCGCGGGTGTGGATGAACTGCCAGCCGAGCAGGCGTGAGCTTTCCACACCGATCCGGCGGCGGGAGACGTCCTCGAGGTAGCTGACCTGCACGGCCCGGGTGCTCATGAGGGTGACCCAGGCGGAGAGAAAGATGCCCGAAACGACCATCAGCATCAGCGCGGCGGCCATGAGGGCGCCGCGTCTGCCGCGATGGGGATGGTGGGCGGGGATGCGCATGCAGGGGGCGGATCAAAGGGCGGGAAACATGGGCACGGTGAACATGAGGCTGGTGCGGCCAGCCATGTGGTTGTAGGCCTGACGCGGGTCGGTGCGGGGCAGCGTGTTCGCGATGGGGCCGAGGTGGCGCGCGGCGGGATCAGGCCACCAGATGAAGTAGAAGGGCCGTTCGGCGGCACGTTTGAAGCGCTCAAAGGTGGAGGACTCCCGCAGGGCCAGGCGGGCGGAGCGTTCGAAGCTGACGAAGAGCGGCGTGAAGTCATCCTGCGCCCAATCGGTGGCCCGCACAGGGTTCGGGACCGAGGGCGGAAAGAAGACCTCATAACCGCCGACATAGGTCAGGGTGGCTGGATTGACCGCCGCGGGCGAGTCCGCGTAGCGTTTCACGGATGCATAGATGCCGTTGGGTTCATTGGCCGCCGCGAAGCGGATGACATCGATGTCGTAGATGGCGTTGACCTTGAGATAACCGGCGTACTTGCTGTAACCGAGGAGGAAGATGCTGGCGTTCGCGGCGAGGGTGCCGGCGCCGGGATTGCGGTGGTCGTCATAGAGTCCGGCGGGTGCGCCGGCGTTCGCGACGATGTGGGCGAGGAACTTCTGCGGCGTGTCCAGTTCGTCATGCAGGGCGGGATTGTAGGCGATGACAGAAGGGCGCCATTTGTTGATGTCCTGGCGCGGCAGGCAGTAAACGGCGGTGGCGACGAGTGTGTCCGCGACGAACTGCTCCCGCAATTCCTCCGCCTGGGAGAGGGCGCCGTATTGCGGTGCCATGGCCACATTCTGCGTGGAGGAGGTGCTGCCGTAGAAATTCTGCATGCGCTGCTGGCCGAGCGGCACGGCGACGGTCGTGGTCGGGGAAGGCTGGCTGCGGACCAGGGTGCCGTAGGACATGACGGCACCGCCGATGACTACGGCGGAAAGCGCCATCACCAGCAGGAGTTCGACGGAGGTGTAAGCCCCGGGCTGATGACGGCGGCGGGTCATTGCGGCGCTGGAGCGGGATTGCCGAAGAGCATCCGGACGACGGACTCGACTGCGGGGGAAGAGGGGGGCGGTGCCGGAGGTGTGTCCGCCTGCTTTTCCGGTGACTGGGACGGAGCAGGGGCAGGGGAAGGCTTCGCGGAGGCCGGCGGCGCGTCAGGGGGCGGCGCGGCGGCTGTGCGCGACTCCGGCAGCGGGAGTGCACGTGCCGGGGCGTCCATGAGGAGATCGAAGGTCGGGTCATTGACCCTGCCTGCAGGCGGCGGTTCCTGCTGATTCTGGGCTTCAGCGGCGAGGCTCCGGAGGGCGGGGTTTAGGGTGGCGTTCACGCCGCGGACGTCTTTGCCTTCCTCGTCCACCTGACCGGGCATCTGGTAGTGGATTTTCGGGCCGATGTCGATGGGGATGATCATGAGCTTCGGCGGCAGGCCGCTGGCGCGTTTCTCCTGCCAGGCGAGTTCGATGTACTGGGAGGTGATGTTTTTGACGTGGAGTTCGACCAACTGTCCAGGCAGGACGGAGGGGACGGGCTTTCCGGTTTCGAGAATAAGATCTCCCAGCAGCACTCGCATACCGCCGTCTGCCATGCGCTTCGTGCCGACGACGGGCAGCTTCAGCAGGCGGTCGCGGACGCGGTTTTCCTCCGTATCCCCCGGGGCTAGGCGGCTTTGGGATTCCGACTCTGATTCAAAGGGGTTGTGCTCTTCCGGTTTGACGGTCTCCGGCGTTTTTTCCTCCGGTAGAATGAGCTGATACTGCACGCGGCTCTCTGCGTCATAGGCATCGGCTTCCTGGGCACGGAGGGCGGCCGGCAGGCAGGTCCAGCCGACGAGCAGGGTCAGGATGAGTCTTTGGAAGGGATTCATGGGCTAGGATTTTTTGCCTGCTGGCGCAGCCGGCTTCTTCGCGTCTGCGTCCGCTGCGGCGAGGTTGAAGATGGGTGTTTCGAAGGATACCTCCATTTTCAGCTGGCGACCGGTGCTGCCGCCGGTGATTTGGACGGCTTTCATGCGGGTCGTGGGGAGGCGGCGCTCGATGTCTCCGAGCCAGTTGAGGACCTTCGCGTATTCTTCCTCGATCGTGAGGGTGGTGACGACGGACTTCGGAATGATCTTGTTGGCCGGGGAGGTCTTCAGTTCCGTGCGGTTTTCGCGGACGAGGTTGATGCCGCGTTCGCGGAGGCTGAGTTCGATGGCCTGTTCGGCTTCCTGCTGGGTTTGCAGGCGGTCGATGACGGGGAGCCAGGAGCGCAGAAAGCGGCGGACGTCCTCGGTGTCGGTCTTGAAGACGGTGGCTTCGATCTCGGAGGTTTCGCGTTCACGTTCCGCCATCAAGGCGGCGTCCTCGGCCTCGTCGGCTTCGACGCGCGTAGTGACGACCTTTTTGTGAATGATCTGGGCCGTGTAGGTCATGCCGCCGATGACGGCCATGAGCAAGAAGCAGGCGAGCTGTTTGGGATTCATGGGGGCGGTCTTGTGGGTGGAAGGTCAGTCGGTCTGCCGCACGAGCGTGGAGTGGTACTCGATGACGTCGTTGTTCTTCGACTGCTGCGGGGAGTGGGAGCGGTAGAGGAGCTGGCCGAGGGCGTTCTCGATGGCGGCGAGCTCGGTGGGGCCGTTGGCGCTGTTGAGGTGAATCGTCAGCGCGAGGTTCGCCGGCACCTGCTCACTGCGCTCGATGGCGACCTGCGTGATGCGGGTCTCCAACTGCACGGCACGGGCGATCTTCACGGCGATGGGCTGCACGTTGCGCGCACCCTCCATCCACTGGGCGACTTTTTCCGCCTTGGTGGCCTCGGATTCGAGCCCGGCCTTCTCGGCGCGGAAGGCGTCGCGCTGGGATTCGCTGAGCTGCCGGCGCTCTTCGGCATCGGTCTTCTGGGCAAGCGCCCGGTTGTAATTGAAGTAGTCCATGGTCATCACGTAGGCGCTGCCGACAAGGGCGACGTAGAAGATGATGGGGATGGCGCGGAAGGAGGAAGGCAGCCGGCGCGAGGTATCGACGCGCGGTGTTTTGAAGTCGTGGCAGAGGTAGTCGATCATGGCCGTGCGGGTTTAGTGTTCACCGATGATGGTCCAGAGCAGGTCGTCCTGCGTGAGGTCGGTGGCGGCGACCTTTTCAAGATGGAGCATGAGTTCGGTGCGGAATTTGTTGTCGTGGCCGTCCCCGACGAAATAGATGGGGCTGCCCTCGGGGACCTTGCTGACGAGCGGACTGATGATCTGCAGGGCGGTTTCCACGGCTTCCGGTCCGAGTCCGCTGCGGCAGCGCACGTCCTTCCACTGGCCTTCCTGCTGAACCAGGACGGCCAGGGAGCCCTCGCACGCGGCGATGAGCACGAAGTCGGAGGGCGTACCGCCGGCGCTGGCCTTGAAGATGCTGCCGATGGCATGCTCCAGCATGGCGAAGAGGCCGCAGCACACGCGTCCGGGGCGCAGGCCCACGGACTTCAGCACGTCCTCGGTGACCTTCACCAGCGACTCCTCCACGGCGAGCAGGAGACTGGCGGTGGTTTCCGGATGATGGCAGATGGCGTAGCGCTTTCCGCGATCGTATTTGGGACCGAGCACGGCACGCGGGTTTGTGCGCAGCAGGCTGACGCAGTTGTCCCCGCGCATGAGATTGTTTTCCAGGCTGATGATGAAGCGGTGGTTGACCGATACGGCGCACCAGCCGTTTTCGACCATGCCGCGCCATTCCTCAGAGCGCTGGGGAGCGGCGTCGGCGAACTCCTCCTCCTGCATGCCGCTTTCTTCAAAGCGGCCGCGTTTGTTGACGGAGCGCCAGCTCACGGAGCCGCGGCTGACGTTCAGGAGGAGAGACTTGCGGCCTTCATAGCGCTTGGCCCATGGGACGGCGGAGTCGTCAGGGTCGCTCTTGAAGGCGGCAAAGCTCAGTACGGATTTGATTTCATCCAACAGCATAAACGGAGGTCAGTTGTTCTTTTGACAGGAAGTCGTACACCTCGTGTTCGGTGTAACCGGTTTTGCGCGTGGCGGAGGGCTTCCACCCGTCTGCCATGCGCATGTTCAGACAGCGTTCGAAACTGATCATGCCCCGGGTGAAGCCGGCCTCGAGCTCCTGGTCGAGGTTCTTGAACTCTCCGCGGCGGATCATGCCGCAAACCGAGTCGTAGGGGAGGAGCAGTTCGTGGATCGGGAAGCGCTTTCCGCGCGTCTCGTCAAAAAGGAGGCGTTGGCAGAGAATGCCGCGGATGGAGTCGGCAAAGGAGAGCATGGCGTTTTCCATGCGATCACTCGGGATGAGCTTGAGGTAGCGCTGCACGGTCTGTGCCGCGGAGGAGGTGTGCAGCGTGGCGACGACGACGTGGCCGGTTTCCGCCGCTTGCAGCGCGATCTCGGCGGTCTCTCCATCTCGAATTTCTCCCACGAGGATGACGTCCGGCGCCTGGCGGAGGGCGGCGCGGAGGGACTTGTTGAAGTCGAGTTCGTCGGTGCCGATCTCACGCTGGGAGACCAGGGAGGGAATGCCGGAGGGATAGACGAACTCGATCGGATCCTCGAAGGTGAGGACGTGCTCCTGACGGCGCTTGGCGCGCTCCAGGATCATGGAGGCGATGGTGGTGGACTTGCCGGACCCCGTGGCACCACAGACGAGAAAGAGGCCGTTTTTCGCCTCAAGGAAGGCTTTGATGGCCGAGGGGGGCACCATGAGCTTGCTGATGTCCGGGATGGATTCCGGCAGGAGTCGCAGCACCCAGCGCGGACGCCCCCGGGTGACCATGCGGTTCACGCGGTAGCGGCGCGGGCCGAGCTGCAGGGCGTAGTCCACGCAGCCTGCGGTGAATTCCAGCGGGCGCTCGGGCTGGTAGATGAAGGAGTCGTAGAAGAGCTTGCCGTTGCGCTTGTAGGTGAGCGGTTCCCACGGCGTCACGTAGAAGTCACTCACGCCGGAGTCCTTCGAGAGGTGGAGCATCCGGTATCCTAGCTGGCTGCGTTCGTTGATGTCTTCCATGGGAGTGAGCTAGCGGTTGCTGGTGAATCGGGCGCGGAGTTCCGCCTTGGCCGTGGCGCCTTCGAAGATGAGAAACTTGTCGCCCTGCACCACGCCGGCACCGGGGTCGAGCGTGGCCCAGGCCAGCTCCAGGCGGTATTCGACGCCGTCGATGGTGACGCGCACGTCGGTGGTCGGATTGTTGATCTTGACGATGTCCGCACTGGCGAGGCGGTCACTGGTGTTCTCCGTGCTGGTCAGGCCCAGATCGATGTGCGTGGTAAAGTCGAGCGCCGGCTGCGTGAGGGTGAGATTCACGGAAAGCGTCACTTCGCTGGCTTCACTGTCATAGAAGGTGGTGCCGTTGAGCATCATGAGTTCGCCGAATTTGAACCATTCATTTGGCGTGATCGTGTCGAAGGCTTCGGGCGTGAAGCTCAGGACGTTTTCCACCCCGGCGTCGAGAAATTCTCCGTCCCCCAGGTCGAGTTTGGTGTTTCCGTGCTTGAAGGTTGAGGTGTCCGTGCCGGTGCCGTTGAGAATGTTGGTGACGAGGTTCGTGCCGCCGATGGCGTTCCCCCAAGTCCCCGCTCCCGTGCCGCTGAAGCCGTTGGTCAGGCGGTAGTAGGTGTCAGTGCGGGTCTGGCTGGTGACGTACTCGGCGGGGCGGGTGGTTTCGTTCCGGGCCTGCAGCCGCATCGCCGGTGTGATGGGGATCGGGCCGCCGACGTATTCGATCCAGGCTCCGGAATCGATGCGGTACATCAGCTTCGAAACGGCCGGATCGGCGCCGTTGCGGCTGATCGAGGCCGTCGTCGGGAAACTGCCGAAGGCGAAGGTTCCTCCGGGTGGAGTGATCACAGGACGCGGCAGCCGGACAGGCACGGGAGGGGATGGGTCGCCAGGGCCTCCACCGCCGCCGCCGCCACCTTCTCCGTCGGGGTCTGGATCCCCGGTGTCGGGACCCGGGCCTTCCGGTGCAGTTTCGTTCGGGTCGAATCCTCCTGAGGGATCGGAAGGGTTGCCGAACTGCGGATTGAGGTAGCTGGCCGTGGGGTCAGCGGTTTGAGAGCCCCACACCCAGCCCCGGCTGCCTGAATTGAACGAAACGGCTGATTTCGTACGGTTCTCGGTGCCGAAGTCCACGTTGGTCAGGGAATCGTCCAGGTAGAAACGGGATGCGGCGCTGCCATGGCCCTCGGTCAGTTCGAAACGCTGGGTTTTGCGGTTCCACATGGCGCGCGGGGTTCCGTCAGTTTGGGGTTTGGTGGTG
>CAMAZK010000155.1 GCA_945863205.1 Akkermansia muciniphila | reverse complement strand
TGGCGCGCATCATCAAGACCCGCCCCGAAATGGAGGCCATGATGAGCGACAACGCCGCCGCCAAGGCCGAAGACCCGCTGATCGCCTCCTGGGAAAGCCTCAAACGAAAAAAGCTGGAACTCGAAGATCTCGTCAACGTCAAGATCCCGGAGAACAAGCGCGAGATCCAAATCGCCCGTGACGAAGGCGACCTGCGTGAAAACGGCGGCTACAAAGCCGCACGCGACCAGCAGGCCGTGCTCCTGCGCCTCCAGTCCAAATACGAGCGCGAACTGCGCAACGCACGTGGCACGGACTTCGCCAACGTCCCCACCGACAAGGTCGGCATCGGCACCGCCGTGGACGTCGAAGACCTCGCCTCCGGCAAGAAAGAGACCTTCACCATTCTCGGTGCCTGGGATGGAGACCTGGAGAAAAACATCATCAGCTACCTCTCTGAGTCGGCCAAAGCGCTGATCGGCAAAACCATCGGTGATGAAGTCTCACTGGGGACGGACGCCCTGCATGGCACCCGCCAGGTGCGCGTGACCGGCATCAGCGCCTACAATCATGCGGGTTAACCCATAAGAATAGAATGTTTGTGATTATTTACCATGAACATGGGACTTCGGACGTTTAGCTGGCAGGACTGACCAACCCTTTCTTTTCGCATGCTTCGTTTCCCCGCCAAAGGCCCAACCCGTTCCGCATCCTTTGCCGTTCTTTTAAAGATCTCGGCCTTGGTCGCGCACATGCTAACACCTGGATCAATCCACGGACAGATCACCCGTGCCGAGGATCTCAACCTCATTCTCGATAATCAGAGAGAGGCCCCGGTCCCCGCTCCCCGCCCCTCCGTGCAAGATGCCCGGCCCGGGCCTTGGGGAAAACTGAAGTACGTTTACGTCTATCTGGAGGCACCCCACCAGCTCATCGAGAACTTCCCCCTGCCCAGCCCGACTCCGAACTGGGCGTTCCCGGTGTCCGTGCTTCCCTCCCTCCCGAAGCTGTTCGCAGATGCCGGCCTCCAGCAGCCCTTGATCGATTTCCTGGTCTCCGAAGACAACATCATCCGCGATGGAGCGATGGCTTACATCAAACCTCCCCTCCCCCAGTTGGAGGAGATGTCTCCAGAATCGCGGGCGGTCATTTATCCCGAATTGGCCAAGTATCCCGAAAATGCCTACCACGTTGACCCTGTCATCATCACCGGCGCCACCGTCGAAGAGTGGTACGCCACCAGCAAACTCCGCCCTGAACTCATCGCCAAAATCAAGAAGTTCAGCTACGAGAGGTCCGACACCATCGTCTTCAGTGACATCCCCCTGCTGCTGAACTACGCCCAGTCGGACACGGAAGCCCGCACCATTTTCAAGGCCTGCACCCGCACCCGCACCATCATGGTGCGCCTCCAACTCGACAAGGCTTCCGATGCGGAACAAATTCTCGAATACTGGAGCCTGGGAATCGGCCTGAGGCGGAAGGACATCGAGCCCATCCTCAACTCAATCATTGAGACGGACGGGATCGAGGACATCGGCCTGTCTCATCTCCTGCCCGCACTGGCCCGCAAACTCATCTACACCTATCCCGGTCCGGAGCTGGCCAGACACGGAACTCTGCCAGACTGCCACTGGACCTCACTGAACTTTTTCAACTACGAACCCCACGAGTACCTCCTGGACACCAATCTGGCCACCAGCCGGGTGCTTGAACAGTTCGAACCGGTGAACGAGCCCTTCCGCTATGGCGATATTCTCTTCTTCTTGGACAACGATACGGGGGATGCCTTCCATTCCAGCGTGTACCTCGCTGACGACCTTGTTTACACGAAGAACGGTCGAAACATCCTGTCGCCCTGGGTCATCATGAAAATTGACGACATACGCAAAATCTATCTCTTTCGCGGTAACGGACGCATTCAAGGCTTCCGCCGACGAGATGTCGAGAAGGCGGCGGAAAAGAAGACCTCAGAGTAAAACAGCCCCCTTCCCTGCCGTGAACACCCGCCGCCACTTCATTCATTCCATCATGGGAGCCGGGGCCGCGACCGCCTTGAGAGCCGCCGCCCAGCCTTCCTACAAGGGGGAAAACATCGAATTCGGGCTGGTCACTTACATGTGGGGCGCAGACTGGGATCTCCCCACGTTGATCGCGAACTGCACCAGCACCGGAGTCTCGGCCGTCGAATTGCGCATCGAGCACGCCCACAAGGTGGACGCCGGGCTCACGCTGCAGCAGCGCGCCGACGTTCGCCGTCAGTTTGAGGATTCCGCCGTCAAGCTGCTCGGCATGGGCACGAACTTCGAGTTTCACGCTGCTGAAGCCGCCGAACTGGCGCAAAACATCGCCGGAGCCAAGGAATACATCAAACTCAGCCACGACATCGGTGGCACCGGGGTGAAGGTCAAACCCAACGCCCTGCCCCCGGGCGTGCCCGCAGAGAAGACTCTCGAACAAATCGGCAAGGCTCTCGCGGAGATCGGCGACTACGCGAGCGGCTTCGGGCAGGAAATCCGCCTCGAAGTTCACGGCAAGGAAACTTCCAACCTCGACCACATCCGCACCATCATGGACGCCGCCGATCGCGGCAACGTGCGCGTCTGCTGGAACAGCAATGGCGAGGACCTCGCCGGTGAAGGCATCGAGGCGAACTTCTCCAAAGTCCGCGACCATCTCGGCCGCACCGTCCACATCCGCGAGGTGAACGCCGGCGACTACCCCTATGACAAGCTGGCTGCGCTGCTCGTGGACGCCGACTATGAAGGCTTCGTCTGCCTTGAAGCGCGAACAAAACCCGAAGACCGGGTGAAGGCGCTCGCCGAACAGCGGGAACTCTTCATGAAACTCGTCATGGACGCCCGGCTCGCCGTGAAGGATTGACCCGGCTTGACCGGCAGTGCGTATTGACCGACGCATCCTGCACCATGTCATCCAGCTTTCTTCAATTCGACCGCACCGGCGATCCCGCCGAGGTTCTCAGCCTCCACACGCGCGAACTCGCCCCCCTTTCAGGCCATGAAGTCCGTGTCCGCATGCGCTACGCGCCCGTCAATCCGGCCGACATCAATTTCATCGAAGGCACCTACGGACGCCCCGCGCATCCCCCCTGCATCCCCGGCCATGAAGGCTGTGGAGAAGTCGAAGCCATCGGCCCGTCCGTCACCTCCCTGAGCCCGGGAGACGTCGTCATTCCCCTCCTCGGAGCCGGCTGCTGGGCTCAGCACCTCACCGCCCCGGAGCATCACTTCGCCAGGATTCCACCGCAGATCGACCGCGTGCAGGCCAGCATGCTGCGCATCAATCCCGTCACCGCATGGGCGCTGCTCAAACACTACGCCACGCTCGAAGAGGGCTCCTGGGTGGTCCAAAACGCCGCCAACTCCGGCGTCGGCCGCGCCCTCATTCAGCTTGCCGCCCATTTCGGCCTCCGTACCCTCAACTTCGTCCGCAGGCCGGAACTGATCGACGAGCTCAAAGCCCTCGGTGCCGACGCCGTCCTGCTCGACAACGACGAAGGCGTCACCCAGGCCAGGTCCCTCCTCGGCCATGAGCCCGTGCGGCTCGCTGCCAATGCCGTCGGCGGTGACAGCGCTCTGCGGCTCATGGATGTACTCAGCCCCGCAGGCATCATGGTCACCTACGGCGCTATGAGCCGCCGCAGCCTGAAAGTGCCGAACAAATTCCTCATCTTCAAAAACCTCCAGCTTCACGGCCTGTGGATCACCCGGTGGTTCGAGACCGCCAGCACCCCCGAGCTTCTCGAGGTGCTCGATCCCCTCACCGCGCTCGTCGAAAACGGCGGCATCGTCACCGCCATCGATCAGATCTTCCCCATGGCCGACTTCAAAGCCGCCCTCACCCGTGCCCAGGAAGGCTCGCGCCGGGGCAAAGTCATCCTCGACCTCGCCTGACCACGGATGCGCGTCCTCCTCACCAATGACGACGGCATCCACGCCCCCGGTCTCCACGCCCTGGAGAGCGCCGTCCGCCAGATCGGCTGGGAACCCGTGATCGTGGCCCCGGCGCATGAGCAGAGCCAGTGCGGTCACCGCGTCACCACGCATCAGGCCCTCAAAGTGGAGCAGCAGGCCCCGAATCGCCACGCCGTCCACGGCACCCCGGCGGATTGCGTGCGCATCGCCCTTTTCGCCCTCGACCTGCGGCCGGACCTCGTCCTCTCCGGCGTCAATGCCGGCGGAAACATGGGGCAGGACATCGTCATCTCCGGCACCGTCGCCGCCGCCCGGGAGGCCGCCTACCACGGCCTGCGCTCCATGGCCCTGTCCCACTACATGATCCGCTCCTTGGCCCTCGACTGGGCCCGCACCGCGCACTGGATCGCCGCCATCGTGAGTGAAACGCATGCCCGGCAGCAGTCCGAGCGCAGCTTTTGGAACATCAACCTGCCCCACCTCCCGCCGGAGTCCGCAGCCCTGCCCCCGCGCCTCCTCTGCCAGCCGGCCCGTTCCCCGCTGAACGTCTCCTTCCAGCTCGACGAGCACGGCTACCTCTACAACGCCTCCTACGCCTCTCGCCCCCGCGATCCGGGCTCCGATGTCGAAGCCTGCTTCGCCGGCAACGTCGCCGTATCACTCCTGCACGTCTGATCCACCCCGCGGAGGACCGGCCGCCTGCCGTCACCCATGACGATGGCCCACCAAGGGCAGTCATGGACAAGGATGGAACCGATGGATTCATCGCTGCGTGCCAGATGCCACTCCGGGCCGCTTGGGCGCCTTCCCCGGTGGAAATGGGGCCGGCGTGGTTGCCAGCCGCACTTACTTCTCGCGCACCCCAAACCCCGCGTGCTAAGCTCCCGGATGCAGCAGGCTTCCCCTTCCCCGACCAGCACCCGCGAACGCCATGGTTTCGTCAGGGTCGCCGCTGTGGCGCCGGAACTGGTTCTGGGAAACGTGCCCGCGAATGTCGCGATCCTCGCGAAAGAGGCCCGTGCGCTGGCGGATCGGGGCTGCAGGCTGGTGGTTTTCCCGGAACTCAGCCTGACCGGCTATTCCTGCGCGGATCTGTTTCATACCGAGGCGCTGAGGACGGCTGCGGTTCGGGGTCTGGACGAACTGGCGCAGGCGACGCATGATCTATCGAGCGTTTTGGTCGTCGGCCTGCCGCTGCTGGTTCAGGACCGGCTTTACAACGTGGCGGCGGTGCTGGCGAAGGGCCGCGTGCTCGGGCTGGTGCCGAAGACCTTCCTGCCGAACTCGGCAGAGTTTTACGAGCGGCGCTGGTTCTCACCGGCACACACGCTGGGCACTTCCAGCGTGCGCTTGAACGGGGCGGAGCTGCTGATCGGCACAGAGTTGCTTTTTGAGGCTCTGGACGTGCCTGGATTCGTTCTGGGCGTCGAGATTTGCGAGGATCTATGGACGGTCATTCCGCCATCAAGCCATCTGGCGCTCGCCGGAGCCACGGTGCTGGCGAATCCATCTGCGAGCACCGAAGTCCTCGGGAAGGCGCATTATCGCCGCCAACTCGTGGCCCAGCAGTCGGCACGCTGCCTCGCCGCCTATGTTTATGCCGGTGCGGGCGCCGGTGAATCGAGCACGGACGTGGTGTATTCAGGGCACTGCCTCGTCGCCGAAAACGGCGTCCTCCTCGGCGAGAGCGAGCGCTTCGCCTTCGAAACGCGTTGTGTGCTGCATGACGTCGATCTGCGGCATCTCGCGCATGACCGGTTGAAAAGCTCGTCCTTCCGCGACGAAGCCAGCGCCGTGCCGGTGCACCGGATCACCTTCGATCTCGGTCCCGCTCCGGATGGCGACGCGCAACTGCTGCGCCCGGTGCCGCCGCATCCCTTTGTGCCTCCGACCAGAGTGGATCGGGCAGCGGTCTGCGAGGAGGTTTTCGCGATTCAGGCGACAGGACTGGCCCGTAGGCTTAAACAAGCGCGTGCGAAGACCGCCGTGCTCGGTCTCTCCGGCGGACTCGACTCCACGTTAGCGCTGCTGGTGATGCTGGAGGCGATCAAGCGTGCCGGAATGCCCGCCAGCGCGGTTTTGACGATCACGATGCCCGGATTCGGCACCACCACGCGCACGAGAGGCAACGCTGAGAAACTCGCCGAGGCGCTGGGCATCGAACTGCGCACGATCTCCATCAACGATGCGGTGAGGCAGCACTTTGCCGACATCGGGCACGCGGAAACGCAGCACGACGCGACTTACGAGAACTCGCAGGCCCGCGAGCGCACGCAGATCCTCATGGACATCGCCAACAAGACCGGCGGCATCGTCGTCGGCACCGGCGATCTGTCCGAGGCGGCGCTGGGCTGGTGTACCTTCAATGGCGACCACATGTCGATGTATCACGTGAACTCCGGCGTGCCGAAGACCCTGGTGCGCTACCTCATCGAATGGTGTGCCGAAGGCCCCTTCGCGGAAAAAGCGGGCGCGATCCTGCGCGACATCGCCGACACCCCGATCACGCCCGAGCTTCTGCCGCTCGCGGCGAATGAAACGCTGCAGCAGAAGACCGAAGACACGATCGGGCCGTACGAATTGCATGACTTTTTCCTGTTCCACTTCGTGCGCCACGGCAGCAACGCCGAAAAAATCCGCTGGCTGGCCGCGCAGGCGTTTGCAGGCAAATACGACGACGAAACCATCGCCAAGTGGCTGGCGCTGTTCTTCAAACGCTTCGCGCAAAACCAGTTCAAGCGCTCCAGCGTGCCGGACGGCCCGAAAGTCGGCTCCGTGGCCCTCTCCCCGCGTGGCGACTGGCGTATGCCCAGCGATTTCGCGGGGGATCTGGGCTGAGAACCAGATTGGCTGACCACTAATGCTCACTAAAAAGCACTCATGAATCAGGATCAGAAATTAGTGAGAATTAGTGTCCATTAGTGCTTCAAAAATCTTCATCGCATGAAACACCTTCTCTCCTCCCTCATCCTCTGTCTGCTCTGCGCCTGCTCACGCAGCGACAAACTGATCATCGGCACCGACGCGACCTATCCGCCCTTCGAGTTTGTGGATGAAAACGGTCAGATCACCGGCGTGGACATCGAGGTGGGGCGCGAGATCGCCAAGGCGCTCGGGCGCGAGGTGGAATTCCGCAACATCAACTTTGACGGCCTCATCACCGCGCTGCGCACCGGCTCCGTAGATCTCGTGATCTCCGCGATGACCGCCACACCCGAACGAAGGAAGTCCATCGACTTCTCGGAGCCCTACGTGAAGACGGGCTTGTCGATCCTGGCCGCAAAAAACTCCCCTGTTCATTCGGCGGACGACTTGAAGGCGCCGGGTCGGAAGATCGTGGTACGTCTGGGCACCACGGGGGAAAGCTGGGTGCGCGAAAACCTCAAGGAAGCCAAGATCACCTCCCTCGATGCCGACGTTTCCTGCGTCATGGAGGTGGTGAACGAGAACGTGGACGCCTGGGTTTACGACCAGCTCTCCATCATGAACTACCATACCAAACACGCCAACGAGACGCGGGCCATCCTCGCTCCACTGCGTGAAGAAGTCTGGGCTGTCGGTTTGAAGCAGCAGGACGAAGAACTGAAGGCGAAGGTCAACGAAGTCCTCGCCCGTATGCGAAACGACGGCAGTTTTTCCAGACTCGCCGAGCGCTTCATGGCGAAGGAAAAACAGATGATGACGGCGCAGGGGCTGCCGTTCGTTTTCGAACTGAAGTAGCCGAGTTGCGCAGCAACAGGGCTACTTTCCGAGCGCGAAGTCGTCGGGCTTCAGGCCGACTTTGTTGCCTTTGAAGCCATACATCGTGGGCTTGTAGTCGCCGACGGGAGTGACATCGGCTTTCTCTGGCACTTCGAGGCCGAGGCCCCAGAAGGTGGCGTTCACGACGAGGCGGCGGGTGCCTTCGGTGGCTAGGTCGGTGGCGGCCCCCATGGTGGTGCAGAAGATTCTGTTTTCTCCGCCGGCATCGTTCTTCACCACGCGCACCCAGGCGACGGGCATCATGGGCGTGTTCACGTCCTGCTCGGTGCCCGCTTTTGTCTTTTTGGTGTAGGCGGCGGGCGGGGTGTCAGCGGTCATGCCTTGAAGAATCTGACCACGGGCGAGGATGACGGAATCAGCCGGCGGTGCGGCTTCATACACGTCGCTGTTGCCGAAAAGATCGCTCACGCCACGCAGGATGGGATGATTGGCATTCGCGGCCTCGATGATGCCCTTGGTAGCCTCGACCTTGTGCTTGCCCCAGTGGCTGACCCAGGTCTCGCCGAGCACTTTGCGGCCCCAGCCGCCGTCCGGATTGTTCCAGTTCCACGCGGCAAAGGGGCTGTCCTTCGGGTAGCCGTTGAAGGCATGCGTGCTGGTGCGCAGGGCGATGATGGGGACGCCGCGATGGATGGCGTCGGCGAATTTCTTGCTCGTAGCGTCATCCCAATGGCGGAAACGCAGCAGCATGACGATGGCATCAGCGGAATCGAGCGCCTCGGGATGGCTGAGGCTGCCACCTGCGGCGGGGTCGATCATGCCGTCGGCACCCAGGCTGAAAAGCACGGTGCATTTGAAGCCGTGTCTCTGACTCAGGACCTGGCCGAGCATGGGCATGGCTTCCTCGCTACGGTATTCCTCATCCCCGGCCAGCAGGACGATGTGTTTGGCTTTGGCATCTCCGGCGGGCTCATAAACCACATGGTCGGCAGACCGTAGGCTGGCGGACGTGAAGACGAAGGAGAACAGAACGAGAACGAATGATTTCATGGTGGAAGGCGGGAACGATTGAAGCATGTGTCATACGTCGATTTGCGCCAGCCATTTTCAGCCCTGACCGGAAGCCCCGGACAGCGCAGCCGAAGCGCCAACCATGGCGACCGTCCCGGGAAAACTCATTTACTCCCGGAGCGGACTATGATAGACCGGTCAAAATGTCTTATTTCCCCCGTTTGCTACTCGCCGTGGCCGCGCCTGTGCTTCTGACCAACTGCGGGCTGATCAATGCCGCCCTGCGGCTGGCCCCCATGGCCATGATGTTGGTCGAGGACGGTTCAACCTCTGGCGACACTGATTCGTACTCGAAGCGGGGAAAAGTGATCGAGGCGCGGGGAAACTTCGCTCCGCCGATTTCGCTCGCCCACCCGGTTGGTTCCGGGCTGGCGCACCGCTGAATCTAATTTGTTTACACCTTCTCCACGTCATGATAAACACGATCGAAATGAATCTCCTTCGTTCTGCTATTTTTGTTCTACTCGCCACCGGTTTGACCAGTTGCAATACGCTGGGCAGCTTGATCAATAGCAGTCCGTTCCGCCTCTTGGACGAAACCGCTTCGTCACTCGTGGGGCTCCTGGCCGAGAATGAACAAGGTGCACGGCCTGCTTCCATGGAGGAACGCGCTCGTCAGATCGAGGCACGGGGAGTTTATGCCGGACAAAGCCCTGCCGCTGAGGCCGGACTTTCGACTGGAGTGGCCTCACGCTGATTTTTTGCGCGAAGGTCGGGCTCGGAGTCTCTCCGATCTCATCCTCTGCTTGAATCCGGGGTGATCCTTGCGGAAGTGGGGACGTATCGTTTTCCACAATCATGGACTGGCACCGCATTCGCTCCGATTTCCCCATTCTCACCCAGGAGGTGAACGGGCAACCGCTGGTCTATCTGGACAGCGCCGCTACCAGCCAGAAGCCGCGTGCGGTCATTCACGCGCTGGCGCACTACTACGAACGCGACAATTCGAACGTCCACCGGGCGCTGCATGAACTCAGCGCCCGGGCCACGGAGGCCTTCGAACTGGCGCGGAAAAAGACGGCGGGCTTTGTCGGGGCCGCTTCTCCTGACGAGATCATTTTCACCCGGGGCACCACGGAGGGCATCAATCTGGTGGCGAACACCTGGGGGACCCAGAATCTGCGGGCGGGCGATGTGATTCTGCTCACCGGCATGGAGCACCACAGCAATCTGATCCCCTGGCAGCTCCTGGCGCAGCGAACGGGGGCGACGCTGAAGCATGTCCCGGTGCTCGACGATGGGACGCTCGACATGGAAGCGCTGGAGACGCTTTTGACGGAGGAGGTTAAGATCTTCGCCTTTGTCCACATCTCGAACTCGCTGGGGACGATCAACCCCGCCCGTGAACTCTGTGCAAAGGCCCGGGCCGTCGGAGCGGTGACGCTGCTCGACGGCGCTCAGAGCGCCGGCCACCTGCCGATCAACGTGCGGGAACTGGACTGCGACTTTTTCGTCTTTTCCGGTCACAAGATGTGCGGGCCGACGGGGATCGGGGTGCTCTATGGTCGCATGGCCCTGCTGGAAGCCATGCCGCCCTGGCACGGCGGGGGGGAAATGATCCTCTCCGTAACTCTGGAAGGCAGTACCTACAAGCCACCGCCGCACCGTTTCGAGGCCGGCACGCCGAACATCGCGGGCGTGATCGGGCTCGGGGCCGCCATCGACTACCTGGAGGCGATCGGTCTGGAGAACATCCACCGCCACGATCACAATCTGGCGAACTACGCCCTGCAGTGCATGAGGGAGGTGCCGGGCATCCGCATTCTCGGACCGCAGAGCGGCCCGCGCGGCTCACTGGTGGCCTTTCACCTCGACTCCGCCCATCCGCACGACCTCGTGGAGTTTGCCAACACCCATGGCGTGGCCATGCGCGGAGGCCACCACTGCACGCAGCCGCTGATGAAGCGCTTCAAGGTGCCGG
>CAMAZK010000154.1 GCA_945863205.1 Akkermansia muciniphila | reverse complement strand
TGGAGGAGAAGGTCTTGATGGCGTCGGCTAGGGTGTCCTTCGTTTCGCAGACGAGGTCGGAGACCTTCATTGAGCCCATGGGGGCGGTGGTGCCGAGGCTTTCGACGAGTTCATCACGGGCCACCAGGAGCTGGAGGGCGGCCTTGAGGTTGAGTTTGACCGCTTTCCGTGCGGTGTCGGAAATGTCCTGAAACACCGGAATGAGTTCCGTCTTGGGATCGGTGAAGAGGTCGATGTCTTTTTGAATGCTGGCGAGTGCGGCCAGCTTATCCTTCAAGTCGCGTGCGGAGAGGAAGAGCTTCACCATCTGTCCACCGGCGCCTTCGGCCTGATCCCGCAGGACGAGGTTTTCGCTGCGCTTGGCGGGGACGACGATGTGGCGCTGGGTCTTGAGGGCGCGTTTGGCCGCTTCCCACCACTTCTTGTAATCTGCGTCGGGGATGATGCGGCCTTTGATGAGCTTCTCCAAGGCGTCGAGGTGGAGCGAGTTGTTGCCGGCTTTCAGAGCGAGTTCGACGAGCGATGGAGCGTCATCCTTGGCCATGGCCTTCAGGGCATCGAGGTCGGAGTGGCGGCGGGCCATCAAGTGGTCCGAAGGGATGATCTCCAGCGAGTTCACCGCGAAGGAGATCTTCATGTCGTGACCCGGCTTGTCTTCGAAGTCGATGGCGATGCGGTCTCCGAGCAGGTCCCAGGACGCGACCCTGCCGACGCCCCAGCTTTTGTGAACGCAGAACGTTCCTGTTGCGAGTTTCGAAAGTTTTTCGCCGTCTGCAGCCGAGAGCTTGCCTGCGGCCACGATGTTTTGCACCTCTGGATTCATGGGGCGCTCAGACTAGCCGTCTGCGGGATTGTGGCAAAGGAAACCTTGCGGCATTCCGCAGGGCTCACCACGCGATGCACCAGAGGACTTTGAGGTAGCGACCGTCCGGGCAGTTCGACATCACCGGATGGTCGGCGCCCGGGCCGCTGCGGTCGATGATCTGCAGCCGGCGCTTGTTGCGATGGGCGGCGCGCATGACGATGTCCTCGAACTCGGCCACGTCGAGCAGTCCCGAGCAGGAGCAGGTGACGAAGAGACCGCCGCGCTTCAGCAGGCCGAGGGCGACGGCATTCATGTCGTAATACTTGTTCCGGCCGAGCTGGCCTTCCTCAGGCTCGCGGGAGAAGACGAGCTTTGGCGGATCGAGCACGACGGTGTCCCACAGCTTGCCGTTCTGCTGCATCTGGCGCCCCCAGGTGAAGGTGTCTGCATGCACCCAGTCGATGCGCACCTGGTTCAAGTCGGCGTTCTTCTTGGCCTGTGCGATGGCTTTTTCGTCCAAGTCCACGCCGGTCACGTCCACGCAGCCGCCGGAGACGCGGGCGCTGAGGGCAAAGCCGCCCGTGTAGCTGCAGAGGTCGAGGACGCGGCTGCCGCGGGCGAGTTGGGCGAATTTGAGGCGATTGTCGCGCTGGTCGCAGAAAAAGCCGGTCTTGTGGCCCTCTTCAAAGTTCACCTGATAGCGCACGCCGTTTTCTCGAATCCGGACACCGCGCGGCGCGGGATCGTCCGCCTCCGGAACGTCCGACCAGCGCATGCCTTCGATCCGTGAGATGTCCGGATCGGTCTGGATGACGTGCTGGGTGGTGCCGAGCCTTTCGTGGAGCTTGGGAAGCCAGCGGCGGAGTCGGCGCCAGATGCCGAGCGTGGTGACCTCGATGGAGAGAACGTCCGCGTAGCGGTCCACGACGAGGCCGCTGAGACCGTCACCGTCCGAATGCACGGCGCGCCAGGCGTCCGTGGTGTCGTTAAGCCGCAGGGTGTTCAGCCGCAGGTCGAGCGCGGCATCCAGTCGCGCGTCGAGCTTTTCTTCCGTGAGGAGATCCTCCCCGTGCTGAAGCACGCGCAGAGGGACGCGGGCGTTGGGATTGAAGAAACCGCTGCCGAACAACTGCCCTTCCTTGTCCATGACGGTCACGAGATCACCGGGGCCGGCGTCCGGGGAGGCCGCGCGGATCATGTTGGGGTAAACGGCCGGGTGGAAGGAGAAATACTTCATCTGTGCCCAGGGACGCGGCCATTCCTCGCTGCCGGCGGGCGGGGCTTGGCGGGGGCTGGCGGATTCGCGGCGGGGATGACGCGGAGGAGGCATGCGGATGGGTGGTCGGAGGATGGAGGTGGCACGGTCCTCGCCGGGCGAGGAGCATGCAGGGAAGGCTGGATTCCTTGTTCCACCGTCATCCACCGTCAACAACTGCAATCTGCGGCCAACCTGCCGCCTGTGCCTTTTCCCGCTGGAAATGCGGCATGGCAGCCGCTTAGTTACCTCATGCCTTCCGACAAGCCTGTTACGCTCAAAGACCTCACGATCCTCGGCAGGGAGCATCTTCCCTCATCCGGGGGATTCATGATTCTTCCGAGCAAGCTGGGTTACTTCGATCTGCTCCGCCTCGAAATGCTGCTGGAAGATCGCGGCGTGGTTTACCTCGTCGAACGGGGGGCGGCGCTGCACCCGCTGCTGAAGGTCCACCTCGAAAAAGAGGACGTGCATGCGCTGGTCATCGCCCCGAGCGAGACGGAGCCCAAGGCCTACCGCGATGCCGTGGCCGGCGCTATGAAGGGCAGTTCGGTGGTCATCTACCTGCCGGCGGAGGCGGCGGCCATGAGTTCCCCGATGACCACGGTGCCGGGCGCGAAGCTGGAGTTCTTGTTGAAGGCCGGTGTGCCGGTGCTGCCGCTGTACGTGCACCGCAGGCAGGACACGGCGCTGCCGGTGGGACGGCGCTACACGGATGCGGAGGTGGTCTTCACCTTCGGGGCGCTGCTGAAAGGGGACGAGGCGTGTCTTCCCGTTTACCAGGAGCAACTGATGCTGCTGGCGGAGCAGACCATGAGCGAGGCCTGCCCGGCGCTGGACATGAGCCTCGGTTACGCACTGATTCAGGGCTTCAAGAAGCACGGTGTGAGAAACAGCATCGCCGACGGCAAGGATGACAAGATCCTGCGCTACGACAAAGTTTTCGCCGTCGCGCTGGCGCTGTCGCAGGTGGTGCGGAAGGAGACCAAGAAGGAGCGTGTGGGCATCATTCTTCCGCCGGGACTCGGCGGTCTGCTCTGCAATGTGGCGGTCATCATGGCGGGCAAGATCCCGGTGAATCTCAACTTCACGGCGGGACGCGCGGCGATCGACAGCGCCATCCGCCAGGGAGACGTGGACCGGTTCCTCACGGCGGACATTTTCGTGCGGAAGATGCAGAGCTTTCCGTGGCCGCCGAGCAAGCAGTTGATCCTGATCGAGCGGCTGATTCCGAAGCTGAAACTTTCCATCACGAAGTGGCTGGTCATCAGCAAGTTGCTGCCTTCAGCGCTGCTGGCCGCGCTGCTAGGCATTTCCAAAAAAGGCGGGCGCAGGGAGGCGCTGCTGCTCTTCACCAGCGGTAGCTCCGGCCAGCCGAAGGGCGTCGTGCTTTCCCACCGGAACCTGATTTCGAACGTGATGCAGTTCGGCTCCCGCCTGGGGCTGAAGAGCACGGACAGCATTCTCGGCACTTTGCCGCTCTTCCACAGCTTCGGCTGCACGGTGACGCTCTGGTATCCGATCATCTACGGACTGCACCTCGTCACTTACCCGACTCCGCTGGAGACGAAAAAGCTCGCCGAACTCATCGAGAAGTACCGGGTGTCCCTCATGATCTCCACACCGACGTTCCTCCGGGGCTATCTCCGCGGCGTGAACCGTGAGGCGCTGGCTTCCGTGAAGTACTGCGTCACAGGTGCCGAGAAACTGCCGCGCACCGTGGCGGATGCGTTCGAATCGCGGTTCGGCCGGCGCGTTTTGGAGGGCTACGGACTGACGGAGACTTCACCCGTCTCCAACGTGAACCTTCCTGATCCTGATCCGCTGGGTGCGCCTGAGAACGGCTACGTGCTGATGCCGGGGCACCGGCAGGGTTCGGTGGGGCAGTTGATGCCCGGACTGGCCCTGCGCATCACGCATCCGGAATCCGGGGAGCCTCTGTCGATCCATGAGAGCGGCATGATCTGGTTCAAGGGGCCTAACATCTTCGAAGGCTACCACAATGATCCCAAGCGCACGCAGGAGGTCATGGATGACGGTTGGTTCCGCACGGGCGACATCGGTCGCGTGGACCTGGATGGATTCCTCTACATCGAGGGACGGCTGAGCCGCTTCTCGAAGATCGGCGGTGAAATGGTGCCGCACGAAACGGTGGAGGAAGCGCTGGTCAAAGCGATGGGCCTGGAGAACGAGACCACGCGAAAAATCGCCGTGGTGGGCGTGCCGGACCCGGGGAAAGGAGAGGCGCTGGTGCTGCTGACGAGCATGCCCGGTGGTCCCGAGCATCAGGAGATCCTCGACCTGCGCTACCGCCTGCTCGAAAAGGGCATGCCGCCGCTCTGGATCCCGAAGAAGATGATCCGCGTCAGCGACATACCGGTGCTCGCCTCCGGGAAGCTCGACGTTCAAGGCTGCGAGAAAGTCGCGCTGGCAGGCATGTAGCCTTGAGGCTCCGTATCAGTACAGCTCGACGGGGGAGCGCTTGCCGTCTTCGACGCTGAGCTGTCTCGCCGCCTCCTCGCCGAGGGTATCGACGCGGAGCTGCCAGATGTCGCGGTTGATCGCGGCGAAGCGCTCGAGATCGAATGCGTCCGGTTGAACGAGGCGTTTTTTGGTTTTCTCAATTCGGAGCAGTGCGTCGTGCAGCGCCGGTTGTTCGACGCCCTCGAGATGCTGGCGGGCCAGTTCGACCATTTCGACGCGATGGCAGATCATCACGAGGTCATTGCCCGCGCGTACGGCTTCCTGGATCGCTTGCTCGAAAGTCACCTCATTCAAGATCGCGCCCATGTCGAGGTCGTCCGTCATCGCCAGACCTTCGAAGCCGTATTGATGACGCAGGAGCCGGGTCACGATGTTGTAGCTGAGGCTGGCCGGCCAGCGTCCGCGATCTGGATCGTAGGCGGTGTAGTTGCTGTGGCAGGTCATCACGCTGTCGAGTTCCGGCAGCAGTGCGGAGTAGGGCAGCAACTCGCTCTTCTCCATCTCTTCCCGGCTCTTGGTGATGACGGGCAGAAACTCATGCGGATCGCAATCGGCCGGGCCGTAGCCTGGGAAGTGCTTGCCGCAGGAGAGGATGCCCTCGCGACGCATGGCGCGGTTGAAGACGCCCGCGTTGTCGATGACCTGCTGTGGGTCGCGACCATAAGTGCGGCCTTTGAGGGAGTTGTCCGCAGCGTCGTCGTAGCTGATGTCCAGCACCGGGCAGAGGTCGAGATTGAAGCCGAACAGCCGCAAGAGCTGGCCGGTGAGCCGACCATGCCGCTTGATCAACGCCGGATCACCTTTGTCTCTGAGAGACTGGGCATTCGGCGGTTCTTCGCCGATGAGACGGAGCCGCGAGACGCGACCGCCTTCCTGATCGATGGTGATGAAGGGCTCGATGTCCGACAGATCACGCAGATCGTCGATGAGCTTCCGCAGTTGTGTTGGCGATTCGATGTTGCGGCCAAAAAGAATGAATCCGCCCGGCTGGAGTTTCTTGAGGCGGGCGGCGGTTTCGGGGCTGAGTTCGGTGCCGGGAACGCCCATGAGGAGAAGTTGGCCGAGAGGGAGCGAGGACATGGAAGGATGGATGGGAGAAATTCGGCGCCAATTTGGCTCAAAATGAAAGAAGTGGAACGCGGATGGTCGGGCGGTTGGGATCCGGTTGAAACCCCGTGAGGGGTGTCAAGGCGGGTTTTGCTAAAAGATTGAGAAAAATGGCAGATTTAGGCCCTCTTGGAGCTCTCAATCTTGAGACTCACCGGATTCTTTTGCAAAAGCCGGGCGGGCAGGTTGACGGCGGGGGCAAAACTTTTTAACATGGGGGTGTCTGTGGGGCTTCTCGCAGGCCACGTTTGTTCAGCTTCCTCAGCTTAGCATTTCGTGCCATCGATCCTCCATCGTTGTTGGTTGCTGGATCGCCATGGAACCCTCCGGCTTCGCTTGCCGGAGGGTTCTCTGTTTTAAGCTGGGATGAATCACGCCGCATTGTGAGCAAGTCTGTGATGAAAGTGTGAACAGTCGGCGAACAACTCACGGCGCAGCCAACTGCCGCGCCCATTGAATCGCACGAAGCATGCCGGTGGCCTTGTTGACGGTCTCGCGATACTCATAGGCCGGATCGGAGTCCGCCACGACTCCGGCACCGGCCTGGACATACGCCTTGCCGTCCTTCACCACGCAGGTGCGCAGCGCGATGCACGAGTCGAGGTTTCCATCGAATCCGAAGTAGCCGACGGCACCGGCATAGGCGCAGCGCTTGCTCTTCTCACACTCGTTGATGATCTCCATGGCACGGACCTTGGGCGATCCGCTGACCGTTCCGGCGGGGAAGGTGGCGCGCATCACATCGTAGGCCGTCTTGTTGTCACGCAGATGGCCGTCCACGTTGGAGACGATGTGCATGACGTGGGAGTAGCGCTCGATGATCATGAGGTCGCTGACACGTACGCTGCCATAGTCGGCCACGCGCCCGACGTCGTTGCGCGCGAGATCGACGAGCATGATGTGCTCGGCCCGCTCTTTGGGGTCATTCAGCAGGTCCTGCGCCAGGGCGTCGTCTTCTTCCGTCGTCTTGCCTCTCCAGCGGGTGCCGGCGATGGGGCGGATGTCGATGCGTCCGTTCATGCACTTCACATGGACTTCCGGGGAACTGCCGACCAGCGCGAAGCCCTGCGGGAAGTCGATGCAGAACATGTAGGGGCTGGGATTCACATGCCGCAGCGCACGGAACAGGTCCACCGTGGTGCCTTCGTAGTCGGTTTCGAAACGTTGCGAGGGCACGCCTTGGAAAATGTCTCCCGCAGCGATGTACTCTTTCATCTCCAGCACCATGGCCTCGTATTCATCCCGGGTCGTGTTGCTCACCGGCGGAGGGAGGTCTTCGTTGCTGACGGGCGCGAAGGTCTGCAGCGGTTTCGCGGCCAGCGGCTTCTCCAGTTTGGTGATGACCGCGGCGATCTGCTGCCGCGCCCACTCGTAAGCGGCTTCGAGATCCGGATGTTCGTCGGTGTGGACGTTGGCCACGATGGAAAGCCTGCGCGTGCGGTGGTCGAAGACCAGGACGGTGTCCGTGACCATGAAGACCATGTCCGGCAGACCGAGCTCGTCCTTGTTGGGAGCCGGCAGTGTGGGTTCAAAGAAGCGCACCATGTCGTAGGCCAGATAGCCGACGGCGCCGCCGTGGAAGACGGGCAGCGGCTGCGCTTCGAGCGGACGGAACGGCTTCATCAGCTTTTCCAGTTCAGCCAGGGGATCACCCTCGCAGGTGAAGCCGCGCTTGATGCCGCGCTCCTCGATCTCGATCTCCCTGCCGCGGGCGGTAAAGATGATCCGCGGTGAACTGCCGAGCAGCGAGTAGCGCCCGGAGTGCTGCGTAAGTTCGGCGGACTCCAACAGGAAGCCGCAGCGGCCGTCGTGGATTTTTTGGAAGGCTGAAAGCGGCGTTTCGTAGTCCGCGGCCAGCTCGGCCATCACCGGCACGAGATTGCCCTTTTGCGCGAGCGTCTGAAAAGTGGCGAAGTCTGGCTGAAGATGAAGCTGGGGCATGCGAAACGGAAACGGCGCAGAGTGTGGAGCGGAATGCACCGCGTGCAATGACAGTTCAGAGCGCGGCCCGGATGGCGGACAGCAGGGTGCCGTATTCGTCGAAGGCCTGGAACTGCGGGAACTGGGACTGGATGCTTTCGGGCGCGTGGAAGAAGAAGCCGACGTCCGCTTCGGCGAGCATCGTGGTGTCGTTGAAAGAGTCACCTGCGGCGATGACGCGGTAGTTCAATCCTTTGAACGCGGAGACGGCCTTCTGCTTTTGGTTTGCCTGGCGCAGCTTGTAATTCACGATCGCGCCGTCGGCGGCGACTTCGAGCTGGTGGCAAAAAATGGCGGGCCATGCGAGTTGACGCATCAGCGGCTGTGCGAATTCCGCGAAGGTGTCACTCAAAATGACGACCTGTGTCAGCTCCCGCAATTCATCGAGAAACGCCCGTGCTCCATCGAGAGGTGAAAGCGTGCCGATGACCTGCTGGATGTCCGGAAGCTTCAAGCCGTGAGCGTTTAGAATGTCCAGGCGGCCCTTCATCAGCACATCATAGTCCGGCTCGTCACGTGTGGTGCGGCGCAGTTCGGGGATGCCGGTTTTCTCCGCGAAGGCGATCCAGATTTCCGGGACGAGAACGCCCTCGAGGTCGAGCGTGACGATGGTTTGGGGTTTCATTGAGTGGAGATGTCATGGGACCGGCGCTTTGTCCAGTGCGGTGCGGCGCTTCAAGAATGGTTCAGTGTGTGGCAAGTCAGGCGGAGAGCCGGAGTCCGGACCGCGCTAAGGGTCGGCATGAAGATCGACAATGACATCTCCAGGGCCGCATACGAAGTCGTGACAGGAACGCGCCACGCGATCTTTGCCACGGCGGACGACCAGGGCGCACCGCATGCGACGTGGATGACTGCGAACGTGACGCCTGACCTGGAGGAAGTCGTTTCCATCACCGCTCCCATCTCCCGCAAGGTGGCTGACCTGCGCCGCAATCCGCAGGCGGAGTGGATGTTTGCGACGCCGTCCATGGAAAGTCTCGTCTATCTTTCGGGGCCGACCCGAGTTCTGGAGGGCGACGCGGCGAAGCGCCATTGGGACAAGATGCCCGGCAAGCTGCATGCCTATTACCGCAAGTACTGCGACATCGACGACCACACCCGCTTCGTGGTCATTCGCACCTCCGTGGAGAAGGTCGTCTTCTGCAAGCCCTACGCCTACAAGAAGACCGTGCTCTTCGAAAAGGATCAGGGCGGCTCGACGCGGCGGTTTGACGACTGAGCCGGGACTTCCACCGCTTCACACACATCCCGCCAGCCGGGGAAGTTCCATGCGTTCGGAAAACCCGCGCATTGAGCCGGCTTGACCGGCTGGATGCGGCAGAGGTTTTTGCCTTCGAGAAAGAGGCATTCGCCGTTCGGCTTGTCGATGATGCTCAGACCGGTGCGATTCGCATTCAACCGCGTGCAGGACGCGGTGAAAGCCTTCTCGTCCATCTCAAGAAAGGCGGCGATGCGCGTCACCTCTTCATCCGTCACGCGCACGTCCCCGGGCCAGCGGCAGCAGTTGCCGCAGCGCTGGCAGAGGTAGCGCGGTGAGGCGTCTGGAGGCGGAGTGTCGGGCATGGGAAGGATTCCGTTCGCAGTTTGAAAAAAGAGGGCGCATTGTTCGCCCTGTGAATACTCCCCTGCAACGCGGCATTTTTGCGTCGGCTTCACCGCCGGTCGGACGCGTTGTGTTTGTGACATGAAACTCCGCCTGCTCCCTTCCATCACCATTCTCCCGACGCCGGATGAAAAAGGCGGGGACGAGGAGATCATCGAAGACTGGGCGCAGGGCCTAGCATGGGTTCGCTGGCTGCTGGGCAGTGTGCGGGCGCGGATGGATGGACTGTCAGTCGTCGCTGATGACACCGCATTTTCGGCTGCGTGGCGGGAATTTGCGGAGGGGCTCTTCATCGAGAGGCTGGGACCGGCGCTGAAAGAAGGGTGGCGGGCCGCCCAGGATGGCGGACTCCCGGCGCTGCTGGCACTGGATGCCCGCTTGTCGGCGGAACTGCCACGAGCGGTGGCGAAGCGCAGCCTCCGGGCGGGTGCGCTGCTTTTGAAATCGACACGCCAGGCCCGCTATCAGGGGCTTCTGGGACGGATGCGTGAGGCGGTGGAGCAGGGGCGGGCCGACGGACATCTGGTCACGGTCTGGGCTGCGGTCGGGCACTTCTTCCAACTGCCGCTGACGTCGGTCATCGCCGAATACCTGCGGCTGGAGTGGGACATCGCCGTGCGGCGGGCGGGCATTTGTGCGCCGTCGGATGTCCGGACGGAAATCATCCAGCTCACTGGAAAGGTGATGCGGAGCGCCGCTGGAGATCATGAGCCCTGCCTGGTGCGGGCTTGAGCGGGCGTTTTCGTGACTTAGAGGCTCGACATCCGCACGTGACTGGCGTGTAATCCGGCAGACTCTGTTTCTGTCATGCAACCCTCTGTCCGCACGCCGCCGGAAATCCGTGATCACGAAACACTGCGCCTGATCGGGCGTGGTGCGTTCGGTGAGGTGTGGCTGGCGCGCAGCGTGACCAGCGTGCTGCGCGCGGTGAAGGTGGTCTGGCGTGAGGATTATGACCGCCCGGATTCCTTCGAGCGCGAATTCGAAGCGCTGAAGCATTTCGAGCCTATTTCGCGCCGCCATGAAGGCCTGGTGCCGATCCTCCAGGTGGGACGCAATGATGAGGACGGTTTTTACTATTATGTGATGGAGCTGGCGGACGATCTGGAGCGCGGGCGTGAAATCTCTCCGGAAACGTACAAGCCGCACACGCTGGGGCTGCAGATGAAGCGCGAAAAGCGCGTGTCCGAGGAGGCGTGCATCAAACTTGGCGTCACGATCGCGGATGCACTGGATTACCTGCATCGCAATCAGCTCATTCACCGGGACGTGAAGCCCTCGAACCTCATCTTCATCGACGGTTCGTGTCGGCTGGCGGACATCGGCCTGGTGGCTCTGCTGGGGCAGCGCAGTTTCGTTGGCACGGAAGGGTTTGTCGCGCCAGAAGGTCCGGGGACGGCTGCGGCGGATATTTTCTCCCTCGGCATGGTGCTCTACGAGGCCAGTACGGGGAAGGACAGGCTCGACTTC
>CAMAZK010000153.1 GCA_945863205.1 Akkermansia muciniphila | reverse complement strand
GGTGGCGGTGCTGGTGAGGGTGTTGTCGCGGACCTTGAGGGTGGTGGGCTCGTCGAGCAGGACGGTGGTTGTGGTGGCGCTGAAGGAGTCCGGCTGTCCGGGCGTCAGCGTGCCCGCGCTCTGCACCTTGTAGGCCGCGCCGGGCCGCTTGGTGAGCGTCATCGTCAGGTACCCACCCTCCCGCGTGAGCGGTGTCAGGGCGTCGGCATCAGGCACGGTCGGGTTCAGGCCAAAGGCCAGCTCCAGGAGGTTCACGAGGCCGTCGCTGTCGTCGTCATCCAGCGGGCCGTGCGATCCAGCCGCTCCAGGCCAGTGTAGTTCTTCCCAGGAGTCGAGGAGGGCGTCGCTGTCTTGGTCGAGTGGATGGGGTCCGTAAATGTAGATGGAGCCCTCGTCAGGTGATGTGGTGTCATCGTAGGGCGACCCGATGGCGGCGGTGCCGCCATCAATGGCCACCGAAAACCCAAACAGATCACCGGCTGCAGGACTGGGATTTTCGAATGTGCGCACTGGCACGGTGGGCGTGCTGTTGCCGACGTCATACAGATAGGCGCTGCCTGCGTTGATCGCTCCGGTGTCGTCCAGGTAGGCTCCGACCAGCACCAGAGTGCCAGAAATGGACACCGATAGACCAAACTGGTCACTCGCTTCGGGAGTGGGATTGTTGAGTGTCGCCATGGGCACTCCGGGTGTGCCGCTGCCGAGATCGTAAACATAGGCGCAGCCTGCGTTGCTGGCCCCGGTGTCATTCTGATAAGCACTGACGACGATGCGCGGGCCATCGATCGCAACCGCGTGACCAAAGAAGTCACTCGCCACGGGATTGGGGTTGTTGAGCGTCATCGCCGGCACCGTGGGGGGGCTGCTGTTGAGGTCATAGACGTAAGTGCTGCCTGCATTGGTCGCTCCGGTGTCATCAAAGGAGGCAGCCACCACCACCCGTGAGCCGGAGATGGCCACACGGCCGCCAAAATTGTCATTGGCAGCCGCATCGGGATTGTTGAGTGTCACCACCGGCACGGTGGGGGTGCCGCTTGTGAGGTCATACACGTAAGCCGCCCCCGCATCAGTCGCTCCCGTGTCATCATAGATGGCTCCCACCACCACCTGGGTCCCAGAGATCGCCACCGAGTTGCCAAACCAGTCAGTGCCTGCCGGGCTGGGATTGTTCAATGTGACCACCGGTGCCGTCGGCTCAGTTCCACTCAGGTCATAGACATACGCACTGCCTGCGTCCGTTGCGCCCGTGTCATCCCGATATGCGCCCACCACCACTCGTGTTCCAGAGATCGCCACCGAGATGCCGAACCAATCGTCCGCGGCTGGCGATGGATTTGTCAGCTTCAGCACCGGCACCGCAGGGGTGCTGCTGCTGAGGTCATACACATACGCACTTCCTGCATTGATTGCACCTGTGTCGTCAAAGATGGCCCCCACCACCAGTCGCGTGCCGGACACAGCGACCGACCATCCGAAGTAATCACCCGGTGCCTCACTGGGATCGTTGAGGGTTACCTCAGGTGCGGTTGGCGTGCCGCTGCTCAGGTCATAGACAAACGCGCTACCGGCGTCCGTCGCCCCTGTGTCGTCCAGATAAGCCCCCACGACGAGCTGCGTGCCGCTGATCGCCACGACCCAGCCAAAGTTATCCGCTGCCGCCGGACTCGGGTTGGTGAGCGTGGTCACCGGCACCGTGGGCGTACCACTGGTCAGGTCATAGACATAAGCGCTCCCCGCGTCCGTCGCACCCGGGTCATCCTGATACGCACCCACCACCACTCGCGTGCCAGAGACGGCCACGGAGAAGCCGAAGGAGTCGCTGCCGGCCGGGTCCGGATTGCTCAGTGTAGCCACTGGGGCAGTAGGGATGCCGCTACTGAAATCATAGACGTAGGCGCTGCCGGCGTCTGTCGCGCCCGCATCGTCCAGGTACGCCCCAACCACGGCCGTGGTGCCACTCAGGCTCACTGAGTAGCCGAAGCTGTCGCCGGCCGCCGGAGCCGGATTGTTCAGCGCACCCAGTGGAGGCACAGCCGCCAGAGATCTAGCCCCCGCTACGTCGAAGACATAGACCCGGCCCTGGGTCGGCAGAAAGGTGGAGCCCACCGCGTCCCTCGGCGTTCCCACCAGCACCCGTGTCCCGGAAATGGCCACCGAACTGCCGAAGAACTCTCCAACCGCCTGATAGGATGGGGGTTGGGATGTGCGCTTGTAGAGCCATGCCACCGGCACGGTCGGGGTGCTGTCAGCCGAGTCGAAAACCAGCGCACTCCCGGCAAACTGATAGGCCGGAGTGGAAGACCCACTCGCCCCCACGACGACGCGCGTGCCGGAGATCGCCACTGCACACGCAAAACCGGCAAAGGTGCTCGAGCTGGGATTGTTGAGCGTCTGTATCGGCTGTGTGGGCGTGGCACCCGCGAGATCATACACATACACGATGCCGACTTCGTAATAGGCTCCTTGCAGCGAGTCGTATCCGGGGACTGCCACCGCCACCCGCGTGCCGGAGATCGCCACCGCTTTGCCATAGGTGTCTCCCGTCCGAGGCGTGGGATTCGACAGCACATGCAGAAGGGTTCCTGTCGTCGTGTCAAACACCCGCACCGAGCCAGCATCGGCGTTCGTTCCCACGTCTTCGAACGGCACACCCACCACCGTGTAGCTCCCGTCCACCGCCACACTGTAGCCAAGCTGCGTCCCGGTTTGCAGGCCCGGATGGGGGCCGGGGACGGCGTGATGCAGCGTGTTCGGGATCTGGGCTGCGGCGGGCGGGGTGAACAGCAGCAGTATCGTGCACACCGCCTGCCCAACTAGGCAGGAGACGGCTTTTGGGCAGTGGTGGTGCATCGGGTGGCAGCAGCTTGCACAGCCTCGGGCACGATTGCGAAGGGATTTGCAGCAGCTGGCTAGGGCAGGCGTGACGATTGCGAGGCGAAACATGGAGGGCACCAGGGGACTGGGTGGGGAGGATTGGGGCGGCGGTGGCTGGTAGCCGGGTGGATACCAGGGGACGTAGCCGGGATCGCCGGGCTCACGCCGTTTGCCTTTGCCATCGGCGTCGAAAAAGCAGTTCGGATTGTCCCAGCAGTCGAGCGGATCCCCGCTGCTCCAGTAGAGAGTCTTCATGGGGAGCGAAGGCTGAGGTGAGGCGCTGCGCCAGCGCTCGGCGTGCGGTCGGCGTGGTGGCCGGGGCGACAGCGCACTTCGGAGGGGGCCGTGCGCTGAGTGGCAGCGTGGGGCCTGGAAGCAGGGTTGGAAGCGTAAGGCTTCATGCTGAGGCGAATTGCATCAAATACCCCGAGGGGTGTCAAGGTTATTAATGAAGGTCGCGCTAAAGGAGTCGAGGGGGCACGAGGCTGGAGAGAAGAGCGGCGGCGCGTGTGGTTTTCGGCAAGCAGGAGGCAAGCTGGGCCGTAATGCCTGCATGTCTGATCTCTCCGCACTCTCCCGTCGTGAACTGCTGACCCGCATGGGAGGCGGGCTGGGGGCGCTGGGGCTGGCTTCGGCGGTGCAGGCGGGGCCGCGATCGCACTTCCTGCCGAAGGCGAAGCGGGTGATCCATCTGTTCATGAACGGCGGGCCTTTCGGGCCGGACTTTTTCGATCCGAAGCCGGGACTGACGAAGTATGCGGGCCAGAAGCCGGAGGGTGCGGATCTGCGCACGGAGCGGCCCACGGGCGGCTTGTTGGCATCGCCGTATGCGTATTCCAAGCACGGGCAGAGTGGGCTGGAGATCAGCGAGCTGCTGCCGAATCTGGCGCGGCATGCGGACGATCTGTGCGTGCTGCGCTCCTGCTACACGGACAATCCGAATCACGGCCCCGCCTTGCTGCTGATGAACAATGGCACGATGACGGAGCGCGTGCCGAGCATGGGCTCATGGCTGAGCTACGGACTGGGCAATGAGAACGCGAACCTGCCGTCCTTCGTGGTGCTGTGCCCGGGGAAGCCGGTGCGCTTCTCCATCCTGTGGAGCAGCGCCTTCCTGCCGGCGCAGCACCAGGGCGTGTACATCAATCACTCCAACCTGGAGCCGGGAAAGATGATCCCGTGGCTGACGAATGAGCGGCTGGCGGCGGCGGATCAGCGCCGGCAACTGGACCTGATGCAGGCGCTGAATGCGGAGCATCTGGCGGCCCGCGGCGGTGCGGATGTGGCGCTGAACGGTCGCATCCAGGCGATGGAGACGGCTTTCCGCATGCAGAGCGCGGCGACGGATGCCTTCGATGTGAATCTGGAGCCCGAAAAGGTGCGGGAGATGTATGGCAAGAGCCATTTCTCCAACGGCTGCCTGATGGCGCGGCGGCTGGTGGAGCGCGGCGTGCGCTTCGTGCAGCTCTACTATGGCAACGGCCAGCCCTGGGACTCACATTCCAAGCACGACGAGACCACACGACGGCTGGCGGCGGACATCGACCGGCCCATCGCGGCGCTGATCGGTGACCTGAAGCAGCGCGGCATGCTGGATGACACGCTGATCGTGTGGGGCGGCGAATTCGGCCGCACGCCGGTGAGCGAGAACGGCAACGGCCGCGATCACAATCCGCATGGCTTCTCGATGTTCTTTGCCGGCGGCGGTGCGCAGGGCGGCACGGCCTATGGCGAGAGCGATGAGTTCGGCTTCAAGGCGGCGGTGGACAAGATGCATGTGCATGACATCCACGCGACGATCCTGCACCTGCTGGGCATGGATCACGAACGGCTGACCTATCGCTATGCGGGTCGTGATTACCGCCTCACCGATGTCCACGGACGCGTGCCGCGTGCGATTGTGGGCTGAGAGCTTTAAGCCCGGGTCTTGTCGGTCTTGAAGCGGCTCCAGAAGGACTTCCGCGCGGGGACCGCTTTGTGGATCTCGACCATCGGCTTGCCCTTGGCGGCGGTGGTGGACGGAGGAGGGGAGTCTTTGGTCTTGGCGTCCGGTTTCTTGTCCGGTGTGGCGGGGGGCGGCGCCTCCGCCGGGGCGTTGGCCGGGCCGTAGATCTCACGCGTCTGCTGGTGGAGCATCTCCGCCTCTGCGGCACGCTGCATGGAGTCACGGATGCTGGAGGGGACGGCTCCTTCGGTGAGCGGTGGGAGGAGCGGGTTGGGGCCCTGTGCCCAGTTGCCGAGCGCGGGGAGCAGGGAGGTGATTTCGGACTGGTTGCTGACCTTGTGCAGACCGATCACGCGCAGCGAGGTGCCGAACATGTAGAAGATGGTGCTCTCGTCGAGGCCCTCGACCATGCTGCCGCCACGCTGCAGGATGGGGCTGCCGCGCAGGATGATCTCGTCTTCGGTGATGTAGGCCTCCTGGCAGAGGGCCTTGGCGGGCTCGCCAAAGTCCATTTCGACGAACACCTTGCCCCGGGCGCGCGCCTTGCGCGGCTTTCCATCGGCGGTGTATTTGAAGACCTCGATGGAGTCGGCCGCGATCTTGACGAAGGGGGGGAACTCGAGCTGCTGCGTGGAGATGCTCTTGGCTTCCACGTAACTCATGCTGAGGAGGAAGCTGAGGTCCGTGGGACCTTTGACGAGCGTGGCGTCTTTGTTGGCCTCGTCCTTCTTGCCTTCCCCGGAGGACGACGTGGCCGGGGTCATGGACGTACAACTCGCGCACAAAACGACTGCGGCCAGAGCGGCGGCAGCGAGTCCAGATTGAAGCCGTGGGTGGGAACTCATCAACGGGTGTTAGATACACCAAAGCCGAAACTGCTCATATCAATTTTTTTTCAGATTGTCGCCCCCAGGGTCAGAGCGGAGCCTTCGCGCCTGGCATAGGTCGTGATGGCCATGGCGAAGGCGTGGTCCGCGTCTGCGGGGTGGGCGGTGGTGGAGGTGATCCGCCAGTCTTCCGGGGCGATGGCGGGGAAGGGGACTCCGCCACCCAAAGTCGTGCCCACATGCGTGACGATCAGGCGCTCCGCATGCGGCATGGCCGCTGCATAGGCACCGCCGCCGCCGCAGACGAAAATTTCCCCGGCACTGGCCTGCTGCGCGAATTTGATTGCCGCCGGGACGGATGGGACGGCTTGTCCGAGTGGCGGGGTGTAGCCCGCGTCCCGGCTGAGGACGAGCGGATGGTGGTCGTGGAACCAACCGAGCATCTCCTCAAAGGTTCGGCGCCCGATGAGCAGCCACTGGCCGCGCGTGACCTCCCTGAAGTGCGTGATGTCACGCGGAAGATGCCAGGGTACGCCTGTCCCGGTGGAAATGAAGCCGTCCGCCGAGACTGCGGCGATGAGGGTCAGCACGGGCGGCGGATTCACTCAGAAGACGGCCGATTCTCCCTCACGGAGGATGCGCACGCGGTGGTCGATCCGGCGGTCGAGGGCGGCTCTCAGCAGTCGTTCCGCAGGTTCGTGGATGGGCTCGCCGCCGAGCGGGAAGGTGTCGTGGTGCATCGGCACCATGGAGCGGGCGTTGATCATGTCGAAGGCGTCCAGCGCCTCCTCGGGGTTCATGTGAACCGGGCGGCCGCTGGGCGCGTCGTAGGCGCCGATGGGCATCAGCGCGAGGTCGATGTCAGCGCGTTTGCCGATTTCCTTGAAGCCGTCAAAGATGGCGCTGTCACCGCAGTGGTAGAGGCAGCGGACGTCGGAACTGATCAGGAAGCCGCCGAAGCCGCGGTGCGTGTCATGGATCATCCGTGCGCCCCAGTGCCGTGCGGGCGTCATGGTGATGCGCAGATCGCGGTAGGTGGCGCTCTGCCAGGTCTTCAGCTCCACGATGCGCCCGAAGCCGCAGTTCTTCACCAAGCTGCCGACGCCTTCCGGGACGATGATCGGCTGCGCGGCGGCGAGTTTTCGCAAACTGGGCAGGTGCAGGTGGTCGTAGTGCGCATGGGTCACCAGGACCAGGTCGATGGGCGGCAGATCGTGCGCCCAGACGCTGGGGTGGCGCACGCGCTTCACGGGGCCGTGCCAGAGCGCCCAGTTCGGGTCGATGGCAATGTTCACGCCGCCCACCTGGGCAAAGAAGCCGGCGTGACCGAGCCAGGTCACGGCGATTTCATCGCGGCTGGCTTCGGGAAGCAGGCCGAAATGGCATCCCGGCTTTCGCGGAGCCAGGAGCGTGGGGATGAGCACCTCGTTGAGGAACTGCATGTTCCGCTTCCGCCAGCCCTCCGTGGGCAGCAGGCCGATTCGGTCACCTTCTGTCGTGGCTTTGAAGAAGGGGCGACGCTTCCGCTTCGGCGGGCCGATGAGGCCGGCTCCACCGGTGGAAGACGCAGGATCGAATAGCATGAGCGAGTTGAATGCCGGATTCTTTATGAAAGCTAGAGACTAACGCTTTGAAACACAAGGTCTAACTTCCGATCCCTAAGAAAAGTCGGTCTTGGCACGGTAAACCTTCATGCGGCCCGCACCCGCCCGATGGCGGTCACCCATTTTCCCTTGGTGACGACCCTTTCGACCAGAAATCCGGCGCGTTTCCCCGCCGCGAGGCAGCCTGCGGCCTGTGAGCGGAGAATGCCGGAGAGCATCAGCAGGCCCCCGGGCGCGACGGAGCGCAGCAACTGCGGAAAGGCGGCTTCAAGCACGTCGTGGAAGATGTTCGCGGCCACGATGTCCCAGGTGCGTTTCGGCTCCCACTTCAGCACATCGACTTTTGAGAAGGTCACCTCCGGTGTGCCATTGCGCTGCGCGTTTTCCTTGGAGATGCGCACGGCGGCTGGGTCGAAGTCGCAGCCCCAGGCGCGGCTGGCGCCGAGTTTTGACGCGGCGATGGCCAGAATGCCGCTGCCGCAGCCGAGATCGGCCATGCTCCACTTTTTACCGACGGCCTGCATGGCCCTGGCTTCATCCACCAGGAGCCGTAGCACCGTCGCCGTTGTGGCGTGGTGACCGGTGCCGAAGGCCATGTCCGCCGGAACGGCGATGACTTCGCGGGCGGAGAAAGTTTTGCGCGCCTTGGCGAATTCGGCGCTCGTCCGGGCCGAGCAGATGACGAAGGTGTCACGGATCTTCACCGGGTGCGGCGCCTGGGAGGCGTGGGCGGTCCAGTTCTGCTTTTTCAAACGGCGGACCGTGCCGCCATGCTCGCGCCGGAGGGCCTGCGCTGCTTTTTCGCTGCCGCAATAGACCTCCAGCCGGATGGTCGGGCTTCCAGGGGCGCTGGTGATGACGAAAGTCGTGTCGTCGATGCCGGAGAGCGCCTCCTCCCATGTGCCGGCCAGATTTGCAGAAGAAAGTTTGGACCAGACCAGCATGTGAATAAATCTCGATCAATCTCTCTTGGAGAGATGGAGCGGGTGACGCGATTCGAACGCGCGACATCTTCCTTGGCAAGGAAGTGCTCTACCACTGAGCTACACCCGCAAAACTGCGGGCCGCGATATTGGAGCAAACCGTCCAGCGTGCAAGTGCAAAGTTCAACCTCTTGAGAATCTTCCGCTCTCCGGCATCATGCGGCGTGACCTTCCCCCCCCGCATCTGGCTCAATGGCCGCATCGTCAGCACCGCTGAGGCGCGTGTTTCGCCCTTCGATCACGGCTTTCTTGTCGGAGACGGCGTTTTCGAGACGCTCGTCGCTCGCGGAGGCAGGCCCTTCACGGCCACCCGGCATTGGCAGCGCCTCGTCGCCTCCTGTGAGTCGATGGGCATCACGCCGCCGACGTTCGAAGTTTACCAGGCGGCGATTCATGAGGTGATGAAATCGAATGAGCTCCCGGACGCCCGCATCCGCGTCACACTCACCAGCGGCGACGGGCCGCTCGGTTCGGATCGCGGCGATTCGCCGGCCACGATGACCGTGGCCGTCACACCGCTCAAACCCTGGCCGCCCAGCGAGACGGCGCTCGTCGTGCCGTGGACGCGCAATGAGCGCAGCGCTCTGGCTGGCATCAAATCGACCTCGTATGGCGACAACGTCCGCGCTCTGGCCCATGCGCATGCTCACGGGGCAGGGGAGGCGGTCTTTGCAAACACGCGTGACGAGCTCTGCGAAGGCACAGGTACGAACATCTTCGTCGTCGTCAAAGGTCACGTGCAGACCCCGCCGCTGAGTTCCGGCTGCCTCGCGGGTGTCACCCGGGCGCTGGTGCTTGAAGCCTGCCAAGCCGCGGGCATTCCCGTCGGGGAGATCGCCCTGCCGGTTGCGATCCTACAGGCCTGCGACGAGGCCTTCCTGACCTCAAGCACGCGGGATGTGCATCCGCTGGCGCGAATCGACGCTCGCGAGATGCCCGGCGTTGCAGGTGCCGTCACGCAGCGTGTCGCGCAGGCGTTTCGGGACTACGTTGCGGGCCGTGACGATCCGTAAACCGCGCCCAGCTCCCGCAGCAGCTTTTCGAGCTTCGCGTAGTACTCGTCCTCGCCGAGTTCGGAGCGCTGCTGCTTCAGCTTCTTTAGCGCGGTTTCCAGCGCATCGCGCTTGTTGCGCTGCTCGTCGGAGAGCTGCTTTTCCTCCTCGCTGAGCACGAGGACGAGTTGCGCAGCGCGTTCGCCATCGAGCGTCGCATCGGCGGGCGGGGCTTCGAGCAGTTCACGGCGCGTGGCGGTGCCATCGCCGTTGTCCTCGATCAGCGCGTGCTCGGTGGCCAGCCGCCCTTCGTTCTCGTAAAACATCGCGGCTTCCTTGCTGGCGTGGCGGAAGGCTTCGAGCAGCGAGACCTGCCTGTCCTGGTCCAGATCCGCCTCAAGCAGGCCGCCGATGGCCTCCGCGAAGTGCTCGCCGAAGCGGGCATAAAACACCTCGTCGGCGCTTTTCGTCGCCGTGATGATGATGCGGCCCTTGCCGGTCAGCGGGCGCATGAAACCGCCGCTCGACGACGCGCAATGAATCACCGCCACCTCCTGCTTCAGCGGTGCCAGCCAGTCCGCGAGCTGTTTCGCGTCAAAGTCCGGTCCTTCGGCGCTGAACTTCGCTTCTCGGCCGTCGAAGGTGCCGTGACCGATGAGGACCAGCCACAGGGAGCGGTCCGGCTTCGCGGCGGCGATGCGTTTTTCGAGCTTTGTGGTGCTGTCTTCACCTTCGATGACTTCCACCGGCACCTCGCCCTTGGCGCAGGCGGTTTTCCACGCTTCGACCTGCGTCGTGAACTTCTTCCCATACTCCTCCGCACCGTCCGCACCGCGCACGATGACCACGTCCAGGCTTCTGGCTTGGAGCGAAGCGGCGAGAGCGAAGAACAGCAGGTATCTCACGCCATGCCTCCTTTCCGTCGCAGCATCCACTCGCCGAGCAGCAGCAGCAGGATTGCGGCAAAGATCCACGGCGAATGCCACAGCGGAGTCGCCAGCGTGACTTCCACGGGCACGCGGATGTTTTTCAGCAACTCCGGCAGCTTGGCGATGTCAGCGAGTTCGATCATCTCGCCGCCTGTCTCCCCGGCGATGCGTTTCATCAAGTCGCGATTCGGTGCCAGACTCGCAAATTCACGCGCCATCGGGTCATGGGTCCATCCGACCGCCTTGCCGCCGAGTGCCGTGCGTTTTTCAGCGTCCTCGACGGTGGCCATGGCGCGGTAGTTGCCGGGCTTGGAGGAAAAGAACTCCGTTTCGAACAGTCCGGCCTCTTTCAGGCTCGGCTCGGCGAAGAGCTGGGACTTCGAGCCGTCCGGCTGCGTGACCTCGATCTTCACGATCGCGTCGCTGTTCGCCTTGAAGGCGCGATCCCGCACTCGCACGGCCAGCTTCACGCGTTCGTGGTCATCGGCCTCGGTTTCGGCGGCAAAGGTGATCGCGTCCGCCACATCGACGACGAGCCAGCGCATGAGCTGACGCCACAGCC
>CAMAZK010000152.1 GCA_945863205.1 Akkermansia muciniphila | reverse complement strand
CATCCAGCAGACCGCCGACCTTTTTGCGAAGACGATCCTGGCCGGACAAATGGTCCACGTCTTCGGCTCCGGCCACAGCCGCATTCTTGTCGAGGACATGTGGCCGCGTTACGGCTCCTTTCCGGGCTTCAATCCCATCGTCGAGCTCTCGCTCACCTTCCACAACCTCGTCGTTGGCGCGAACGGCCAGCGTCAGGCCATGTTCCTCGAAAACGTCAGCGGATTCGCGAACCGGATCCTGCGCAACTTCGATCTGATGCCTGGTGACAGCGCTCTCGTCATCTCCAGCGGCGGCTGCAACGTCGTCCCAGTCGAAATGGCCGAGGAATTTCAGAAACGTGGCGTCAAAGTCGCCGCCATCATCAGCACCACGCACAGCGAAGCGAGCACCAGCCGTCACCGCGACGGCAAGAAGCTCCAGGACTTCTCCGACATCGTCCTCGACACCGGCGCACCCGTTGGTGACGCCATGATCAAGATCGAAGGCCTCGACACGCCGGTGGCACCGGGAAGCACTGTCGGCGGTTGCTTGCTCGTGAACGCTATCAAAGCCGAAGTCGCTGACCGTCTGACGAAAGCCGGTCAACCGCCGAAGGTTCTGACCGCTGGAGCCGTCGTTGGAGCGGAGAAAGCTGCCGAGCTTTTTGAAGCGGCGTATGATGAGCACGCGCGGCGAATCTCACGCTACTACGCGGGTCTTGGGGTCTGACGAGTCAGACGGATCCGACTTGTCCGACTCTGCCGCATCGGTTGTCCTTTGCGGTTCACGCATGGCATCGCTGCGTCATGTGGCGTTTCGTGGTCACACCATGAAATCCCATCCGCTTCGCACCTCCGTCATCGGTAGCTATCCTTTTCCGGGCTGGCTTGAATTCTCCGCGCAGCACCTCGGCAGTTTCGGAACGGCTGACATCGCCGAAATGCAGGACGATGCGGCGCAGGTGGCGATTCAGGATCAAATCGCCGCCGGGCTGGATGTCATCACGGATGGCGAACAGACGCGCTTTGACTTCAATCTGTCGTTCTATGGCTTTATCGAAGGCATTGCGCTCGAACCGGCCAGCCCGCGACGCTTTGGGCCGCCTGCGCACGATCAGCGGGGTAAGCACGAGATCGTTGGCGAATTGAAAGCGCCACGCGGGCTCGGCGCAGTGGAGGAATTTCAGCGTTTGAAGCGCCTCGCAGGCCACACGGGCAAAAAGCTCAAAGTCTCCGTTCCAGGCCCCTACACGCTCAGCGGCCGTCTTTTGCCGAATGCGCGTTATGCCGACCGCTACGCAGTCACGGAGGCGCTGCTGCCGATCGTGAACAAGGAGATCGCCGATCTTGTGGTCGCGGGCGCGGAGGAAATCTGCATCGATGAGCCCAGCATGAGCTGCTACGGCTACCGCGAGGACACGAAACGCTTCGTGGACATCTTCAACCGCACCGTGGCCAGCGGTTACGGCAAGGCACGCATCTGCACGCACCTCTGCTTTGGCAATTTCAAAGGCCACCCCGTCGGCTGGCGCAAGTATGCGCCGCTTTTTCCCGCCTTCCTCGATCTGCACTGCGATGAAGTACACGTCGAGATGGCGAATCGTGAGTACGCGGAGCTGGAGGTCATCAAGCCGATGGCGGAGCGCTACGATGTCGCTGTCGGGGTGATCGACGTGAAGAGCTACCACATTGAGACACCCGAGCAGATCGCGGATGCGGCGCGTGCGTGCTTGAAGCATGCGCCGGCGGACAAACTGGTGTTTGCGCCGGACTGTGGTCTGAGTCAGACCGCACGCTGGGCGGCGAAGAAAAAGCTCGCCAGCATGTGTGCGGGTGTGGAGATCGTGAAGCGCGAGTTGGGCCTGTGATCACCCGATCTTCACGCCGCCGACGGTTGTTCTGTAGGCCGGATGTGTTCGGCGCCTAGACCTTTGATGGCATGTGGGCCGTCTTTGCCGAACTATCCGGCTGGTCTGTAGCGTCCAGAGCCGGATAGTTTGGCGAAGGATGCGTCTCGCTTTTGTCGATGTCGTTTCCGCCAAACACATCCGGCCTACGCGATCTTCACCACGCCGACGGTCGTGTTGTCCTGACGGTCGTAGTTGATGCGGCGGATGGCGAAGATGATGGCGTCGGCGATCTTGTCGGCCGTGGTGTGCTTGCCGAAGCTGAGCAGTTCTTCGAGCGCCTTGTGGGTGAGCGTGAAGATGCCGTCGCTGGCGGCGATGACGATGTCGCCGGTCTTCAGCGGCATGGGGTCGGGAGGCGAGTCGATCATCAGCAGGGGCAGGCCAAGTAGGGCGGCCTGGAGCGTGTGACGATCCGGGTGATTCGCTGCTTCCTCGGCGGTGATCTCGCCGCGCTCGGCGCGTGCGTCAATCAGGGGGGAGAGGCTGTGGTCGGCATTGAGGCGGAGCAGTTCGCCATCGCGGAAAAGGAAGAGCGGGGAATCGCCGACGCTGAGCCAGTAAAGCGTCTTGGAAGTCACCAGAGCGGCGAGCATCGTGGTGCCCATGGGCGGGGCGACGCTGGGCATGCGGTTGGTGATGTAGCCGAGCGTGTCGTTGGCGGTTTCGACGGCGTGCTTGAGCTTCCAAGTGGCGGAGCCGTCCTGCTCGTGATAAGCGCGCACAAATGCGTTCACGCCGATGTAGCTGGCCACGCTGCCGCCGGCATGCGCACCCAGTCCATCGCCGACGACGAGCAGCAGGCGCTCCAAGCTGCGTTCTTCAGGCTCGGCGGCATCGGCGAAGGCGTAGTAGTCCTCCTGGTTGTCACGGCGTCCGCGGTACTGGCGCGCTGCGAAATCCTGCTCCTGCACGAAGGCGGGCGGTTCGGTATCGAGGAGGGGGACTCTGTCTGTCAGGACGTGGGTGGTGCTCACTTGGCGGAAAACTGGTAGATCGTGGCGCTCGCGAAGGTTTCACCCGGGCGCAGGACCACGCCGGGGAAGTTCGGATGATTCGGGCTGTCGGGATAGTGCTGCGTTTCGAGGCAGAAGCCGTGGCGCTTCGCATAGACATGGCCGCTTTTGCCCGCCACGCCGTTGAGGTGATTGCCCGTGTAAAGCTGCACGCCGGGCTCGGTGGTGCGCACGGTCATCACGCGTCCGCTCTTCGGCTCCGTGACCGTGGCGGCCAGTTTGAGGCCGCTTCCGGAGAGGACGTAGTTGTGATCGTAGCCGATGCCTTGAATGAGCGGTTTGAAATCCGCGCCAATGCGTTCGCCAATCGTGTGCGGTGTGGTGAAATCCAGCGGCGTGCCTTTGATTCTCACGATCTCACCGGTGGGGATCAGATCGTCATCCGTGGCGGTGATTTGATCCGTCGGAAGTGTCAGTTCGTGCTCGAGGATGTCTCCACTGCCTTCACCGGCGAGGTTGAAGTAGCTGTGGTTCGTCAGGTTCACGACCGTCGGTTTGTCCGTGGTGGCTTGGTAGTCGATCGCCAGGGCGTTGTCCGGCGTGAGCCGGTAGGTCACGGTGCATTGCAGCGTGCCCGGGAAGCCCTCCTCGCCATCGGCGCTGGTGTAAGTGAGCTTCACGCCGATGTCGTTGCCCGACTGGATCGGCGTCGCCGCCCAGAGCTTCTTGTCGAAGCCTGCCTTGCCGCCGTGAAGCTGATGCTTGCCGGAATTGGCGGTCACTTTGTGCTCGATGCCGTCGATCTTGAAGGAAGCGCCGCCGATGCGGTTGGCGTAGCGGCCGGTGATGCAGCCGAAGAAGGGATTTCTTGCCAGGTAGCCGTCCAGCGAGTCAAAGCCGAGCACCACATCGTCGAACCGCCCGTTTTTGTTCGCCACCATGAGGGAGACGACGTAGCCGCCCCAGTTGGTGATTTTGGCCTCCATGCCCTTCGCATTGCGTAGCGTGAAGAGGGTTACTTCTTCGCCGGCTGTCGTTTTTCCCCACACGGAGGCCTCGACGGAGGCGCTGGCGGCATTCGAGACGCTGGCACTCGACATGAGAGCGGAGGTGATGATGGAGAGCGCAGGGTAGCGCATGGGTTGGGAGGGTGGGTGGGAGGGCGATTGTGGCGGCTGCGCGGGGGCTTCGCAACTAGGGAATCCCGCTGAGAGAAGCCCGGTTCATGTGGAACCGGGCCAAAAAACCCTGTTCCGCAGGAACAGGGCAACTTTTTGTGTAACCTCCGCCGCCGTATTCCCCACGGAGCAGGTATCATGGACTCTCATCCCCCATCTCCCGATCCTCTTCACGGTCTGAACCCGGAATCCCTCATGGCCGCTGCCGCCATGCCGACGGATGGCGATGCGGACACCCTGCCGCTGACCCGGCGGGATCTGCCCTCGCTGGAAGAAATCGCCGCCGCGTTTCCTGAGCTCGAGATCCTCGATCTCATCGGTCACGGCGGCATGAGCGCGGTTTTCAAGGCGCGGCAGCCGAAGCTGGATCGCATCGTCGCCCTCAAAGTGCTGCCGAAATCGCTGGCGGCCATGCCCGGCTTTCCCGAGCGTTTCACGCGTGAGGGCCGCGTGCTCGCGCGGCTCAGCCATCCGAACATCGTCGCGGTGCATGATTTTGGAGAGAGCGGCGGCTTCTGCTTCCTGATCATGGAATACGTCGATGGCGTGAACTTGCGGCAGGCCATGCGTGCGGGCCGTTTCACGCCAGAGCAGGCGCTGAACATCATCCCCGCCATCTGCGACGCGTTGCAATTCGCGCACACGCAGGGCGTGCTGCATCGCGACATCAAACCGGAGAACATCCTCCTCGATTCGAAGGGCCGCGTGAAGATCGCCGACTTCGGCATTGCCAAAATCATCAGCGAGGATGCTGGTGATGCGATGTTGCTCACGCAAAGCGGCGCGAAGCTCGGCACCGCGCCCTACATGGCCCCGGAGCAGATCGAGCAGCCAAGCAGCGTGGATCATCGCGCGGACATCTACAGCCTCGGTGTCGTGTTCTATGAAATGCTCACCGGCGAACTGCCTCTCGGCCGCTTTGCCGCGCCTTCTGAAAAATCGAGCGTCGGCGGGAACATCGACGAAATCGTTTTTCGGGCTCTGGAGAAGGAACGCACCCGCCGTCAGCAGAGCGTGGATGAATTCAAAACGCAGGTGGAGGGTGCTGGAGTTTCCAAACCGCGCCGCCGTTGGAATCCGACCGAGTCTTTTGAATACAAGTCCAAGCGCAGATTCTGCGGCATGCCGCTGCTGCATATCACCAGCGGCATCGATGCTGACACGGGCAAGCGGCGTGAGGCTCACGGCTTCGTCGCGGTCGGCGGCAGGGCGCGCGGAATCTTCGCTTTCGGCGCGGTGGCGCGCGGCTGGTTTGCCTTCGGTGGTGTCGCGATAGGGTTGGTTGCCTTCGGCGGTGTGGGAATCGGCGTGGTATCCTTCGGGGGCCTCGCGCTTGGATTATTGCTGGCTTATGGCGTTCTCGGTCTTGGCACTTTTGCGGTCGGCGGATTGGCAGCCGGATACCACGCGGTCGGAGGGCTGGTGCTGGGTTGGCATGGCGTCGGTGCCATGGTTCTCGCTCATCAGGGATACGGGGCTATCGTTCATGCAGCGGAGGTCCTGACGGAAATGGCATTCATGCCGTTCCTAACGCATGCGCTGTATTCGACCAGGAACTGGAGCTACTTCTTGATTCTCGCCTCGTTGCCGGTGAGCACCCTGATCGGGTGCGCCCAATCGTGGGGACGAGAGCAGGCTGCGGCGGTGGCAGGCGGCTCTTCCGAGGGGCGCGTCTCAAGGCGGATCTTCTGGGCGGTGCCTGCCATGGCGGTTTTCGGCGCGGTTTGGGCCGTGCTGATGCGCATGTTGGTGGATGCCGTGGAGCCAGCAACACCGTGGGTTGTCGTCCCTTCTGGGATAACGATCATCGGCCTGCTTTTTTTCATCCTCGCCCTGCCGCTGTGGCTGCGACTTGTGCCGATGAACTCCTTTTACGGCGTGCGCCTGCCGTCCACCTTTGCCTCCGATCAGCGCTGGTATGACGTGAACGCCACTTTCGGCAAGCATCTGTTCTGGTGGTCGCTGTTGGTGATGGGCGCGGGCATCGCGGGCTTTTATCAACTGCCCCGCCATCAGGATGCTTATCCATGGGCCGCGATCACGCTCACTTTGCTCGCTGTTGCCGCATCGGTGGTGGCTACGCTGTGGTGGATGCGCCAGCATCCCGTCGATGGTCCGGCACGAAAACGAAACCGGCTGGCGTCATGGAGCGGGCAAGCAGTCATCGCCGTGGTGATCGCGATGTTCATCAAATGCTTCATCGCCGGAACCTACAAGGTGCCGCAGGGCAACGAGCCCGGCGTCGCGAAGAACAGCCACTGGCTGGCCTCGCACCTGGACACCGGTTTTAACAAGGGTGACCTGATCATCTTCAAGCACGAAAGCGGCCACTACTGGATCGCGCGTGTCGTGAAGCGCGAAGAGAAGGGTTTCCTGCTGAAACGAGGAGGCAGTCCTGACGAGTTCTTCGTGCCTTGGGACAAGATCGTGGGGAAGCTGCTGTTTTCGCACTTTTCGCCGGATGGGGCCAACGGGAACGCAGCCTCCGTGCCGCCGCCGTCCAAGGCAGTGCCAACCATCACGCAGGGCACTTCTCAGGCTCTCGAACAGTCGCCGGTGCTGCGCTTCACGCGCTTGAAGCTGAATAACGCGGAGTGGCGCTGGCCGGTCCATGCGCCGGACGGCAGCATGATCGAGAATGCGGCCAGCCAGCCGCTGATCAACTCCAGCGCTTCCACGGACATGTCCGGGCCGGACGCTAAGGACTGCCGCTGGCAGTTGTGGTTCGAGCATCCGGATTTCGACCGCCGGAGCATGCTGCAGGTGAGCCTCACCGCGCTGGATGGAACGGAGCTTCACTCTCGTGACACTGGTCAGGCCGGACCGGCGTGGGGCTCACTCCATTCCGATCCGCCGCTGCGTTGTGTGGTTGTCAGTCCGGGCAAGCATGGAGAGCTGCCGCCATCGGTGCGGGTGGTGCTGCGCTACTCCATCGGCCCGTGGCGCAAGGGCCGTGATGTGGAGTCCTCGTTCCGAGGCGGCATGTCATTCGGCACGGGCCACCTTGCCGGCATCGGCGAGGGACAGGACAGGCGCGCTTTCCTCTCATGGGCGAAAAAGAAGGATGACTCGCAGCCGGATGTGATCGCCCGTCTGCGCAGCGGTTCGTGGATCGACTCGCAGGGATCGCTCACTTCCGGCAGCGCGGATCAGCTCGTCCATCAGTTCGCCTTTGAGGCGCGGCTGGCGGATGTGGAGCTGTTTCAGACGCGCACGCGGGCGATCAAGACCGTCGTGTTCGACAAGGTGGTCGTGCCGCCGCTGCCGGACGATGACAATGCCTGGGTGACCATCTCAGGTGGAGCTGACCGGCCAGGCCGGGTGAAATGGGAGCCTGGACTGACGGTGGCAAAAGCGATCGGTCTGGCAGGCGGCATACCTTGGAAAGATCCAAAAAGATTTCGCATGATCCGCGACGGCAAAACAGAGGACTTCAGCACTAAACTGGCCACCGAAATGGAAACCAAGCCCGACGATCAGATCTCGCTCCCCGAATGACCTCACTGCCCTACCTTCAAGCCTTCGGCCTCCGCCAGCGCGCGCTGCTTGCCGTCGAAGCTCCAAAACTCCGTGGCTCCGATGATGCGGGCAGCGGCGACATGCAGGATGTCGTAGGCGCGGTTTCCGATGGTTTCCGTGTGGGCGGCGGAAAGCCGAGCTGCTTCGTCGAAAACATCAGGCATGCTCAAACTCACCTGAATCACGCGACCAGATTTTACATCTCCACGGTATCCACTGATGATTCGGTCTCGTTCGGTCGCGGTGAACTTCCCTTGGAAAAACCTCAGCCGCACCGCATTCTCGAACTCAAAGTCGTTCACCACATGAACGTGAAGCAGGGTGTTGATGGCAGTTACTTGTTTTTGGGTCGCAGTCGTGTTGACGTCAGAGCCGTAAAGCGAAAACAAGAAGCTCGTGTCCGCACAAATCATGATCCGCAGAGATTAGTAGTCGCCTTTGAAGCTTTCGTAGAGTTCGGCGGTCTCTTCGGCATTCAGCACGCGCTCGCCTGTCCGGTCACGGAATGCCGCGCTCTTGCTCCAGTCCACTTTTTGCTCCGCAGGCGGCGGTTCGGAGTGTTTCACCGTCCTTGGTTTCACCACGACCTCGTCTCCCGCCTCCAGCCAGGCGAGTATCGTCGGCAGACGGGTCAGCAGATCTTCGGCTGTCGCGGTTTTCATAGTGAAAGTGTTCTTCACTGCTCTGTTTCTGTCAAACCATGACTTCCTTCTTCCATGATACCCGCTGGACGCTTGTCTCACGCTCGCGCGGCGGCGACTCGGTGGCGCGGGCGGCGCTCAGCGAGCTGTGTGAGGCCTACTATGCGCCCGTCGTGGCGTTCCTTCGACGGGATGGGCGTGATGAAGATGTGGCGCGGGAGTTGGCGCATGATTTTTTTGCGAAGTTGCTTGCTGGAGGTGCCATCGAAGGCGCGGATCCGCTGCGGGGGCGGTTTCGCAGCTACTTGCTGGCGGCTTTGAAGCGCTTTGCGGCGGATCAGCGGGATCGTGCTCACGCTGTGAAGCGCGGTGGTGGGAAGATTCATGTGGTGATCGAAGCGGAAGGCGAATCGACGGGCGCGGGTTTGCAGATCGCGGACGAGACGGTCGAAGCGCCGGATGCGGCCTTTGATCGTCAATGGGCGCTGACGGTGCTGGCGCGTTCCATGGCGGCGCTCGAAACCACGATGTGCGACGAAGGCAAATTGGCCCATTTCGACGTGCTGAAGCCCTGGCTGACGGCAGACGCGGATGCGGCGCCGCAGAGCGAGGCGGCTGAGAAATTGGGGATCAGCGTGGAGGCGGTGAAGGTGGCGGTTCACCGTCTGCGGAAGCGTTTTCGCGATGCGGTGAAGACGGAGATCGCGCAGACGGTGGGTGATGCGGGAAGCGTGAGCGAGGAGCTGGATGCGATGATGGCCGCGCTGCGAAAGTAGCCCTGTTCCTGCGGAACAGGGATGCCTTGTTGCACAGCAACAAGGCTACTTTAGGCTACGGCATGGAGTTTCGATTTTTCGATCCATCGGCGAAGACGGAGATCACGCATGGTGATCTGCCGCACTGGGAGCAGCTCAATGCGTATTACTTCATCACCTGGCGCACGGCGGATTCGATTCCGGTGGGCGTGTTGGAGAGATGGCAGGTCGAGCGTGAGGCTTGGCTGTGGGTTCGCGGGATCGATTTCCGCTTGGAGGACTGGTCACGGAAACTCGAAGAACTGCCTGATGCGGCGCACCGTGAGTTTTACCAGCGTTTCACCGCCAGGTGGCACGGGATGCTGGATGAGTGTCATGGAGAATGCGTGCTCCGGAGGCCCGAGTTGAGCGAAATCGTCGAAACAAGCCTGCGGCACTTTGACGGTGATCGCTACGCGCTGGAGGCCTTCGTCGTGATGCCGAACCATGTGCATGTGCTGGCGGGCGTTCCGGGGCGCGGCGAGATGAAGATGCTCTGCCGGAACTGGAAGAACTTCACGTCGATGCGGATCAACAAGGCGCTGGGCAGGAAGGGCCAGTTTTGGCAGTGGGAGAGTTTTGATCACCTCGTGCGCAGCCCGGCGAGTTTGAAGAAGTTCAAGGCTTACATCGCGGAGAATCCCGTGAAGGCCCGGCTCAGGGAAGGGGAGTGCAGGTCTGGGTAAAGTAGCCCTGTTCCTGCGGAACAGGGGGGCCTTGTTGCACAGCAACAAGGCTACTTTAGCGGCGGACGAGGGCGGGCTCGGGGTACTCGAAGGTTTTGCCTTCGTAGTTGCGGATGACGACGCGTTGTTCGTCACGCACGAGCACGTAGTCGGGATTGAGCGGGACTTTGCCGCCGCCGCCGGGGGCGTCGATGACGAACTGCGGGATGGCGTAGCCGGTGGTGTGGCCGCGGAGCTGCTCGATGATGTCGATGCCGTCGGCGACGCTGGTGCGCAGGTGCGAGGAGCCCTGGATGAGATCGCACTGGTAGAGGTAATACGGACGCACACGGCACATGAGGAGCTTGTGGACGAGGCTCTTCATGATGTCGGCGTTGTCGTTCACGCCGCGCAGCAGGACGCTCTGATTGCCGAGCGGGACGCCGTGATTGGCGAGCATGGCGAGTGCGTCGCGCACTTCGGTGGTGAGTTCCCGCGGATGATTGGTGTGGATGCTGAGCCAGAGCGGGTGGTGCTTCTGCAGCATGCGGCAAAGCTCGGGCGTGATGCGCTGCGGGACGAAGATGGGCACGCGGCTGCCGATGCGGATGAATTCGAGGTGCTTGATGGAGCGCAGCCGGGTGAGCAGGGCGTCGAGCTTGGCATCGGAAAAGAGCAGGGGGTCGCCGCCGGAGAGCAGGACATCGCGGACTTCGGTGTGGCGCTCGAGGTAGCGGAAGGCGGCTTCGAATTCGGTGTGCAGTTCCTGCTCTCCCACGCCGGAGACGACGCGGCTGCGGGTGCAGTAGCGGCAGTAGCTGGCGCAGCGGTCGGTGACGAGAAAGAGGACGCGGTCCGGATAGCGGTGGACGAGGCCGGGGACGGGCATGTGGCTGTCCTCACCGCAGGGGTCGGACATTTCGTCAGGATCTTCCAGGGTTTCCTCGATGCGCGGGATGACCTGGCGGCGGATGGGGCAGCCGGCGTCCTCGGCGTCCATCAGGTTGAAATAATGCGGCGTGATGGCCATCGCCAGCTTGTTCCCGGAGAGCAGCACGCCAGCGCGTTCTTCTTCGGTGAGCGTGAGGTGCTCTTCGAGCTGCTTGAGCGTGGTGATGCGGTTTCTGAGCTGCCAGGCTGCATTATTCCAGTCGGCGGGGGC
>CAMAZK010000151.1 GCA_945863205.1 Akkermansia muciniphila | reverse complement strand
ACTGGGACAGATCTACCCGTGGGGTAGCTTGCCCGGGTTGGGAGGATCTCCTGACGGAGAAGTCCAGATGAAGGGCAGCGGATGGGGGCTCGGAGCCTATCTCGGTATCAACTGGGAGATCGCCGAAGGGCACCGCCTCGCATTCATCGGGCGGCTGCCTGTCACGATCAAATATAGCGGCAGGTTTGAAACTGTCGGCATGCCTGGAGCTCTTCTGGGGGCGGGTTTCACATCGACGAGCAGTTTTGATTCCGACATGACCTTTCCGGGTTCGATCGGGCTCGGTTATGGCGTTGATGTCACGGACCGGCTCACGCTCGGATTCGACTTTCAGTGGTCAGCCAATTCGTCACATGACGACATCCCGCTGGCCATCGACAACAATCAGGCGCTGCTGCCCGCGAATCGGGCGCTCCTCGGATGGAAGAACTCCATTGATCTCGGTTTTGGCGCGACCTACGAACTGAACAGCGCGTGGTCGCTGCGATGTGGCTACCTGTTTTCTGAAAACTCCCAGGAAGCCGTCAACTACACGCCTGCTGTCGCGGTCAATGATCGGCATGTTTTCGGACTTGGCGTCGGCTGGCGCGGCAAGCGTGAGAGCATCGATTTGTCTTACGCCTACGTGTTCAATCCCACCCGCACCATCAGCGGTGCCGCGCAGCCTGCCTTTGACGGCAGGTACAAGCATCAGTGGCATGTCATTTCTCTCAGCCTCACTCACCGATTCTAACTCAAGTGTCAGCATCATGAAAATCCAGACCCATGACTCACCGCGTCGTCTCGTGGCCGCTCCGGCAGCGTGGTTTCCGCCACAGGTTCGTACTGTGAACTTTCAGCTTCAAACGACACGGAAGGAGGGGCGTTGAGATGGAAGGTAAAGACAATTCACTCCCTGTCCTCGCGCCTACGGGTGAGCGGCTGAGCTTCATCATCTGCCGCAACAGCCAGGGGGTGGAACTCCGGGGCACTTTGCACAGGCTCACACGGTATCTGGGCGTATTCGAGGTCTATAACCCCTACAGCATCGTCCAGTTGTCGGAGGTCCTGCACGACTTCAGGATCATGATGAACGACCGGGTGATCTACTCCGGCCGCGCCGTCATCGCCAATCTGGTGAACACCGGCATCATGCTCATCTGCGAGGCCTCACTCGCGGATGAAGGCTGGATCGATGTTGACATCCTCTCGCCGGCTCAGAACAAGAACCGGCTGCTGCAGGACTTTGACGAATTCCTCAAGGAGACCGAAAAAAACTATCATGTGCTGCCGGATTTCAAGCTGGTCGTGGCGGACATGCACACGCTGCTCTCGGACCTGCACCGCTGGATGGAGCAGGTGGAGCTAGGTGTCCGATCTCTGCCTTCGGGGGACCGGATCCAGGCCGAGCGCGAGACGATCAAGGAATTGGAAGGTCCGATCCTGCCTGCAGTTGTGCCGCTGATGTCGCGTTTTGAAAGCACATCCAATTCCATCCCGACGGAGCAGATTCCGGTGCATCGAAGTTATGTGAAGCGTCAGCTTCACCCCCTGGTGCTTTGTTCGCCCTTCTGCTATCGCACCTATCAAAAGCCTCTGGGCTACGCAGGGGACTACGAGATGGTGAGCATGATGCTGCGTGACCCCTATGAGGGCAGCTCCATGTTTGCCAAGATCCTCAACCGCATGTTCCTGGAGACCGGGCCGGTCATAGCGCACCGAAACCGCATCACCTACCTGGTGGAGCGTTTGCGTGAAGAGACCACCCGCATCGCGTCAAAAGGCGGGGTTGCGCGCATCTTCAATCTCGGCTGCGGCCCGGCGCAGGAGGTTCAGCGCTTCCTCTCTGAAAGCGATCTGTGCGACAACGTTGACATGATCCTTCTGGACTTTAACGACGAGACGATCACCAACACGGGGCGCGACCTGGAGTCCCTGCGGACCCGCCATCGCCGTCGCACGGGAATCCGTTTCCAGAAACGCTCGGTCCATCAGATCTTGAAAGAGTCGGCGCGTGCGGGCGCGGGGTTCGAAGTCGGGAGTTACGACTTTGTGTATTGCGCCGGACTCTTCGACTACCTTTCAGACCGTATCTGCCGGCGGCTGCTGGAGGTCTTTTATGAGCTGCTGGCGCCTGGCGGCCTGCTCGTTGCCACGAACGTGGACATTTCCAATCCGTCCCGCAACTGGATGGAGTACGTGGTGGACTGGCACCTGGTTTACCGGAGCCAGGAGGGTTTTCTCAAACTGGCCCCAGACAAGGCTGATCCCGCCGCCTGCACCGTCAAGGCGGACCCGACGGGCGTGAACATCTACCTCGAGGTGCGCAAACCTGACAATGCCTGAAACGCCCACAGCAGCCGCGAACGACCTTGACCGGGCGTTCGACCAATACGAGCAGCCGATCCGCGTTCAGAACGCGAAGATCTGCTGCATCGTGGCTGGCATTTTCATGCCTGCGGGGTTGGTACTGGACTACTATGTCTATGGCCGCGAGATCATGCTCTCGTTCCTGCCCTACCGGATCCTTTGTTCGGTGCTGCTCGGCGTTCTGTGGGTTGCGCTGCACTATTGCCCGATGGGGAGGCGTCGCTGCTATCGCATTCTGGGCCATCTGGTGGCGTTGCTGCCCCTGCTGTGCATTTCGTGGATGATCTACACCACGGAGGGCGCGGCCTCCCCCTACTATGCGGGGCTTAATCTTGTGAATCTTGGTTCCGCCATCCTGCTGCGCTGGACCTTCGGCGATAGCGCCCTGATCTTCGCGCTGACCCTGGCGGCCTACGTCATTGCCACCACCTTGCACGGGCCTGTCATCAACCAAGGGCTCTACTTCAACAACATCTACTTCCTGTTCGTCACCGGCGTTTTCATCGTGGCGGGAAGCTGGCAGTACAACAACATCAGGCGCTCGGAGTTCCAGCTCCGCTTCCACCTTGATGAAAATCGCGCCGAGCTCGAGGCCTCCAATCACAAGCTGCGCGAACTCGACGAGGCCAAGAGCCGCTTCTTCGCCAACATCAGCCACGAGTTACGCACACCGCTGACCCTGATGATCGCGCCGCTGGAATCCATGCTGCACTCACCTTCGTCAGCACACACGCCAGAAGAGCGCGATTTGCTGGGAACGATGCATGGCAATGCGATGCGACTGCTGAAGCTGATCAACGACCTGCTGGAACTCGTTCGGCTGGAGTCGGGCCATGGGGAAGTTCGAAACCAACGCGTGGTGATCGGGGATTTCGTGCGTGGCATCGCCAACGCGGTTGGCGCTGTCGCCAAGGACAAAAAAATCAATCTGCAGACTCACGTCGCCCCGGATGTCGGCACCCTGATGACAGATTCCGAGAAGCTGGAGCGCATCACTCTCAATCTCCTGTTCAATGCCCTCAAGTTCACCGCTGCCGGTGGCCGGGTGGATTTCAATGCGCGGGTGGAGGGCGCCAATCTCATCGTCGAGGTGAAGGACACGGGCATGGGCATTCCGTCGGACCAGTTGCCGCACATCTTTGGCCGCTTCTGGCAGGCGGACACCTCCTCCCAGCGGAAGTTTCAGGGCATGGGCATCGGCCTGGGCTTGGTGAAGGAACTTTCCGAGGTGCAGGGAGGCGGCGTGTCCGTGGTCAGTGCGGTCGGCGTCGGAACGACGATGACGGTGAGGCTGCCCCTCACGAGGCCGGATGACACCGGCGTGAATGCGTTCGAGGCAGATCCCGACTCCGAGCTCTCTGAGGCGTCGGCTCCCGCACAGCAGAACGACTGGATCGCCGAACTTTACCGTCGTGCCGAACTTTTCCCGGCCATGACCTCCCTTCAGGCCACGCTGCGGCCTGTGGAGACCGGCATCTCGCACAACCGCAAGCCAAAGCTGCTCATCGCTGACGATGAGCCGGACATGCTGCGATTCCTCAAGAGCCAGCTCAGTGCGAACTTCGAGGTGCTCGAAGCCGTGGACGGTCAGCAGGCCGTTGAAAAGGCCGCCCAGTTCCTGCCTGACATCATTCTTTCTGATATGATGATGCCGGAGAAGGACGGGCTTCAAGTCTGCCGCGAACTTCGGGACCGCACCTCCACGCGGTCCATCCCGGTGGTGCTCCTCACCGCCCGTGCTGATGAGAGGACGAAGATCGAATGCCTTGCAGCCGGCGCCAGCGATTTCCTGTCCAAGCCGTTCTCTCTGACCGAGGTGCTCGTGCGGCTGAAGAACCTCGCCGATTCCCGTCTCTATCAGAAGGAACTTTACAGTCAGAAGCAGCAGCTCGAAGCGGCTCTGGAGCAGATCAAGGAGACCGAGTCCATGCTCGTTCAGAACGAGAAACTTGCCGCCCTGGGGCGCTTGAGCGCCGGTTTGATTCATGAAATCAACAACCCTCTGAATTACGCCCGCCAGGGCCTGCACATCCTCGGTCGTTCCGGGAAGCTCCTGCCGGAGGGCGAGCAACCAGACTTCAACGAGACGCTCAAAGACATCGAAGAGGGCGTGAACCGGGTCGTTCAGATCGTCTCCGACCTCAGGGGCTACACCCGCAACACGCGTGAGTTGAACCAGACTTTCGATCTCAAGAACCTCGTGGACACAGGCCTGCGCTTCTTCTCCCACATCTGGAAAGACGGCGTTCAGCGGGAGGTCACCGTCGCAGAGGGGCTTGAAGTCCGCGGGGATGCGAACCAGTGCACCCAAGTCTTCATCAATCTGGTGCAGAACGCACTCGATGCCATGGAGACGAAGGATTACCCCGAGGGGGAAAGCCCCATGATCAGCATTCACGGGGAGCACCGTGGGGACAAGATCGTCTTCACACTCCGTGACAATGGACCGGGCATACCGGCGGGCATTCGGGACAAGGTCTTCGATCCCTTCTTCACCACCAAGGATGTCGGCAAAGGCATGGGCCTCGGGCTCTCAATTTGCAACCGCATCATCGCCGATCACGGCGGCCGCGTCGAAGTGCGCAGCGAGCCGGGAATTTTCACGGAGTTCATCCTCGAGTTTCCATCCGTCGAAAATCCGGAATTCACCTGACCAACAATAGAACAGACACATCCATGCAATACCAATACGACGTCAAAAAATATGCCGTGCTCTACGTTGATGACGAGGAGAAGGCCCTGAAGTACTTCGAGAAGTCCTTCGGTGATGAATTCCGCATCCTCACGGCCATCAGCGCTGCGGAGGGACTCAAGCTCATCGAACAGCATGGCGACGACATCGGCGTGCTGCTTTCTGACCAGCGAATGCCGGGAGAGAAAGGCGTGCAACTTCTGGAGAAAGCCTCGGTCATGCGACCGCGTCTCGTGCGCATGATGGTCACCGCCTACGCGGACTACAGCGCCACGGTGGACGCCGTCAATCTGGGCAACATCTTTCGCTACATCTCCAAGCCTATCCAAATCGAGGACATGCGAAACACCCTGCATCGCGCGATGGAGTTCTACATCCTTCAGCAGGAGCGTGACGAACTGCTCAGGGAGAAGCTCTCAGCCCTACAGAACGTCCTCATCGCGGATCGAGTCCTGGCGCTTGGCGTGGTGGCGGGGACGCTCGCCAGCCAGTTGCACCACCCTCTCCGCGGCTTGCACAGCTTTCTGGAGATCATTCCCGGACGCGGTGCGCGTCCCGAGTTTGACCTAGACCGCCTGCGGCAGGGCACGTTCTGGCGCGACTTCCACGCCCATGTGGTCCAGCAGTCGAACCGGGTCGCGGACTCGGTGGCGGTCGCAGTCTCCGCTGGCGACAGCGGCGCGAAGAGTTCTGCTGCTTCGGTCATTGAGGTCGTGGTGGAAGGCCAGCGCGCCGCCTTCGCCGCCAAGGGAGTCGATTTGGAGGTCTCCTCGTCGCTGCCATCGGTGGAGGTCGGTCAGCCGGCTTTCGAGCGGATGCTGGAACTCATCCTTCAGGCGGAGCTAGGCATGCTCCCTGCCGGTGGAAAAGTTACGGTGAGCGCCACGGCTGCGGATGATGGAAGCGGGGTGACCCTGTGCGTGAGCGACAGCAGTTCGGGCATCGCCGCAGACGCGGTGCGGTCGGTCTTTGACCCGCTGCTGACGCTCGTCTCCCCGGGAGTGGACGGTTCGGGGCTGGATCTTCTGGCAGCCATGATGCTTGCCTGCCATCAGGGAGGCACGGCCTGTGTTCCCCGTGGTGCCAGCGGGTTCAGACTCGAAGTGAAACTGCCGAGCACTGTGGCTGAGTCTCCCGCAGCGGCCGAGAGCAGCCGCGAATTCATCACCAATGTTTTGATGAATGACCTGCTGTGGGAGCGCATCCTGCAGAACGGCATGTGACCGGAGGGGGAGTTCCCAAGAGTGCGCACGTTGAGGTGCGCACGGAGTTCCGCTTGTTTGACCACCGAAGATTGGGCGGCAGGGTGCCGCCTTGATGGGCGCACGGACGATCGCCCGCCGTGGCAGGGCGTTCACTGGCTGAGCGCCGGGGTCAGGTGGTGACTAGCGTGATGTCGTAGCCGTAGATTTCGCGGAAGAGGTCGCACTTGGAGTTGATGGCGATCTGCTCGACGGTGGTGTCATCGACCCCCTGAGTCAGGATGCTGAGACGTGAGCCTTCCGGGCGGAGCTGGATGGAGCGGATGCGCTGGGAGTGCGAGCGGTCGAGCGCGTCGGCGACGCGAAGAAGGGCGGCGAGCTTCAGGACGGTCATGCGCTCCTCCCGGCTGAGGTCGGCGAAGTGCGGGTGGCCGGGCTCGGGATTGTAGCGGCGGTGGTAGCGGGCGAGCAGGGCCACCATTTCACGGTCCTGGGTGCTGAGGCCGAAAATTTCGGTGTGGAGGAGGATATAGAGGCTGTGCTTGTGGTGCTCGCGGGGACTGATGAACATGCCGACTTCATGGAGAGTGGCGGCGACGCGGAGAACGAGCTCGTATTTGGGATCGAGACCGTGGAGGTGCTGAAGCTCGCGGAAGAGCTGGCGGGCGAAGGCGGCGACGTGGTCGGCGTGGCGGCGGTCCGTCTTGTAGCGTGCGCCGATCTCGTTGACGGCCTGCATGACCTCTTCCTGGAAGACGGCAGTGCGGGAGCCTGTGGTCATGAGGTCGAGCATGAGCTCGAGCTGGAAGTCGCCCTCTGGCACCCAGAGCGAGTCATCACCGAAGCGGCGGGCTAGGGCGAGGTTCGTCTGCAGGGCGGGAATGATGCCCTCTCCTCCGGTGTAGTGAACGTGGAGTTCGCGAACGAGGTCGTCTGGATTGAGTCGGGCGAGCTTGTCGGTGAGGCTGGCTAGGACGGCCTCTTGCACACGGTGGGCGCCGTGGCGTGCTTTTCCGAGGAGGGGGGCGACGCTTTGGATCTCCGCACCGATGGCGACGTGGTTGTCCACTTTCACGTCGGCGTAGTCCTGGGCGAGGTGATCGACGACGCCGCGGATCTGCTCTTCGAGGTGGAGGAGCTGGTGCGGGGTTTCCTCGTCGTGGAGGGCGACGGCTTCACGGGCGCGAAAGATGCCGAGGCGGTAGTTGCTGTAGGCGGCGAGGCGGCCCTGCTGGAAATAGATGGCGCGGGTGTTACCGGGGCCGATGTGGGTGACGAAGGTGTTGCCCTGAGCCAGTGTGGGGTTCCGCTGAAGGAGGCGATGGGCGATCTGATAGACGAGCCGTGTCATGTTGCCGTCGTCGATGAGGCTGGGGACGACGCCGCTGTTGACCTGGAGGCGGTTGAGGAAGATCTCGTGGTTGGAGGCTTCAGCGAGGATGTTGGAGGTGAAAAGGCGCAGCTGGGAGGTGGGGATGCCGTACTCGCGCATGGACTGGAGGTAGTCGCGCAGGATCGCGGCGGCCTGGTCCACGGTGCCCCGGGTGATGGTGCGGCCGCGGAAGATGTCGCGGGCGACGGGGAGGGGGCGATCGAGGCTTTCGACGCGGGTGAACTTGCCGTCAGCATCCTGGCGGCCGATGACGAGAGTGACGGAGGCTGCGCCGATGAAGATGACGGCGTGTTCCGGCGGCATGGGTGTGGGGGCGGGGTCGCTCATTGCTTGTTCTCCTTGCGCAGCCATGCGACGGCACCGGCGGCGACGGCCTGCCCGCCGAGTTTGGCGAGGGAGTATTTGATCCCGCGGGAGAGTTCCGGTATGGCGTGGCGCTCGACCTCTTCTTTGAGAAGGTTGAGGTAGAGTTCTGGGAGTTCCTCGACGAGGCCGCCACCGAGGGTGATGCGGTCGGGCGCCAGGAGATTGACCACAGTGGCCACGCCCATGCCGAGGTAGCGGATGGCATTGCGGAACATGACCATGGCGGCGTCCTCACCGCCGCGGAAGGCGTTTGCCAACGCCTTGCTGCGGATGCTACGCAGAGCGCCTTCGGTTTTCTTGTCGAGCTCGGGGAGCTGCCCGCGGTAGCAGGCGAGTCCGGCCTGTGAGGCGAGCGCTAGCCTGCTGGTGAGGTCTTCGAGGGTGACGGTGCCGAAGACGGGACTGCCGATGTGGGTGCCGGGGAACAGGACGTTGCCGAGTTCCATCGCCGAAATGGAGCGACCCATGACGAGGTGGCCGTCATACACGAAGCCGGCACCGACGCCAGTCCCAGGGAAGACGCCGAGGAGGGAACGCGCACCTTTGCCGGCGCCGATGGCGTATTCGCCGAAGGTGCCCGCGTCCACGTCGTTGAGCACGGCGACGGCGCATTTGAACTCGGTCTGCAGCAGTTTGCGCAGCGCCATGTTGGTCCAGCCGAGATTGGGGGCGAAGACCAGCACGCCCCGGGCCGAATTGACCAGGCCCGGACAGCCGATGCCGATGCCCTGGATGCCTGCGGGGTCCACGCCGGCGGAGAGGATGGCTTCATGAATGGCCTTGATGATTTTGCCCCGGCCTTTGGCCGCGCCTTCGGAACCGTTGGTCGATTTGCGGGCGGAACCGAGGACGTTGTAGCTAGCATCCAGGACGGAGGCCATCATCTTCGTGCCGCCGAGATCGAATCCGATCCAGAAGGGAACCTTGCGGAGAGCCTTTGGGGACTTCTCCTTGGCCGGTTTTTTGGCGCGGGAGGGCTTGGATGCTTTTTTCGATGCCATGCGGTTCAAGACACACGCCCTTGCGGGAGTCGGCAAGTGACATTCAAGCGGCGGGTGAAAAACAGCACGCGCCGAGCACGACTGCCGTTCTGGGGGCTACTTGGAGGGCTGGGCCTTGAAAACGCCGTCTCCCACGATCTGGAGGAGGGCCACACGGGTGATGTAGAAGATGTCCGGGTCTCCTTTGACCTGCCCAAAGTAAAACGCGGTTTCCGCATTCGGCTGGGTGGGGGAAAAGAGGATCTCCACCTCTCGCACGGGCCCTTCCGTCTTGCCGGGTTCTCCGAGGACGATCTGAATCGTGAGGAAGGGGGTCTTGAGAGCTTCGATGGCGTCGGTGCGGTCGGCGGCCCAGTCCTGCACGGTGAAGCGGGCCAGATTGCCAGCCAGGCGGTCGGCTTTCACGCGGTCGATTTCGTCCGTCACGTCACGACCGCCGCGGGTGGCTTTCCACTGGGCGGTGACGGGGTTGTAGTCGAGCACGACCGGGGAGTTCGCTCCCAGCGCCAGACTGATGCGGCGGAGGGCGAAGGTGGTGAAGCGCAGGGCACCGAGCCCCTTCCACTTGATGCCGTCGGTGGGAATGGACGGCAGCAGGGAGGCCTCGATGCGGTAGATGAAGGGCTCGCTCTCGTATTTGGCGAAAAACTTGGTGCGCTCGGCATTGTGACCGAAGAGCAGTTTGACCGGCTTTTCACGGGAGGGCGTCCAGGTGACCGTTTGGAAGGGATCATCGAGTCCGTAGGGCATGAGGTCGGCGGCGGTGTCTGCGGCGAATTCGGCGATCTCGTGGGTGTTGAGGGCGTTGATGCACCGGGCGACGCGCTCTCCGTTGGCGGGGTCCCAGTTGCCATGGCGGAGGAGGTACCAGGACCCGGCCTCGCGGCGGAGGCTGATCTCGGGGTGGGTCTTGCTGGTGATGGTGATGAAGTCGAGGCGCTCCCCATCGACTTGGGCGAGGAGGTGGTCACGCAGGTCGTTGGGCTTCACCCAGAGGCCTTCGATCTTTCCAGCCGCGACGGTGAAGGATGGATTGCGATAGGAGGTGGTGGCGCCGGTCGTCGCCTGCTTGGGCCCGGTCGGTTTCCTGAGGGTGATCTCGTAGCTTTTTTTGCGTGGCTTGGACTCGACGATGACCTTGATCTCTTCGGCCGGACTGGCGGGCGTTTCACCTTTTTTGGCCGTGCCTGCAGGCGTGAGGGCGGAATCTTTCGCCTCGGCGATTTCGATGTTCAGAAGGGTGGAGAGAAGCTCCGAGATGCGCTCTTTGCTGCCGCGGGTTTTCAGCGGCTTCTCCAGCATCCATGATGAGTGCTCGTTCTCCCGGCTGATGGCGATCTGGCCGGCCGGCTGGACGAGCGTGATGGCGGTGATGACTTCTGCCGGGAGGCGCAGCAGCTTCGGATCGCGCCACGAGGCTGTGGGGATCTGGAGGACGCGCGGCGCTTCACACTTCGAGAGATACCAGGCCAGTTCCCCGTCCGCTCCTGGCAGGCCCATGTAAACGCTGTTTTCGACCACGGCGGGTGCGCCGAACCAGCATTCCTGGAGAATGCCGTTCTCCGCATCCAGAAGCCGTACTTTGTAGCGCGGTTTTTCGAGCCCGGTCTTCGCCCATTCGTTGTCGTCGAACTCGCTGCGGTGGATGCGCTCGATCCATTCGATGGAGCCGAGAGTGAGAATCAGCGCGGCGACTTTTTCCGGGTCCGCCAGATCATTGAAGGGGGCTTCGATCTGCCAGGAGGGGCCGTCCCGGCGGAGGGTGAGTTCGGCGTTCTCGGCGGTGACGACCTCGATCCG
>CAMAZK010000150.1 GCA_945863205.1 Akkermansia muciniphila | reverse complement strand
AAAAAGCAAAGCGTAGGCGTGCCGGATGCGGGCTTCGTTATCGCCGTGATGACGCTGCAGTCGTGTGGCCAGGGAGCGGGCCTCCTCGATGATGAACGGGCTGTTCATCGCGAAAAGCTTCTGCGTGGGCGTTGTGCTGCTGGAGCGTCCGGCGGCGTGGACGTTTGCGTCAGGGTAATCGAAGAGCATCAGCGTCTTGTTCAGCTCGCGACGGCTCACCTTGCTGTAAAGCGTGCGCTTGCGGTGCCCCGCTGCATCGACTTCGAGAGACGAGCCTCCCTCGCTCTGCAGATCACCGGCCACGGCCAGCACGGCGTCACGATACTGCTCGATCTCGAGCCGCCGGCGGTTCATGCGCCAGAAATGCGTGTTCGCCTCGTCGAGCTGCGCGTTCGCCTCGCTTCCGCGGCTGCTTTGGCGATACGTCGCGGAGAGCACCAGTTCGCGCACAAGCTGCTTCACCGACCAGCCGTTCTGGACGAAACGCAGGGCCAGGTCATCCAGCAGTTCCGGATGCGTGGGTTGGTCTCCCGTCGTGCCGAAGTTGCTGGTGTCGCGGGCCAGCGGCCTGCCAAACAGCATGCCCCAAATGCGGTTCACAAAAACGCGCGACGTGAGCGGATTCGCCGGATCGGCGATGCGGTCAGCGAGTTCCGCACGACCGCTGCCTCTTTGAAATTTCTCCGGCTCTCCGCGGCTCAGCACCTGCAAATAGCCACGCGGAACGGTGGCGCCAGGGGACTCGACATCGCCGCGCTCATACACCGGCAGATCTCGCGGCTTGTCGTCACGCACGATGTGCAGCGTGCCGGGATCCATCTTGTCCGCGCTCGTCTTGCCGTCCTCGTCCTTCCCGTCGGGGCGCTGGCTCACCTTGCTCACGGAGGCAAACACTCCCGCCATCGCGTAGTAGTCCTGCGTCGTGATCGGGTCGAACTTGTGATCGTGGCAGCGTGCGCAGCCGACCGTCAGGCCGAGAAAGGTCTGCGAGACCGTGTCCACCTGTTCCGCCCACTCCTCCGCCTGCACGTCGAGGCGGCTGCGGGCATAGAGCTTGTGCCCCAGGCCGAGAAAGCCGAGCGCAGGCAGATCTTTCCTGTTTTCGGGTTCGAGCAGATCGACTGCGAGCTGCTTCTTGATGAACGCATCATAGGGCAGGTCCGCGTTGAAGGCCGCGATCACCCATTCGCGATACCGCCATGCGTTCGGATAGTTCAGCGATGTGTTTCCCCCGACCTGATGGGCTTGGTCCTCGGCGTAACGCGCCAGATTCAGCCATAGGCTCGCCAGGCGCTCACCAAAGGCACGCCGTCCGAGCAGGCCATCGACAAGTCGTGCATAGGCGTCCGGTCGCCGATCGGCCAGAAAGGCATCCACCTCAGCCGGAGTCGGCGGCAGGCCGTTCAGGTCAAAAGTCACGCGCCGGATCAGCGTCCGCGCATCGGCCTCGGGAGACGGTGTGAGATCGTTCTTCTCCAATCCGGCCAGAATGAAGTGATCCACACGCTCCCTTGGCCATCTGGCGTCCTGGACCTCGGGAGGCCCCTGTGTCGCTGGTTGAATGTAGGCCCAGTGTCTTCGGGCGGCATCCCAGTCGATAGGAGCGTTCTCCGCATCGGCGTGATCCATCGCCGCCGCCGTCAGCGCGGTGCAGAAGAGGCGGCTCGCACGACCGGAGAGGAGTTTGAAGGGAGCATGGTCAAACACGCGGCTAACTACGCCTGGGAGGGCGGCGTATTTCGATGAATCGCCATCACTGACGGTTGTAACCCTTCTTCTTCGGCAGGGAATCACGATCCGGTGGCGGAGGCGGCGTCACGCCCTGCGCCTTCATGATTTCGCTGATCACATCAATCGTCGGCACGCTCGGTTTGAAGTTTCCGGGGCGGAATCCTTGCGCGATGAGCAGCGGCGTCCAGCCCTTCTCATTCTTGCGGTTCCAGACGTCGATCTTCGCACCCTTTGCCGCCAGCAGTCTGGCCACCTTGGGCAGGCTCTTGTAGGCGGCGCCGTGCATGGCGGTCTGATTCTTCTTGTCCACCGCGTTCACGTCCGCGCCGAGGCTGATGAGGTAGTCGCACGCGGCCACGCATTCGTCCTCCGTGCCTGCTTCCTCATCCGGCGCGTAGCAGCCCAGTCCTGCCGCCGCCATCAGCGGCGTGGAGCCCTCGGCATTCGGCCGCAACGGGTCCGCACCTAGCTCGATGAGCAGCTTCATCATCGGCAGGTCGGCATTGCGCGAAGCGAGAAGGAAAGGCGTCGCCTGGTTGAAGCTGATGGCCCCGAAGGCCTTCGCCCTCGCCTTCGGGCCGAGGAGCGCGTTCGCATCCGCGCCCGCTTTCACGATCTCGCGGATGAAATCGAGGCTGCTCAGCTTGCCATGCGTGTCCGGCGGCGGTTGACCGGCCTCATCGTCGCCATGAGGCGGTTTCCGCACCCATGTGATCGAGTGCAGCGCGGTGAAGCCGTTGCGCATGTCGTTCGGATCGGCTCCGGCGCGGATGATCTCCATTGCCAGCTCGAAGTGCCCGTTCTCGGCGGCCAAAAGCACCGCGCTGGTGCCTTGCGGCGCATCGCGGCCACCGGTGGACTTTTTCGTGTCGATGGCGTCATGCACATCGGCACCGAGTTGAAGCAGCTTCTTCACCGCCGCGCTCTTTCCCTCGCGTGCGGCGAACAAAAAGGCCGTGAAGCCCGATTCAAGCCGATGATCGACCTTCGCGCCGTGCTTCACGAGCAAGTCGATGACCTCGGCATGACCTTCCGCCGCTGCCCACATGAGCGCAGTTTGATCCTCACGATCCTGCGCGTCCACTTTCGCACCGTTTTCGAGCAACGCCGCCACCGCGCCGACGCGACCCGTGCGGCTGGCGATCATGAGCGCCGTCTCGCCGCCACGTCGTTTCCCCTGAGGATCGGCTCCCGCCTTCAAAAGCGCCCGCACGATGCCTTCGCTGCCATTTTCACACGCGAGCAGCAGCGGCGTGATGCCGTAGCGATTTGCCGCATCGGCCTTTGCGCCTGCAGCGAGCAGTTTTTCGACGATCTCGGCCTTGTCATGGTAAGCTGCCCAATGCAGCGCCGTCGCGCCATCGGCCTGCGCGGCATTCAAATCGGTCTTGGAGGCGAGTTGAGCGGAAATAGCGTTCCAGTCCTGCTTTTCAGCGGATGAAGGGAGATCAGCAAACGCCCCGACTGATGTGAAGCCGCAAAGGATAATGATGAAAGCTGGTCGAACGCATAGCATGCTCGTGCATCAACGACGAGCGCGGTCGTAAACTGACAGGAATGGCTGTAACAATGATGGCTTGCTGATTTAGTGCCGGTCATGCAAACTAGGATCATGACCTTGACCTTGAATGTTCCCGACGAACTGGCGGCCTACATGCCAAAGAACGAAACGGACCTCGTAGCCGTGCTGACAGCAGGTTTGCAGCGCTGGCGTGGAAGGCAGCGTGGAGAGGTGCAGCAGATGAGCGATGTGACGGAACTGTTGGCCGGCCTGCCTTCTGCGCAAGAAGTGATGGCGCTGCGTCCCTCTGCTGAGGCGGCGGAACGCGCTGAAGCTCTGCTGAGAAAAAACAGCGAGCAGGGGCTGACGGTGGAGGAACAGGCTGAGTGGGAGGACATCAAGCGAGTCGAGCACCTCGTGCGGGTGGCGAAGGCCAAGGCGGCTCTAAAGCTCAAGTCCACATGAGCGCAGCGCACATCCCGGCAGCCATGAGACGCCTTGTGCGTGATCGTGCGCACGAATCCTGTGAATACTGCCTGCTGCCAGAGCTGTTCAGCTTTCACACCCATCAGGTCGATCACATCATCGCGCAAAAACACGGAGGCCAGACAACTGAAGAAAATTTGGCACTCTCCTGCATCCTCTGCAATCAGGCCAAGGGCAGTGATTTGTCCTCCATCGACCCTGCGGATGGCAGCCTCGTTCCGCTATTCCATCCACGTCGGAATGATTGGTGCGATCACTTCGAACTGAGAACCGGCTTTATCAAAGGAAAGACAGCCATGGGCCGTGTCACGGCCAACCTTCTCCAATTCAACGAACCCGAGAAGGTGGAGGAACGGACTTGGCTCGCTGAGGCCGGTGTGCTGATTACAGCACGTCAATGATTCCACTGCTATCACCAAACTTGTCCAGCTTCACGCCCGCCTTGTCGAGCAGGGTGAGATGCAGGTTGGCGAGCGGGATGGCTTGGTTGTTTCGCAGGTGGCGGTTGCCTTTGATGCCCGCACTGGCTCCACCGGCGACGATGATGGGGAGGTTGGTGTGGTCGTGGACGTTGGGGTTGCCCATGCCGCTGCCGTAGAGGAGCAGCGAGTTGTCGAGCAACGTGCCGTCGCCTTCCTTCACGGCGGCGAGTTTGGCGAGGTATTCGGCGAAGAGGCCGACGTGGAAGGCATTGATCTTCGACATGCGCTCGATCTTGGCCGGATCGTTGCCGTGATGGCTCAGCGGATGATGCGGATCGCTGACGCCGATCTCGGGGTAGGTGCGGTTCGAGGTCTCGCGAGCGAGCTGGAAGGTGATGATGCGTGTGACATCGCCCTGCATGGCGAGGAACTGAAGGTCAAACATGAGCCGCGCATGCTCCGCATAGCTCGCGGGCACGCCGCTGGGGCGGGAGAGGTCCGGCAGCTCGTTCTCCGCCACGGCGGCCTGCGCTTTCTCGATGCGGCGCTCAACCTCGCGGATGCTGTCGAGGTATTGATTCACGCGATCGCGGTCCTGCGGGCCGAGCTGCTTCGCGAGGCGCTGCATGTCGTCCTTGATGAAGTCGAGCAATCTCGCACGTCGCTCCAACGCGGCCTGACGATCCGTTTTGCTGCCGCCATCGCCAAAAAGCTGCTCAAACACAAGCCGCGGATGCGCCTCCGCAGGCAGCGGCGTGGTGGGCGATGACCAGGAGAGGTTGTTTTGATAGACGCAGGCGTAGCCGTTGTCGCACTGGCCGACGACCTGCATCAAGTCCATCGCCAGCTCGAGCGACGGCAGTTGCGTCTGCTGCCCGATGGCCTTCGCGGCGATCTGGTCGGCGGTGGTGCCGTTGTAGTAGTCGCTGCTCTCCGTGTGCTTCACTCGCGCGGCGCTGAGGAAGCTCGCATTCGACGTGGCGTGCGTGCCGGGGTAAGCGGGCTCGAGTTCGAGATTCGAAACAACCGTGCAGTGCTGCTTGACCGGCGCGAGCGACTGCAAAATGGGCGAAAGCTCATCCAGCGTGTCCTTGCTAACAGGCGTCCAGCGTGACTGGTCGCAACCCATCGGGATGTAGATGTAGCTGAGGCGTTTCGCGGGCTGCACCGTGCGACTCGCCGCCGTGGCCGCAGGCACCATGGCATCGAGAAACGGCAGCGAGAGCGTGGCACCCATGCCGCGCAGCAGGTGGCGGCGGGAGAGGGCTTTGCGGGTGGTGAAAGTGCTCATGCGGGGTGAAACGGTGTGATGGGGGGCTAACTGACAGAATAGGCAGGAGAATGCGGGCAGAAGAATGGAAACTCAGTCTTCATTCTTCTGCCCCCATTCTTTTGCCTCCATCTCCGGCGAATGCAGGACTCGTCACGATGCCGACGATGATCTCGCTGAACTTCCAGCCGTTCGCTTTCGCCCGGCTCACGATCTTTCGCACGGCGGGCATGTCGTTGGCTTCCAGGCCACGACCGAGGGCGTATGTCATGAGTTTTTCGGTGAGGGCGGTGACGAAGGGCACGGGTCGCTTGATGAGCGCTGCTTCGATGCCGCTCACGCCTTCGAACTCACTGCCATCGGCGAAACCACCGCGTGCATCGGCCTGGGCACGCCAGCGGCCGATGGCGTCGTAGTTTTCCAAGGCGAAGCCGACGGGATCCATGAGGTTGTGGCAACTGGCGCAGGCGGCCATCTCACGATGCTTGGCGAGTCGCTCGCGGATCGGAAGGCTTTCGGAGATGACGCCATCGAGAGCGGGGACATCCGGAGGCGGCGGTGGTGGCTCGGTGGCTAGCAGGTTCTTCAAGATCCAATGCCCGCGAATCACCGGCGAGGTGCGCGTGGCGTAGCTGGTGACGGTGAGGATGCTGCCCTGACGCAGCAGGCCGCCGCGTTGCGATTGCGGGTCGAGTTTCACCTCGCGGAAGCGGCTGCCGTGGATGTGCGGGATGCCGTAGTGCGCGGCGAGACGTTCATCGAGCCAGGTGCGATCCGTGCGCAGCAGGTCGAGCACGCTGCGGTCGTTTTCGATCACATCGGCGAAGAGCAGGCTAGTCTCCGTGCGCAGCGATTCGCGGAGGTTGTGATCGAAGTCGGGAAACAACCGCGCGTCCGGCGTGATGGCATCGAGATTGCGCATATACAGCCATTGATCGGCGAAGTTGGTCACCAGCGCCTTCGCACGCGGATCGCGCAGCATGCGGCGGGCCTGCGCTTCGAGATTGAGCGGACGCAGCGAGAGCAGTTCGTCATCGGGGAGGCTGCTCCAGAGGAAAAAGGCCAGTTTGGAGGCCAAAGCGGCTTCTTCGGCCTTTTGCTCCGTGCGGAACAAAAACTCGCGACTGACCAAAATCGCCGCGAGAGCCGATTCGATGCCGCTTTCGAGTGTTTTGGTGTCACGCACGAATGGAAGCACTCGCTCCAGATCCGCATCACTGATCTCACGACGCCATGCTCGACGCAAAATCGGCCTCAAGATGGCCTCGGGGTCTGTTTTACTCGCTCCGAAGATCAACCGACGGCTTGGCGTGTCGCCTGCGCCTTCAGCCTCCAAGGGGCCGGTGATCGTGACCTGATACACGGCAGGATTCAGACGCGGATGACGATGCAGGTTGTAGCTCGACTTGTAGGGCTGGCGGAGGCGTTCGAGGACGGGCGAGCCATTCGGCAGAAACGTCACACCAAGCTCATGCTGGCCACTGGCGACGTGAAAGCGGGCTTTGAGACGCGCGTCGATCATCTCGTAGTTTTTGTCTTTGGCAGGCTGGACGGTGAACTCGCTCTTCACCTCACGATTCAGCAAAATCTGCAACTGATGCTGGCCGCGCATGCCTTCGACCTGCTCGTTGCGATCCCGCTGAAGGCGCACCTGCACCTCGTAGTCGCCGCTTTGCGCAAAGACATGCTTCACCAGCACACCGCCGCGTGTGCCAAGCGGCAGACCGGGCACGTGATACTCCTGCGTGATGTCCGGTCGCACACGGATGGCGGTGATTTCCGGCTGCGTCGAGGTGCCGACGGCCTGTCGCGCGATCTTCTGTGCCGCGCTGATGTAGCGATCCAGCAAGGCCGGCGGCAGATCGCCGACGGTGATGTTGTCAAAGCCATGGCTGATCTCGTCCGTCGGAAAGGCCGCCTTTGCATCAAACTCGACCGCGAGCAGGTCACGCACGGCGTTTTGATACTCGGTGCGCGTGAGACGACGAAACGCCGGGCCAGCGATGGCTTTCGGCGGTTGAGCATCGAGTTCCTTCGTCAGTGCAGTGATGAGTTGATCGTAGCCTGCCTCATCGGGACGCTTCTTGCCGATGGGCGGCATGTGGCGGGCGCTGAGCTGCTTCACCGCCGCTTCCCAGGTGCTCGCGTGCTTCACGATGTCATCGCCGAGGAGGGCTTCGAGATCCACGCCGCCCTTCGTTACCTCGGCATCATGGCAGTCGATGCAGTAGCGCTGCAAGAGTTCGCGGGGCGGCGCTGCAGGCGCATGGAGGCTCAGGGCAAGGAGTAGGGCGCAGGTGCGTGTCATGCGAGTTCGTTCAGGGCTGCTGTGCTATCAGTAAAGCATTCCCGCCGCAAGCATCCGGACGGGAGCAGTTGCAACGCACCATTGCGCCGGGTGCTGACACCGTAGCGCTCTGTCGGTGAACTTTGTTCAGTAGCCGCCCGCGCCGATTTTCCCGCCCGCTTCACCGGAGTCGCCGGCCGCTTCGCGTTTGCGGTAGTCGTCCATCATGGCTGCGGTCGCGGTGGCTCCGCAGCGGGAGCCGCCGAGGTCACGTACCTTGATCAGGCCGTCGAGATCGCGCACGCCGCCGGCGGCTTTCACCTGGACCTTACTGGAGACATTGGCGCGCATGAGCGCCAGATCGTGTTCGGTGGCCCCTTTGTAGTTGTAGCTGCCGTCGGCCTGTTTCACGAAACCGTAACCGGTGTTGGTTTTCACCCAGTCGGCGCCGGCACGTTCGCAGATCTGGCAGAGTTTGATTTTGAATTCGTCACTGCTCAGACCCGCGCCGCCTGCGGTCAGGTAGTCGTTTTCAAAGATCACCTTCACCTTCGCCCCGTGCTTGTGGGCCTCGTCGCAGACGGCCTTCACATCCGCCTCCACATAGTCCCAGTCAGCGCTGAGAGCCTTGCCGAGATTGACGACCATGTCGATCTCCACGGCTCCATCCTTGCAGGCCAGTTCTGTTTCGTAGCGCTTGGATTCCGTGGTGCTGTTACCCTGGGGGAAGCCGATCACCGCCCCGACTTTGACATCCGTGCCGCGCAGCCACTCCACGGCCTGCTTAACGGCGTAGGGCTTGATGCAGACGGATGCCACATCGTATTCGGCGGCGAGTTGGCATCCGGCTTCGAGGTCCGCATCGGTCATCGTGGGATGCAGGAGGCTGTGGTCGATCATTTTGGCGAGTTCGGAGTAGCTGTATTTCATGGGATCAGAGTGGCTGGGCCAATGCGTAAATTGGCTTAGCCACTTGTCAAAGACAGTTCTGCACCGAACCTGTCCGGATGGCTGACAACGGCACTTTTCACCAGCAATTGATCGGGAAACTGCGGGCGCTGATTCGTTCGGAGGACTTTGCGCCGGGTTCGCAGTTCCTGACAGAGCGTGAGATCGCCCAGCGCTTCGGCACGAGCCGTCCGACGGCGAACAAGGCGCTCAGCAGCCTCGTTTCCGCCGGTCTGCTGGAGATGCGGCGTGGGGCAGGGACTTTTGTGCGTGATTCGGTGCTCGATTACGACCTGGAGCGCCTGGTGAGCTTCACGGACAAGGCTCTGGCCGCAGGCAGGAAGCCGGGCACCCGGTTGATCGAGTATCGGAAACTTGCGGCGTCCGACGGTCCCCCCGACGTGGTGCAATGCCTGCATGTCGGTCCAAAGGATCCGCTGATTTACATGGAGCGTGTTCGTCTGGCGGATGAGCGGCCCGTGATCTACGAGCAGCGGCACGTCGTCGTATCGCTGTGTCCTGGGATGACGCGCACGGCTGCCAAGGGCTCGCTTTACAAATGCTGGACGGAGAAATGCGGCCTGACGATCAGCGGTGCGGAGGAGATCATCCATGCGGTGAACGCCACGACGACGCAGGCGGCGCATTTGCAGATCCCCGTCGGCAGCGCTTGCTTCCAAATCAGCGCCACAGGGTTTGTCTCCGGGGGCGGGCCGCTATGGCATGAAAAGACCCTCTACCGCGCCGATGTGTATGAATTTCGCAACCGCATCGGCGGCCTCTCATCCGGTGCCGCCGCCATGGGGCGCATCGTAGGCCCTTCAATAGCGTGACATCAGGGAAAGCAGTCTCGCGGCCATGGATAGCTGCCTGGCTTGACGCACAAGATCGGGCCGCCTGGAGGGCGCAGGCTGCCGACGCCGACATGCCCCTCTGGAATCACCTCGAATCGTGTCCAGCCCATGCGGCGGATGAAGGCCATCGCCGTGGCGCCGCCTTCCAGTCCGATTCGGACGTCGCTTCGGTTCACGACCAGCGGCAGTGCGGAGTCGATGAGCTGTTCGGTCACGCGGGCCACGTCCACAGACGGAGGTTTGCCGATCGCCAGCATGAGTTTCCGGGTCTGCTGCCACAGATCGGCGGACACGGACTCCGTCAAAGTGCGGACGGTGAAACCGCGTTCCGTCATCTGTGTGGCGCGGCCCGTTTCCCACGCCGCCAGACTGCCGCAGAGCAGCAGGGAGACTTCAGCCCGCACGCGTGCTGGCGGCACGGGACTGCCGCCGAGCAAAACTCCGAAGAAGTCCGCAGCGCCGGCGGCGAGTGTCGCAGGAGCGATGGAGTGATTCAGGTCTTCGAGGCTGCGTGCATCTGGCGTGCGGATGCGTGCTGACTCACCCAGGAGATCCCGAACGACTGCACTCCTCCTCGGATCATCCGGGTCATGTGCGAAGACCGTCTGATCGAGCGGAACGCCACTCACAAAGTAGCGACCATCGACGATGAGGCGGTCCTTGGACGGGTTCGCGGGAATGAAGAGGCAGTCACGCTGGCCGGTGGTGTCCAGAACTGCCTCGATCTCGGCACGAACGTGACCGCGCAGGACGGAATCGGTCTTTTTGTAAATCCATGCAGGCTTTGCTTCGATGATCCTGCGTGTCACGGCGGCGACGGTGTGTGCGGCTTCTGCCTCCGGTTTGAGCCGGGTGCCCGTGTCCACGGCGATGACCTCCGCGGCACTGCCGGGATCGAATTCGGTCTGCACCTCGGTTTTGAAGCCGCGCGCGGCCGCGATGCCTGCGAGTTCGGCGGCGCCGGAAAAGTCGTCTGCGATGATGGCGATCATCGGGCCATCTTCGCGGCGAGGCGAACGGCTTCCACCAGGCTGCTGCCGCTGGCCTTGCCCTGCCAGGCGATGTCGCAGGCGGTGCCGTGATCCACGCTGGTGCGGATGATCGGCAGGCCGAGCGTGGTGTTCACGGCGGTGTCAAAGGCCAGCGCCTTCAGCGGGATGTGGCCCTGGTCGTGATACATGCAGATGAAGGCGTCCGTGCTGCGGCGCTTGCCGGGCAGGAAGGCGGTATCTGGCGGTAGCGGCCCTTCAATCGTGATGCCCTTTGCGCGTGCGGCCTCGATGGCGGGCATGATGATGTTTTCT
>CAMAZK010000149.1 GCA_945863205.1 Akkermansia muciniphila | reverse complement strand
GTCATCGCTGAAGACCTCGACCTTGTCACGAAACCTCAGCAGCTTCTGCTTCACATAGCAGATGGTTTTCCCCGTGGCGTCCGTCACGTAGATCTGCGGAGCCAGGGCGATGAGCTTGAAACGAAACGTGACCGGATAGTTCATGAGGCAGCCAACGTGGCCCCGATCAGCCCGGAGACAAGCTCTCAAGCAGCGACTTCGCACAAGCAGCGGCGAACTCCGGCGCATTCACCTCACAGTCCATCTCGATGAGCGGAATGCCGGGACGCATGTGCTGCTTGATCGCATCAAACAGCGCCGCATCCGCCTCGGCATCGTAAAACGGCTTCCCTTCGGCGCTGATGATGCTGATCGCCTTCCGCGGCAGCAGCACGGTCACGGGTCCGCGATACGCATTCGCCTTCTCCGCGAGAATGCGACCGAGTTCGGCGCATTCGGCGGCGTTGGTGCGCATGAGCGTGACCTGCGGGTTGTGGATGTAGAAGGTGCGACCGTCGAACTTGGCGGGAACCGTCGCCTTTTCGCCGAAATTGACCATGTCGAGGCATCCCGGCGTGATGATCGCTGGAATGCCCGCTTTCGCCGCCGCATCGAGACGCGTTGGCCCAGCGCCCAGAATGCCGCCGACGAGTTCGTCGGCCCATTCGGTCGTCGTGACATCGAGCACACCCGCGAACATGCCGCTTTCGATGAGCGACTCCATGATCCTGCCGCCGCTCCCGGTGGCGTGGAAGACGAGCACTTCGTAGCCTGCGTCTTCGAGGATCTGCTTCGCCATGTTCACGCACTCCGTCGTGTTGCCGAACATGGAGGCGGCGATCAGTGGCTTGTCATCGGCCACGGGCACCGCCGTCTCCACCATCCCGCAGATCGCACCGGCTGCACGAGCCAGCAGGACGCGGGAAATGCGGTTCATGCCGCTGACATCGACGATGCTCGGAAACATCACGATGTCCTTCGTGCCGACATACGGTGCCACGTTGCCTGCGGCCAGCGTGGAGACCATCATCTTCGGAAATCCAACGGGCAACGCCCGCATCGCCGCCGTGCCGATCGCCGTGCCACCGCCACCGCCGAGGGAGATCACGCCCTGCACCTTGCCGCTTTCGACCAAGGCCGCCAAAAACGTCGCCGCCGCACCCGCCATCGCCGTCACGGCCTCGCCACGATCTTTCCGCTCCATGATTCCCGCCAGATCGACGTTTCCGGCTGCCGCGACCTGCTCCCGCGCCACATCGGGCTTCACCTGCGGTGCTTCGCCGCTGCCGGTGTCGATGAGCAGTGTCTGATGCCCGCGTGCGCGGATGATTTCCGCCACGTAGGCGTGTTCGTGACCTTTGGTGTCGAGCGTGCCGAGAACTGCGATGGTTGCCATGAGACAGGATAAAAGCGGGCACGAGAAGAACAGCAACCGTTTCACACCACCTCCTATCCGCCGTCCACCCGGCTTGACGCTGCCTCCCCAGCCCCTTATTCTCCCGCCATGATCGCCGAACGCCTGCCGCAACTCGCCATTATGTCCAAGCAGGACAAATGGGCTGTTTATTGGGAATTGGACGAAGAACTCAAAAATGACGAATACGACGTTTCCGAGACTCCAGAAGGCAAGGCCGCCATCATGGAACTGCTCGAAGCGCGTATGGAGCATTACCGCAAGCACCCAGAGACGGCTATCTCTAGCGAAGAATTGCGTGAGCGCATGACAACATGGAAGGCCAAGGCCGCCCAACGGCATGAATGAAAATGTTGTCCTGTCCGGCGCCGAGCAGGATCTATTCATTCACTACTGTGCCCTCGAGAGACGTTCCGAAGGACAAGGAGATCGCATGAACACGGATTTTTTAGCGACTCTTGACCTGCTCGCCTCGAATTCTCACATGGGGGCACGGTATCATGGCTCCATTCGTAAATGGAGCCTGCTTGATTGGGGGCTTGGCATCTACTACGCGGTCGAAGGTGGTCGAAACATGATTCTCGCGGTGCAGCACCTGCGTCAGAACCCGAAAAAGATCCGAACCGTCTTGAAATCGCGTATGCCTCAGTGATCTGAGGCCTGATTTTCCTCCCCCTCCGGCATTGACCATCGCGCCCCGCTTGGCATAAGCAGCGGTTCCCCATGTCCCAAGCCGTTTTCCGCTCCATCCCCCTCCGCGATCTCACCGCCGACCAGCTTCTCGACCTCTCGAAGCGCATGAAGCTTTCGCTTTCCAAGGCGGACATGCTCGCGGTGCAGAAGATTTACCAGGATGAGGGCCGCGAGCCGACGGATGTGGAGATGGAAGTCATCGCGCAGACCTGGAGCGAGCACTGCAAGCACCGCATTTTTGGTGCGAAGATTTATCACACGCTCAATGGCCAGCAGGAGGTCGTGGACGGCTTGTTCAAGACCTACATCCGCAACGTGACGGAGGAGATTTGCAAAACGAAGCCCGACTTCGTGCTCAGCGCCTTCGAGGACAACGCGGGCTTTGTGAAGCTCGACGACGACAAGGCCGTTTGCCTTAAGGTGGAGACGCACAACCACCCCAGCGCCATCGAGCCCTACGCGGGCGCGAACACCGGCCTCGGCGGTGTGATTCGCGACATCCTCGGCGCGGGCAAGGGTGCGAAACCTGTCGCCTCGCTCGATGTGTTCTGCTTTGGCCCGCCCGACATCGAGCAGGATCAAATCAAGGCAAAGGACGTCATCCATCCGCTCGGCGTCATGCGCGGCGTGGTGCGCGGCGTGCGTGATTACGGCAACCGCATGGGCATCCCCACCGTCAATGGCGCGATCCAGTTCGACGACACCTTCATCTACAACCCGCTCGTTTTCTGCGGCACCGCCGGCATCATCCCGATCAAGGACATCGCCAAGGAAGTGAAGCCCGGCCATTTGCTCATCGCCGCAGGCGGTCGCACCGGCAAAGACGGCCTCAAAGGCGCCACCTTCTCCTCCGCCGAGCTCACCACCGACTCGCATGAGGAAGACCAGACCGCCGTGCAGATCGGCAATCCCATCGAGGAGAAAAAAGTCGCCGATTGGGTGCTCGCCGCTCGTGAGAAGGGCCTCATTCAATTCGTCACCGATTGCGGCGCGGGCGGTTTCAGCTCCGCCGCAGGCGAAATGCTCCGCGATACCGGTGGCGAGGTCTGGCTGGAGAATGCGCCGCTGAAAGCGCCCGATCTCGAAAGCTGGCAGGTCTTCATCAGCGAATCCCAGGAGCGCATGGTCATCGCCATCGACGAGAAGGATCTGCCCGAGCTGCAAAAGCTCGCCGACATCTATCAGACCGAGATCTTTGTCCTCGCGAAGGCCGATGGCTCGCAGCGGCTCAAAGTTTTGCACCACGGCACCACCGTCTGCGATTTGCACGTCACCGCGCTGCATGAGGCCCCGCGCCGCGAGATGCGGGCGAAATGGCGCACACCGGCCGATGTGCAGCCCGCCGTGCCCGTGCGTCCGGAATCCTGGACCGCTACGCTCAAGACGCTGCTCTCCGATTTCTCCATCGTCTCCCGCGAGCCCATCATTCGCGAATACGACCACGAAGTGCAGGGCAACACCGTCCTCAAACCGCTCGCCGGTGCAGCGGGCGATGCGCCACAGGACGGCAGCGTCATCCGCGTCGATGGCAGCCAGCAGCTCGTCTCCCTCGCCTGCGCTTTGCTGCCGGAGTGGGGCAAGACCGACCCGCATCTCATGGGCCGCGCCGTCGTCGATGAGTGCGTGCGCCAGCTCGTCGCCATGGGATCGAATCCCGACCGCATCGCCATCCTCGACAACTTCTGCATGGGCAATCCCGACAACGAGCGCGAGCTCGGCGCCCTCGTTGAATGCACCAAAGGCATGGCCAAAAGCGCCATCGCGTATGGTGCGCCCTTCGTCAGCGGCAAGGACAGCTTCTACAACTACTTCGTCACCGACGAAGGCCCCGTCTCCATCCCCGTCACGCTCCTGCTCAGCGGCTTCGGCATCGTCGAGGACGCGAAACACGTCGTCGGAGCCTCCCTGCGCCGCGTCGGCAGCAAGATCGCCATCCTTGGCAAAGCCAGCGCCGGATTGCGCGGCAGCATCGTCGCCAAATACACCCGCGGCATCGGCCTCGACGCCGGCCCGTCCTTCGACGAAGCCGAAAGCATGGCCGCCTACCGCCGCTACTTCGACCTCGTGAAGCAAGGCGCCGTCCTCAGCGCCCACGACATCGGTGAAGGCGGCCTCGCCGTCGCCCTCGCCGAAATGGCCTTCAGCGGCAAAGCCGGCCTCCGCATCGCCACCGACAAGATGCCCGTCACCGCGAGTGGCCTCACCACCGCCGAACTCCTCTTCGGTGAAACGCCCGGCCGCCTCCTCGTCGAAATCGCCCCCGAACACGTCGCCGCCGCCGAAAAAGCCGGCCTCGTCATCATCGGCGAAGCCACCCGCGACCCATATCTCTACATCTCCCACAACGGCACCACCTTGATCGATTCCCCCATCGATCAACTCAAGCCTCTGTGGAAGGACGGGCTGACGAAGTATTATTGAGGCGGAGAGCGAGAGCGGAGGGCAACGGGCGTTGAGTCAGAGATTCGTCCTCGGTCACCGTGATGCGGGCACTTGCCCGCACTTGCGCTCCTGCCTCAAACTTCGTATTCTTTGCCCATGCCTGCCAAACGACTACACACAGATGCCCGGCAGCACCTTTCGAAAGTCGGTGGAGAATGCGCAGCCAAGCTTTCGGAGTGGATGAAGATACCCGTGCAGCTGCTTTCGAGAGAGCAGATCGATTTCAGGGGGCAAAGACAGCTGTTTGTTTCCGAGATAACCAAATTAGTTGCCGACGATTCTCTTTGGAATCGCACCGCTGAATTCCCAGCCGTCATAGCCGCATCAATCGGAACAGTGAGCCTTATGATGGGGCGTGAAGTGAAAGGAAAGGTATTAATCTATAACGACTCTTTTTGGCTCGTTGGCAGCAAACTTTCTGACGAAGAGGCTCAATCTCAAGTCCTTAATGAGGCGACTCGACAGAGGAAAAAAATTAGGAAGTGCGAATCATGCGGCCACAAAGCCAAATGGGAGGACGGCAAATGTCCTGCCTGCCGTTTACCTGCCTCACCTTCAAGTGCACCTGGCTTACTGATTGGTTTGGTTGTCGTTTGTTGCCTTATATGGTGTGCGTTCCATTTGAGGCAAGGAATGGTCGGCTGGCTCACCTATGATGGAATGTTAACGTTGGGCAAAATCGGACATCTCCTCCTTACTATCGGCCTCGTCTTGTCCATGATTGTAGGTTTAAAGCATGCCAAATGGTCATTCTTTTTTGTTGGTTTGGCCAGCGTCTATTGCTTTGGACACGTTATCAGCTTCCTTTTTTCTTGGTTTATTGGCCCTGCTAAGGAGTTTGCGGTACGTGAAGGTTTTGCCAATGGTACGATATTACCTAAAAGAGAATGGCCGCTTGATTGGGGCGGAAAACAAGAATGGGAACAGGCGTGGATGACGGAGAAAAAGGACTACTGTGATCGATGTGCCGCAGACCGGTATCGCAGCGGCTACACCTCGGTTGAGTATCTGGAATTTATCACTTGGTATTACAAAGTAGCGCCCAAGTCGGATCAACGCGTTAATCGCGTAGCTGTAATGATTGGCGCTTATAGACGTCTTGATGCCGAGGGAAAAAATTGGCGTGCCTTAACATTGGAAGAAATGAAAAAAGAGGAACAACAGCGGCAGAGATATTGAGCATCGAGCCGCCATGTCAACTTGGCGAAAATACTGGGTTGAGGTCCAAAGGGAGTCGTCTGCCACATTTCGCACAAAGCCCCGTTGGCAGTGATGAAAATGGCGCGAGCATCCCATGGCGGTCGTTGGCATAGTTTAGCAGGACGAATTTCAATGTGTTCGATCTCTCCCCAGGAACACCCAAATACTCTAATTGACCGGAGTGTAGGGCGTATGGCTGCCACCCTCGGAATTCACCAGACTTCTCTTCCTCGAAGTAGTGGTAATCACTTGCGTAAAACTGGCGGGCTCGTTCTTCGACCGCAAAAAAACCAGTCTGGTCAAAGTAGCTGCCAGTAGGCTTGTTGGGGTGAGAAAAACTGTGGGTGAGAATGTGTTCGAGCACACCCGTTCCCGTCCAGCAACCCGTTCGGAAGACTTCTGAATGGGGGAGGGATTGAGAACGGGCGCAAGGGCCGCAGGTGAGCGTATTTGAGGTGGATGTTTGCATGACAGGTAGATAATAACGGAAGGTTGAAATGTGACTGAATTTTTTGCTTTCAAAGCCAGGAATTCGAGGTGGAAGGCTCATTCTGTGACAGTTGTTGCTGCACCTGATCGTCCGTTAAGGCCGCGACGAACTTTCGGCACAGAAGCATGGCAAAATGCCTGCATATGGGGATTTCGAAACTCACGCCGAGCCCATCTCCCAAGCGAAGAGGTGGAGAAGAATTCAAAGTGGCATGTCTTGCGACATATGGGTGGCTGAAGGCGAAATTGAGCAGTTCCGCAGCGATTACATCGTCACAGATTATGGTCGTCCCTCCGCTTGGATTTGGAGTGAACCAGAGAGAATCGAAGAGTCTATTTTCGTTGTTTAGCCTGCGTGGGCTTTTGGTCAGTGAGGGTGGAAACAAGGAGAATGTATATGCATGATTTTTCATTGTGTTTGTTGGACGAGATTTGCGCCCTTCAACTGGAGTTACACGCAGCGCGTTCGAGTTTGCCGAATCCCGCAAAAATTCTCCGAAGAAAAGAACGTCAGGGTGCAAAAAGCTGACAGACCATGGCATCAGCCAAGACCCACAGTCACATTCTCAAACCGCCCAGTCCTCCATCTTAAAGCTCACCACGCAGTTGAACTCATCCGTATTACACGCCCCCAGCGTCCAATCGTGTTGGAGGACGATGGCGGCGGGAAAACGACGTCAGGGTGCAACAAATTGACAGGTGCCCCTCATCGGATGCTGGCTGAAACTCTGGCACCCCCAGAGCCAGGAAGACCGCCGAGGCCGTGGCTTCTCCTTTTCATCTCGGCGGCTTGCTCGCTTCAGGCGGTGGGTGGGCTTGGGTTTCGACGGAATCTGACCTTCTTCTTTCGGCCTGAAGGGCCAGGGAGAGCGACACCGAGTTCGAGGAGCGCCTCGGCCTGAGCGAAGATGGGAGCGAGGGAGAATCCGGTTCCAGCATGGGCGATGGGAAGGGATATGATCCTGCCTGGCTCACCAAGCTGCCGGTAACCGGTGCTGTCTCCGGCGGGCCGGTTGCATTGGTGTCAAACCGTCCAATCCTCGATTTTCAAGCCTTCGACGCGGCTGAACTCATCCGTATTGCTCGTCACCAACGTCCACTCGTGCTGGAGCGCGATGGCGGCGATTTGCAGATCATGAGGACCGATCACTCTCCCCTGGCTCTCCAGCTTCTTGAGCAAGGGACCCGCGATGGCGGCGGATTCGTCGTCGAATGGCACCGAGGCATGGTGGTTGAAGATCAGTGCCCACCAGAAGGCCTGACGATGCGAATGACCTGCCCATGAAGACTTTCCGCTGCTGAAATGCCGTCGTGAATACGCTGGGCCAAAGCAGCAGGCTGGGGATCATCGCGTGTGCAGGCGATGATTCCTGCATGCTGACCACCTGTCGAGCGATGCAGACGGAAGAAGTCCTGGCGGTTCAGCGTGAGCAGAGCGCGCTGCTCCTGACTGGCGAAGGCGAGGACTTCCTCATCGGGAATGCCTTGATTGGCACGCCCAGCCTCAAAAGAGGTCAAAACATCATGCCCGAGTCGGCGCAGTTCCTCGACCACACGGCGCGGGAAGTTCTCGTTGGAGTAAAGACGGGCCATCAGGCATCGTGGTTGGCCTGGATGGCGTTTTCAATCTCCTCGGGATGCATGTCCACATAGGTCCAGGCCGCCGCGAGATCGCGGGCGTTCAGGCTGGGATAGTCCTGAAGCAGTTCTGCATCCGTCACGCCCGCACGACGTGCCTCCTCCAGCATCCACACCGCGATGCGAGTGTTGCCAAGGCAGGCATCCCCTCCACAAACGCCCGGCGTATGCCGCACGAGTGATTCAGCCGGATAGGCTCCAGTCCCACTGCCCAGGCGGCTTTTCACGAACAGCACAAAATCCAGCGTTTCCGCCCTTACCGACTCGGGGGCGGATTCGATCTCGCTGAACAGACGCTGGGTGAGCACGCTCATAGACCGAGGTTACAACTTCAGCCAACAATGGCAAGCCTACAGCACCTCCAAAGCCAGGAAGACCGCCGAGGCCGTGGCTTCTACCTTTCATCTCGGCGAGGAAGTGACGTCAGTGTGCAATAAATTGACAAGGGCAGGCAATCACCCCCCAGCCACATTCCCAATCGCTACGCTTGTCCGCGCCACGCGTCCCGGACCATCCGTCGTGCTCGTTCCGGTGGAGCGCGAGTGTGTCAGAGACCACTCGCCTGTTGAATGGCTCAGCGGATGCGAATCGGCTCGAAAGTGGCGAGTAGGCTGACGCCATACTCGCGCTCCACGGGGCGGTGCCTCGCGGCCATTCGGCTCCGTTGGGTGGAGCGCGAGTGTGTCGGAGACCACTGGAAAACGACGTCAGGGTGCAACAAATTGACAAACGATGCCCCTCTGAGGAATTGATTGCACCTTGGCACCCAGGGCTAGAAAGACATCAGAAGCCGTGGGCTTCTCCATTTCATCTCCACAGTCTTCTCGCCTCTCACCGTGTGAAATCCTCCGTGGAGTTACTTGCCGAGAAGCAGACTTCAAACAGGCGGAAATAAACTGCATCCAAGCAGCAACGCAGCCTCCCGCATCCGCTTGTCTGTCGCCACGATTTCAGTTTCTCCAGCCACTTTGGCAGCAGCCAGATGCAGAGCATCATTCGTCCGAATGTAGATCGGCGGCGTGGCCGCCAGACAGCGATCCACGACATCGTGGTATTCCTTTCTCACCGATTCATCACTGGCCTGCACCAGGATCAATCCGGCGTCGATATCCGACTCAAAAACCGTCTGAACCTTCTGCGCCTCGCCAGCGGCCAAGAGTCCCTCAGCCTCCTTTCGCCTCACCGTGGCCCAAAATTCCAGCGGAGCGAGGTCTGCGGTCACACACCTTGAATTCGCCGCAAGATAGCTGCTGAACTGCGCTGAATTCGGTTCGGGCGTGTAGAGCTTCACCAAACAGCCTGTATCCCAGTAGCTCATCAGTCGCGCTCCGAACGGATGTCCTCAATGATGACCTCGGTGCTGATTCCGGTCTTCCCAGTGCCCACCGACTCACGCAGTCGGTCCAAGCGGCGAAGCCACTCTTGCCGCTTGCTATCCTGGGCGGAGGATGCCGCCGGTGGTTTCACCAACGCCAGCGCATCTCGCACCAGCCGCTCCAGCCGGGACGCCGTGGCGCTGTCGAGTTGCTGCAAGGTCTGATCAATTTCGAGGGCAAGGGCACTCATGGTGAGAATCATAACGCCCGATGGCTCATCTGCATCTGCAATTTCTCTGCGGCCACCCCTCCTCAATCCGGCTACTCTGCTGGTTTTCGTTTCATGCACGGGATGCAGCCGCATAGGCTCCAGTCCCACTGCCCAGGCGGCTTTTCACGAACAGCACAAAATCCAGCGTCTCCGCCCTTACCGACTCGGGGGCGGATTCGACCTCGCTGAACAGACGCTGGGTGAGTACGCTCATGGACCGAGGTTACAACTTCAGCCGACATTGGCAAGCCTACAGCACCTCCAAAGCCAGGAAGACCGCCGAGGCCGTGGCTTCTACCTTTCATCTCGGCGAGGAAGTGACGTCAGTGTGCAATAAATTGACAAGGGCAGGCAATCACCCCCCAGCCACATTCCCAATCGCTACGCATGTCCGCGCCACGCGTCCCGGACCATCCGTCGTGCTCGTTCCGGTGGAGCGCGCGTGTGTCGGAGACCACTCGCCTGCTGAATGGCTTGGCGGGTGCGAATCGGCTCAAAGGTGGCGAGAGAATGACGGCAGGCTCGCGTCGCACCGCTCACTTAATCCCGGGCATCAGTTTGGTGATGGGTTTTGCCAGCGCGAGGAGCACGAGGCCGGCGAAGCCGGAGGTGACGACGACGTCCATGAATCGGGCGGGCATCTCGGCGGTGGCATCTCCCGTGACTTCACCGGCGAGCAGGCCTGCGAGGATGTTTCCGAGGGCGCTGCCGAGGAACCAGATGCCCATCATCTGGCCGGTGAGGCGCGGCGGGGAGAGTTTCGTGACGGCGCTCAGGCCCACGGGGCTGAGGAACAACTCCCCGAGGGTGTGAATGAGCACGACCGTCATCAGCCAGGTGGGCCACACGGGGCCGGAGCTCAGCGCCCGATGGGATGCCCAAGCGACCACGGCAAAACCCAGCGACAGCAGCAGCAGCGCCCATGACATCTTCGTGGTGAGCGACGGGGATCTGCCGCGCCGGGCGAACCACGCCCACATTCCGGCGACGACAGGCGCCAGGGCGATGACCATCAGAGGATTGAGCGCCTGCACCCAGCTAGCCGGGATCTCCACGCCGCCGAATTGACGGATCGTGAAGCGCTCCGCGAAAAGGCTGAAGGACGAGCCCACCTGCTCGAATCCGGCGAAGAAGATGGCCGAGGCCGCGAAGAGGACGACGATGACGACCAGCCGTTTCAGCTCGACCGCCGTGAGTCCGGCGAAGAGGAAGGCCCATGCGAAATACAGCAGCGCGATGCCGCTGATGATGACCGCAGTGCTCTTCGCGAGCCAGTAGGGGTCGATGGACACGACGCCCGCCAGGCACAGAACGGTCAGGACGATCACGGCGGCCAGCGAAGCCAAAAAGACCGCCCAGTCCCGCCGGAGGTTCTGACCGGCGTGCTCCACCCTCAATCCGATGTGGGCGACG
>CAMAZK010000148.1 GCA_945863205.1 Akkermansia muciniphila | reverse complement strand
GCCTTCAACATCACCACGAAGAAGGGCGAGACGCTCGTCGGCGTCGTCACCAGTGAAAACAGCGCCACCGTCACGCTCGCCACGCAGGTCGGCGTGCGCGAGATCGCGAAGAGCGACATCGACAAGCGCGAAAACACCCGCCGCAGCCTCATGCCGGAAGGTCTCGATGCGCTTGGCCCCGAGCCGCTGCGCGACATCCTCGCCTTCATCTGCGGCGATGCGATGAAGCAGTTCCGCATCCTCCATCTCGCCGACGCTTTCACCGCCGACAGTCGCGACGGCCTCTTCGCCAGCCCTGATCCTCGCGGCGGCCAGGTGAAGCTCACCAAGTTCGGCAACGTGAAGGTCGAAGGCGTGCCCTTCTTCATCCAAGACCCCACGAAAAGCTCCACCGGCGGCAATTTGATCGTGCTCAAAGGCGGCCCCAGTAAAGACAACCACTCACAGTCCTTCCCCGCGAAGGCCGAGGTGGCCATCAACGTCGCCGCGAAGCGTCTGCAACTCCTCAGCGGCGTGTCCGGCTGGGGTTTCCCCGCTGTGCGTGATGAAGCGCCCGCGCTCAAAGCCACCGTCGTCTATGAAGGCGGCGAGAAGGAAGAATTCACCCTCCTCAACGGCATCCACTTCAGCGATTACATCCGGCCCGTCGAAGTCCCCGGCTCCAAAGGCATCGAAGGCCTCGCCGACGGCCAGGAGCCGCGCCTCCTCACGCTCGAACTCACGAAGAAAGCCGTCGCGAAGACCCTGATCCTCGAAAGCCCCGCCGGAAACAAAACACCGCCCGTCATCATTGCCGTCACGGCGGATATTGAGGGTAGGGCGGGCTTCCAGCCTGCCACGAGTGGCCCGGGCATTCTGCCCGGCTCCGGAAAAGCGGGCAAAATGCCCGCCGCACCTGCGTCAGGCGGGACGCCTGACCTACAACCCAAAGCAGGCGGCAAAGGCGATGGCCCGCTCGTTCCTGCCGCGCCCGTGCAATGGGAAGCCGGCAAAACACGCGTCCTCGTCATCGGCGGCGGCTCCTCGCACAACTTCAAAGACTTCTTCGGCACCACCGATGTCGCCACGCTGAAAGCCGCCGGCTTTTCCGTCCACTACACCGAGGATCGCGACCAAGCCGCTGCCGAACTCGCCAACGCCGACGCCGCCATCATCAGCGTGAACCGCAAATTCTTCGACACCGGTGCCTATCGCAAAGCGCTGTTCGATTTCGCCGCCGCTGGCAAAGGCATCGTCATGCTGCATCCCGGCACCTGGTATGGCTTCGGCGGCTGGCCCGAGCTCAACGCCCAAATCGTCGGCGGCGGTGCCCGCGGCCACGACAAGATCCATCCCTTCGATGTGAAAGCCGTGAAAGCCGATCATCCCGTCATGAAGAACGTGCCCGCCAGCTTCACCGTCGAAGACGAACTCTACTACGTGAACGCCGAGCCCGACAAAATCCCCGCCGGCACCGCCAAGATCACCGTCCTCGCCGAAACCAGCCCCAGCGACAAATTCAAGGTCTCGCATCCCAGCGTCTGGATCACCGAGCATCCGAAGGCGAGGATCGTCGGCATCGCTCTCGGGCATGACCAGCGTGTGCATGACCTGAAGCCCTACCAAACGATCCTCACCAACGCCGCGAATTGGGCGAGCGGGAAGTAAGTGCCGCCACACGGAGCGCGAGTATGGCTTTAGCCTACTCGCCTGTTTAGGGGGGGGATTCGTCACCGCTGGGCCGAAAAACAGGCGAGTGGTCTTCGACATACTCGCACTCCGTTCGCGCGACTGCGTTTCGATGTTTGATTGCGCTGTTTCCGAGCGGGTGGTTCATCCTGCAAGCGATCCTCGCCAATGCCGCGCCGTGTCCGAGCGGGGAAGCGAGCGCCGCTACGTGGAGCGCGAGTATGGCTTTAGCCTACTCGCCTAGTTGGTGGGGATTCGTGAACGCTGGGGAAGAAAACAGGCGAGTGGTCTTCGACACACTCGCGCTCCTTTCGCGCGACTGCGTTTCGATGTTTGATGGCGCTGTTTCCGAGCGGGTGCTTCATCCTGCAAGCGATCGCCGCCAATGCCGCGCAGTGGGCGAGCGAGGAAGCGAGCGCCGCTACGTGGAGCGCGAGTATGGCTTTAGCCTACTCGCCTAGTTGGTGGGGATTCGTGAACGCTGGGGAAGAAAACAGGCGAGTGGTCTTCGACACACTCGCGCTCCGTGCGCGCGACCTCGTTTCCTTGCTTGACGATTTGTTGTCCGCTCGGGTATTCCATACCGTATGGCGCTGCCGAAAGACCATTGCGGATGGACGGACCGTGGCTACCTGCCGCACTACGACAAAGCGGGGCTGGTCCAGGCCGTGACCTTTCGTCTGACCGATTCGCTGCCGAAATCGAAGCGCAGCGAGTGGGAACACATTCTCGGGATCACGGACGACGCGGAGCGCATTCGCCAGATCGAGCGCTATCTCGATCAAGGGGCGGGTTCGTGCATTTTACGCCAGCCCGCGTGCGCAGACATCGTCCAGAACGCGTTGCTTCATTTCGATGGCGTTCGCTATCGCCTGATCGCGTGGTGTGTGATGCCGAATCACGTTCATGTGCTCTTCGAGACGTTCTCGGGCCATCCATTGGGCAAAGTCGTCCATTCTTGGAAGACCTTCGCCACTCGCGAGATCAACAAGCTACTCCAGCGGACGGGCACTCTCTGGCAGGAAGATTACTTCGACACCTTCATGCGCGATGACGAGCAACAGTGGTCCGAGAAGGACTACATCGAGGGAAATCCCGTGAAGACCGGGCTCGTGCCACGGGCGGGGGACTGGCCCTGGAGCAGCGCAGCGCGGCAGGCGGGGATGGCGTAGCCTTCTCGCCTGATTGGGGGGATTCGTGGGCGCTGGGTGGAAAATCGAGGCGAGTGGTCTTCGACACACTCGCGCTCCGTTCGCGCGTCTGCGTTGCGATGTTTGGTGGCGTTGTTTCCGAGCGGGGAAGCGAGTACCTCTTGGTGGAGCGCGAGCACTGACTTTAGCCTACTCGCCTGTTTGGTGGGGATTCGTGAACGCTGGGTGGAAAACCGAGGCGAGTGGTCTTCGACACACTCGCGCTCCGTGGTTCGTTGCCGGGCTTGCCTGTGGGGCGGTGCGGGGTATGGACGAGCATGGATGAACCCTACACACAGCGCTTTGGCGGGATCGGACGGCTTTATGGGACGGCGGCGCTGCCGCGGCTGGCGGCGGCGCATGTGGCCGTCGTGGGTGTGGGGGGCGTGGGGTCCTGGACGGTCGAGGCGCTGGCACGGAGCGGGATTGGCGAGTTGACGCTGATCGACATGGACGACGTGTGCATCACGAACACCAACCGCCAGCTTCCCGCGCTCACGCACACGGTAGGGCGGTCGAAGGTGGAGGTTCTGGCGGCGCGTGTGGCGGAGATCAATCCGGCGTGCCGGGTGAATCGGGTGATCGAGTTTCTCACCGAGTCGAATGTGGAGCGGCTGCTGGCTCCTGAGTTTGATTTTGTGGTCGATGCTGTGGACCGCACGTCGATCAAGGCGCTGATCATTGCGAAGGCGCGTGCGCGTGGCCTCAGCGTGATTTCTTCAGGCTCGGCGGGCGGGCGGCGTGACCCGACGGGGATCAAGATCACCGATCTCGGTCACGCCGGAGCGGACCCGCTGCTCAAGGGGGTGCGGCAGTGCCTCCGCCGTGATCATGGCTTCCCGAAGAGTGCGGAGGGGCGGCCTTTAACGATGAATGTGCCGTGCGTTTTCTCGACCGAGCGCCCGGTGTATCCATGGGCGGACGGGAGCTGCTCGCCGGAGCCGGAGAGCGGGGCGGAGACTGGACTGCGGCTGGACTGTGCGGCGGGCTTCGGCGCGGCGACGTTTGTGACGGGCGCGTTTGGTTTCGTGCTCGCTGCGGAAGTGGTGCGCAGGCTGACTACTTGAAGCGGCGCAGGCGCAGGCTGTTGAGGATGACCGATACGCTGCTGAGGGACATGGCCACGCTGGCGATCATCGGATTGAGCAGCCAGCCGGTGAAGGGATAGAGCAGGCCGGCGGCGAGGGGGATGCCGATGCCGTTGTAGAGGAAGGCGAACGCGAGGTTCTGCCGGATGATCTTCATCGTGGCGCGGCTGAGCGCGAAGGCCTGATGGAGGCCGCGGAGATCACCCTTCACCAGGGTGACGGAGGCGCTCTGGATGGCCACCTCGGTGCCGGTGCCCATGGCGATGCCGACATCCGCGGCGGCGAGCGCGGGTGCGTCGTTGATGCCGTCTCCGGCGAAGGCCACATGGCGGTCCTTGCCGCGAGCCTGATAAACGTGGAGCAGCTTTTCCTTCGGCGAGACTTCGGCGCTGACCTCGTCGATGCCGAGATCCCTGGCGACGCGTGCCGCCGTGGCCTGCGAATCGCCGGTGATCATCTGCAGCTTCAATCCAAGCGCGTGGAGCGAGGCGATGGCCTGCGGGGTGGTTTCCTTGACCTTGTCTTTGATGGCGATGAGACCGAGCGGCTTTTCATTGAGCACGACGATGACGACGGTGCAGCCCTCCGCCTGAAGCTGCGCCGATCGCGACTGGCATTCGGCATCGAGGAAGACGCCGTTTTTCTTCAGGAACGAGGCCTGACCGACGAAGACTTCGCTTTCACCAATGTTGCCGAGCACCCCGCCGCCCGTGATGGACTGAAAGTCGGTGACGGCAGCCAGCGGGATGTTGCGCTCCTTTGCTGCGTTCACGATGGCGGCGGCCAGCGGATGTTCGCTGTGGGCTTCGACCGCGGCGGCGCAGGCCAGCAGGTCGCGGGCGGCGAGGCCCGGCAGCGGCACGATCTCGGTCACGGAGGGCTTGCCTTCGGTGAGCGTGCCGGTCTTGTCGAGCATGACGATGTCGATGCTGTGGAGCCGTTCGAGGACCTCGGCATTCTTGATCAGCACGCCGAGCTGCGCGCCGCGTCCGAGGCCGACGGTGACGGCCATCGGCGTGGCCAGGCCAAGCGCACAGGGGCAGGCGATGATCAGGACGGCGACGGCATTCACGACGGCGAAGGCCAGAGAGGGCTGCGGGCCGAAGGTCCACCAAAGAAAAAACGTGAGCAGGGCGACTGTGACGACGGCGGGGACGAACCAGGCGGAGACACGATCGGCCAGGCGCTGCACGGGTGCGCGGCTGGCCTGGGCCTTCGCGGTCATTTCGACGATCTGGCTCAGCAGCGTGTTGGCGCCGACACGTTCAACGCGCATGAGGAAGGAGCCGTTTCCATTGACCGTTCCACCGGTGACGGCGGACTTTGCGATCTTGGTCTGCGGCATGGACTCACCGGTGAGCATGGATTCATCGACGGACGAGCCGCCTTCGGTCACGACGCCATCGACGGGGATGCGCGAGCCGGGTTTGACGCGCAGGATGTCGCCGATCTGGATCGAATCGACGGGCGTTTCGATCTCCCCGCCATCGCGGACGAGCAGCGCGGTCTTCGGCGCGAGATTCATGAGCGCACGAATCGCCGAGCCGGTGGCGCTGCGGGCGCGCAGCTCGAGCAGCTGGCCAATGAGCACGAGCACGGTGATGACGGCGGCGCTTTCAAAATAGAGCGCCATGCCGCCATGCGTGGCTGCGTGCGGCAGCCAAGCGGGGACGATGAGCGCGATCACGCTGTAACTCCACGCGGCGAGAACGCCGAGGCCGATGAGCGTGAACATGTTGAAGCGCAGCGTGGCCAGCGACTTGCCGAAGCGCACCAGCAGCGGCCAGCCGACCCAGAAGACGACGGGCGTGGCCCACACGAGCTGCATCCAGCCGGAGGCATCGTGCGGGATGTCACGGATGACCGGGAGGTCCATCCCCATCGCCAGCAGCACGATCGGCGCGGTCATGGCGGCGCTCCAGCGCACGCGCCACCACAGGTCGCGCACTTCTTCATCGCCGCCGTCTCCGCAGCATTCGGGTTCGCTGCGCCGGGCGAGCGGATTTTTCTCCAAGGCCATGCCGCATTGGGGACAGGCGCCGGGTTTGTCCGAGCCGACACCCGCACACATCGGGCAGATGTAGGCGGCGGGCGTTTTCGGCTCCGCCACGGGCTGCTTCTCGTCCGAGGAGCAGTGGGGGCAGGAAGTGGGTTCGGCGGGTGGCATGGCGCGGGCAGAATTGCCGCACAAAGAACGCCATCACCACAGCAATCTTGGCGAATGCCGGTTCAACCTTTCGTGATGCACTCGTCGAGATTGAGGATCGCGCTGGCCACGGCATACCACGCGGCGAATTCGGCGGGCGGGAGGTTTGCTGGCACTTCGAATCCGGCGAGGAGCGCCTGCGTGGCTTGGGTGTCGGTCTTGGCGGATTCAAACTGGCTTTCCCAGAGCGATTTGATGACGCCGAGTTCTTGAGGCTGCGGTGCGCGGGCCAAGGCGATGCGGAAGGCGTGCCGCAGGCGTGAATCGAGATCGGCGCTGGGCGCTTCGGCGACGATGCGGCGGGCGAAGGCCTTGGCGGCTTCGACATAGACGGGGTCGTTGAGCAGGGTGAGCGCCTGCAGCGGCGTGTTGCTGCGGGAGCGGCGGACGACGCAGGCCATGCGGGCGCTGGCGTCGAAGTTCATGAAGCTGGGATAAGGCGAGCCGCGCTTCAGCACGACGTAGAGGCCGCGGCGATACTGCTCGGCCCCGGGACTGACGACGTAGTTGTAGTTTTGACCGCCGACCTTTTTCCAGAGGCCTTCCGGCTGCGGCGGGCGGATGGGCTCGCCGCCTTGTTTCAGATTGATGAGGCCGGCGATGGCGAGGGCATTGTCGCGGATGGTTTCGGCGTCGAGCCGGAAGCGTGGGCCGTGCCAGAGGAGGGTGTTGGCGGGGTCGGTTTGCAGGCCGTCTCCAGAACGGGCTAAAGCCCGAACTACGAACCCTGAGTCCTGCCGGTAGGCGGCGCTCATGACGATCTTTTTGAGGACGTGCTTCATGTCCCAGCCGCTGTCCATGAACTCGACGGCGAGCCAGTCGAGGAGTTCCGGGTGCGTGGGCGGCGCGCCTTTGATGCCGAAGTCTTCGAGGGTGGCGACGATGCCCTGGCCGAAAAGCTCGGCCCACCAGCGATTCACAGTGACGCGGGCGACGAGCGGATTGTCACGGCTGGCGAGCCATTTGGCGAGGGTGATGCGGTTGGACGGGCCTTTGAGTTCGGTGTCGAAAACAGCGGGAACGGCGGGCGTGACGGGGTCGGTGGGATCGGTGTAAACGCCGCGCTTGAAGATGGCGGTCATCCGCGGCTCTGGAATCTCTTTCATCACCTCCGTGGTGGGCGGGGCGAGGGCGGCGATCTCCCTTTGCAGCGCGGCTTTTTCTTTTTCGAGCTGGGCGAGCAGCTTGTCCGCAGGTTTGGCGGACTTGTCGCCGCCATCTTCGACTTCCGGCAGGCAGGAGGCGACGTCGCCGCTGATCCGGGAGATGCGCAGGCAGCCCATGACGAGGCCGTTGCCGAAATTTTGCTCCATGCGGATGCTGAGTTTGGTGCCTGGAGTGATCGAAACAGGGGTGGCGAGTTCGAAGGCGGCCCAGTGCGGTTCGCCAAAACGGCGACCGATGGCCCAGGCCTTCTTGCCGGTCTGATCGACGAGGCTGGTGACCTCGTAGCCGTTCTGGGAGTAGTCGGCGTGGGCGGTCTTGAACTTGAGCGGCTGCGTTTTGCCGTCCGGCGTGGTCAGCGTGCAGTCGAAGGTGTGGAGGACGAAGTTCGGTCGCGTGGCGCCGCCGCGACCGGGGCCGTCACCGGAAATGGAGGCGTGTGTGAGGGCTTCGAGCATGAGGCCGCTCAATTCGCCGCCGCCGAGTTCGCTTTCGAAGGTGTAGGTATCGGTTTCAGGCACGGGGCCGGTGAGCAGGACGCTGCCGTCCGGCTGGAGTTCGGATTCGGCGTCGCTTTCCGTGATGAAACCGCTGGGTTTGAGGGGCTGGACGGGAGTCGTGGAATCGACAGCCGCCGCACTGGTGGCGGCTGGTTTTTTGCCCTGAGTGGCTGTGATCTGTCGCTGGCGTGCGGTGATCCGGGAATCGAGCGCTTTCACCTGCGAGGCGAGCTTTTGACGCTCGGCTTCGCGGTCGGGGTCGCTGATCTTGTAAGGGCTGCCTTTGAACTGGATGGAGCCGGGCACGGTGGCTTTGGTGCGGTCGGCTTCCTTCTCGGTGCTGTTGTAGTAGGCGAGAAGGGAGTAGTAGTCGCGCTGGCTGAAGGGATCGTATTTGTGGTTGTGACACTGGGCGCATTCGAGCGTGGTGCCCAGCCAGACGGCGCCGGTGGTGTTCACGCGGTCGATGACCTGATTGATGCGGCTTTCTTCGGGCTCGGTGCCGGCTTCGACGTTCGTCGGCGTACAGCGGTGGAAGCCGGTGGCGATGATTTGATCCGGCGTGGAGTTGGGCAGCAAGTCGCCGGCGATTTGTTCGAGGGTGAACTGGTCGAAGGGCATGTTGGCATTGAGCGCGTTCACGACCCAGTCACGCCAGGCCCAGACTTCGCGCAGGTCATCGCGCTGAAAACCATGCGAGTCGGCGTAGCGGGCGAGATCAAGCCATGGGCGGGCCCAGCGGACGCCGAAGTCCTTTGAGGACAAAAGGCGATCCACGAGCTGCTCATATTTTTCGTCGGACCAGTCGGAGGTGGCCGACAAGTCGGACAAAACCGGGGGAAGGCCGGTCAAGTCGAGGGAGAGGCGGCGGATGAGCGTTTCGGGAGAGGCTTCGGGAGAAGGAGCGAGTTTTTCGGCTTCGAGTCTGGCGAGGATGAAGCGGTCGATTTCGTTCTTGGGCCACGCCTTGTCCTGAACTGCGGGCGGCACAGGGCGAGTGGGCTGGACGTAGCTCCAGTGCTTGAGGGTTTCGAGTTTGTCCGGCCACTTGGCCCCCGCATGAATCCAATCGCGAAGATGCGTGATTTCGGCTGCGGAGAGGCGGCTTCCACGGCGGGGCATGGCCTCTTTGTCTTCCTTCGGTAGGGCGATTCGGCGGAGGAGTTCGGCACCGAGCTCGACGTGCTTTGATGAGGCGGCGTCGAGGCGGAGGTCGCCTTTTTGGTTCTCACTGCCGTGGCATTCGAAGCAGGCCCGCTGAAGGACGGGAAAGACGTCTTTCGAGAAGTCGGCAGCGTGCGCGGTGCTGGCTGCTAGGAGCGCGATGAAGGCGTAGCGAATCATGTCCGCGTGTGAACGACAGGCCACGTGCCGGACTTTCGTGCGCTCTAAAGCAGGCGCCGGGCGTTGCGCAGGCCGTCGGCGGTGACGAAGGCCTGATTGCGGGCGGCGATCATGAAGTCGAGGTGGTTCTGCCACTGCATGGGGCGGAGGGAGGCGAGGCCCAGGCCGCGGCGGCTGAAGCCGTAGTCGGCGATCTCCCAGCCGTAGTCGGAGTGGCGGTTGCGGTAGTCGCCGCGGTGAATCCAGGCGCCGAATTCGTCTTTGCGCCAGACTTCAGGATCATTGCCCTGGATGACCTGGGCGAGGCCCCAGACGTTGCGAACGATCTCAGCGTCGTAGCCTTCGATGGTGTCGGCGGTGTCTTGAAGTTCGGAAAGCATGGGGAGAGGCGTCCTATTTGAGCTCGATGTTGTCGATGAGGCGCGCGGCTCCAAAATGGACGGCGGCGGCGATGACGACGAGTTCGGTGGACGAGGAGACGGGCTGTAGCGAAACGGCATCCACGGGGGAGACGTAGTCGATGCGGCCGAGCGGGGCGTTTTGCTGAAGGTGCTCGGTGATGAGCTTCTCGAGCGCGGCGGGATCGCGTTCGCCATTTTTCCAGGCGTCGCGGGCGAGAACGAGGACAGCGCGAATGGCGGAAGCCTGGGCACGCTCTTCAGGAGTGAGGTACTGGTTGCGGCTGCTCAGGGCGAGGCCGTCGGGCTCGCGGACGGTGTCGATGGCGTGGATGACAACGTTGAAGTCGAGATCACGAACGAGGCGGCGGATGATGGCGACCTGCTGGTAGTCCTTTTTGCCGAAAACGGCGTCGTCGCACTGGACGAGGTTGAAGAGCTTGGTGATGACGGTGCAGACGCCGTCGAAGTGGCCCGGCCGGCTGGCACCGCAGAGGGTCTTGGAGAGGCTGGTTTCGAAAAGCTGGATGCTGCGGTCGGGAGGGTAGATGTCCTCGGCTTTCGGGGAGAAGATCATGTCTGCGCCGTTGTCGCGGCAGAGGCCGAGATCTTCGATGAGGGTGCGCGGATATTTGGTGAAATCTTCGTCGGGTCCGAACTGCAGCGGATTGACGAAGAGACTGACGACGACGTTGCCATTCGGACCGGCGATCTCACGTGCGGCGCGGATGAGTTCGGCATGGCCCTCGTGGAGGGCGCCCATGGTCGGCACGAAGACGCAGCGGGTTCCCTTGTTGATGGTGCCCCAGGAGCGAAGCTGGCGGATGTTGTTGATGACGTTCATGATTTCAGGTCCCTGGATTCAAACACAGCATAGCCAAGTGTGAAAAGGGAGATGTTTACGGCGAGGATGACGGTGTAGCCACGCACGATCAGCGGCCAGTCGATGGTTTCTGCGAGGAGGCGCCCCCACACGGCCATGTGCTTCGTGATGAGGAGGTGCTGGTAGCTCTCCATGAATCCGCTGGTGCGGAGGATGAAGTCCACCAGCACGTAGGTGAGCGCCCCGATGGTGGCGGCGGCGGGCTTGATGCGGAAGCAGGAGAGAAAGAAGGCAATGCTGCTGATGGCCGTCATGCTGAGGCCGAGAAACAGCGAGCTGAAAAAGTAGCGCTCGAGCCCGGTGCTCCAGTCGTGAAACGCCACCACGGAGACCTCCGGAACGAGGACGAAATAGCCGCCGCCCCAGCCATGCAGCGCGAGTCCCAGCAGGAAGGCCGAGACCACGAGAAACAGGATCAAAAACACCGCGTAGCCGCAGCAGGTGAGGTACTTCAGCAGCAGCAGGCGGAAGCGGCTCACGGGCCGCGCCAGGAGCAGGCGCAGGTGGCCGTCTTCCGCTTCCTTGGCGACGATGTCTCCGGCGACGAGGCTGAGAAACAGGGCGCCGAGGAGAAAAACGGATACGCCAACGACGAAGCTGGCCACGGTGAGCGCGGAAAGATAGTAGTCGGCGCTTTCTCCCGCCGCGG
>CAMAZK010000147.1 GCA_945863205.1 Akkermansia muciniphila | reverse complement strand
GAGGAACATGCCCAGCGCGGCGACGGAGAATCCCCAGCGCCAGCCGACACGCTCCCCCAACCAGCCGCACATCAACTGGCCGAAAAGAGCCCCCAGATTGATGCCCATGTAAAACAGCGTGAAGCCGGCGTCCCGCCGCTCCCCGCCTTCGGGGTAAAGCTGGCCCACCATGGCGCTCATGTTTGACTTCAGCAGGCCGGAGCCGAGCGCCACGACGATCAGTCCGACGAAAAAGGCCTCCGCACTGTGAAGGCCGAGCACCACATGCCCGATGGCGATGACGATGCCACCCCACCACACCGCCGACTTTGCGCCGAGCAGCCGGTCCCCGACCCAGCCTCCGGGAAGCGCCGCCAGATAAACGAGCGCGGTGTAGAGTCCGTAGATTGCGGCAGCCATCTCGTCCGTCAGCCCCATGCCGCCGCCGCCCACCTCCGCGACCATGTAGAGCACCAGCAGCGCCCGCATGCCGTAGTAGCTGAAGCGTTCCCACATTTCAGTGAAGAACAGCGTGTAGATGCCGCGCGGGTGGCCTGTGGCTTCGGGACTCATGCCCGCCATCCAAGACGACAAAGCTGAAAACGCGAGCGTTTCCTCAGCCCGCAGGCACGAGCCTGGCCTTGAACTTCACCATGGCCTTCTGGATCAGCGGATCGTTGTAGAATTCCGAGTCGGCTTGCGGCGCGGCGGATTCTTCGGCGGGCGCCGCTTTTGGCTCCGGCTCGGCCTTGGCCGCCGGCTTTGGCTCGAGCTTCGGCGGCGGCGGTGCAGGTTCGTCCAGCAGACCGAGGCCGATTTCAGAAAACTCGGGAGCCTTCAGGCTCGCATCGAGCACGAGTTCAAATTTCATCGCCTGTCCGAGCATTTCCTCCGCCAGGCCTTCCAGAAAGCTGAGCTGCGCCGGGCGCATCAGGCTGTCCCGTGCAAAGCTCTCCGTCGAGGGAAAGCCGACCTTCACCACCTTCCCCGTGATGCCGAGCAGGGAGGCCGAATGCAGCCACGAAACCGCCAGCGGGCGCCGCTGCTGCACGAGAGACACGAAATCCGGCCAGAAATCAGCCGTGCTCACCGCCGCTTTAGGCTCCGGTGCGGGCGCGGGTTCAGGCTCCGGGATGGGATCGGGTTCCCTCGCGACGGGGGCGGGCGCCGGGGCGGCGACCGCCACGGACGCAGGCGGATCTTCCCGAACGACCGCCGGGGCCGGGCGGGTGACTTCAGGCCGCTTCACCGGCTCCGGCTCACGCACGGCGGGCGCAGGGGCCCGGCGCAGCGGTGGTGGGGCGGCGCGCGGCGGGGGCGCGTGGCGCGGGAGATTCGCGGCGGTGCCGCCTTCCAGTGCGTCGATGACATCGCTGATGGAGACTTCATTGAGGCTCTGCACGGCGGCGATGACGCCGAGTTCAAAGTGCAGGCGCTTGTTGCTGGCCCAGCGCATGCGGGAATCGACCTCGGCGAGTCCATCGACGACGCGGAGGAGCTGCTCGGTCGTCGCCATCTGAGCTTGGACGATGATTTCCTCGATGAGTTCCGGACTGAGGTCTTCCGTGGCGGCTTCCGGGTCAGCCTGCTGCACCAGCAGGGTGCGGAAGTGCTGGATGAGGTCCGCCAGAAAACGGCCGAGGTCCTTGCCGGCCTCGTTTTGATCGTAAACCGCACGGAGAGAGCCCACGGTGTCGCTTTCCAAAATACTGCGGGCGAGCTGCGCCACGGACTCGCCGGAAGTGAAGCCGAAGATGTCGAGCACGTCCTGCTCGGTGATTCTTTCGCCGCAGAAGGCCACTAGTTGGTCCAGCATGGACTGCGCATCCCGCATGCCGCCTTCCGCGCCCTTGCCGATGGCGTAGGCGGCTTTTTCGTCGAGCTGCACGTTTTCCAGCTCGGCGATGTGGAGCAGGTGTTTGGCGATGATCGCGTTCGGGATGCGGCGCAGGTCAAAGCGCTGGCAGCGGCTGATGATGGTGGGCAGGATCTTGTTCGCCTCCGTGGTGGCGAAGATGAACTTCACATGCGGCGGCGGCTCTTCCAGCGTCTTGAGCAGCGCGTTGAAGGCGCCGGTGGTCAGCATGTGGACCTCGTCGATGTAGTAGATTTTGAAGGGGCAGCGCGTCGGGGCGAATTTCACGTTGTCCCGCAGCTCGCGCACCTGCTCCACGCCGTTGTTGCTGGCACCGTCGATCTCCAGCACGTCCATGCAGCGGCCTTCGGCGATTTCGATGCTCAGCTCGTCATCCGGGTCGAAGTCGATGCTCGGGCCGCCCTTGGCGCACAGCGCCTTGGCAAAAATGCGGGCGGTGGAGGTCTTTCCGGTGCCGCGGGGGCCGACGAAGAGGTAGGCGTGCGCCAGACGGCTCTGCGCGATGGCATTCCGCAGCGTCCTGACCACGTGCTCCTGGCCGAGAACATCTTCAAAGGTGCGGGGACGGTATTTGCGGGCGAAAACTTGGTAACTCACCCTTTCAGGCTAGCGAAGCGACTTCGCGAAGCCAACGGAAGTTTGCACTTTGCCGCGTCAATGTGCCCGCACGCCGCCGCACGGCAAAAAATTGCCGCCTCATCATGCGGCGGGATTGATCTTGACCCGGAGCCCTCATTCCGCCCACACTGCGGTCGCCTCACGATGTCTCTGCTCGTTGCCTCGTTTCTTTACCTCACCCTGCTGCTGCTGCTCGCGGTCGTTTCCGCTGCCGAAACGGCCATCCACAGTGCGCGGGATGTCGAAGGCCAGTTGCTGGCGGCCGGAGAAGGCACGGTGGCACGGCGGCTGCGGGCGATCACGGCGAACCCCTTCGCCCATCTGCACCGGGCGCTGCTGCTCTCCGCCACTCTGAACTTGGCGCTCGCGGCGCTGGGGCTGTGGACGGTGACCGGGCCGCTGCAGGATCTGGGATGGAATCCCTGGATTTCATCAGCCGTGATGTTCTTGGCAACGGTCCTGCTAGGAGACATGGCCCCAAAGTTCTTCGCCGCACGCGCACCCTCGATGGTGCTGCTGGGCAGTCTCCGCCTGCTGAATCCCCTGCGCGGACTGATCGATCCGTTCACATCCTTTGCCGACCGGGCCGCCGACCGCCTGCTGCAGCGCTTTGTCACCCGGCATCTGAAGACACGCCTGCCCGTGACGCGCGATGAATTCGAGACCGTCGTCGAAATGCGTCAGGAGCAGGGCCTGCTGAATGCGGATGAAAGCGCCATGATCTACGAGGCGCTGGAAATCGAAGCCCTCACCGTGCGCGACTGCATGGTGCCGCGCGTCGATCTGGCCCTGATCAGCAGCGACAGCGACGACAAAAAGTTCACCGCCCTGCTGGAAAAACCCTCCAGCCGCTTCGTCGTCGTTCACGGGGAGACGCCGGACTCCGTGGAGGGCATCATCGACACCACCGCGTGGAAGCTGGCCAGCCGCCCTGCATGGCGCGAGATGGTGATGCAGCCCGTCTTCGTCCCGGAAACGATGCTGGTGCTCGAAGCGCTGGAGCAGCACATGCAGACGGATACCCAGCCCGTGCTCATCGCTGACGAATACGGCGGTCTGGAAGGCATGATCACCCGCCGGGAGATCGCCGACTGGCTGCTCTATGAGGCCGCCCCCTGGCAGGGAGAGGCCGCTGAAATCCAGGAACTGGGAGCCGGCAGATACCTCATCGACGGCGGCACCCGCCTCGACGACCTGCGCGAGGAGCTGGAAGTCAATTTTGACGAAGGCAACATCGACGCCGGGGCGATCGACACGATCGGCGGATTCGTCTTCAACCTCCTCGGCCACGTCCCGAAAGCCGGAGAGCGCATCAGCATCGGCGGAGCGGACATCAAAGTGCGCCGCGTGGTCCGCGCCCGCATCCTGGAGCTGGAGCTGCGCCTCCCCCCGAAACCCGCTGATCCCAGCGGAGAGACATGAGCCCACCGCCGCCGACTTCCGCCCTGCCATGACTTTCGTCCTGATCCTCCTCTGCCTGTGCCTCTCCTTCATGCTTTCCGGCCTGGAGAGTGCGGTGCCGGCCGTCAGCCGCGTGCGCGTGCGGCATGCCGCCAGCGCGGGAGACCGCCGCGCGCAGCGTCTGCTGCCGCTGCTGGAGGAACGTGACGCGCTGATCGGCTGCATCACCGTGGCCAATCACATCACCAATCTTTCCGCGTTCGTGCTCATCGCCCTGCCGGTGATCCGCAGCGCCAGCGTGTGGAGCTTCGCAGCTGCCTTCATCTTTGTTCTGCCTGTTTTTCTAATCGGGCTGGAAGTCATGCCGAAAAAGCTCTTCCGCCGCTACCCCTTCCGCTCCATGCGCAGTGTCTCGCCGCTGGTCCATCTGGTCGGCGCGGCGCGGCCTCTTTTCCGCGCCTTTGCCGCCGTGAAGTCGGAAGACCCGGCCGCCGTCCCCAACGATGCCGGGCAGACGCGGGGCCGTGACGATCTGAAGCGTCTGGCCCGGGAACTCTCCTCCAAGAACCAGCTCTCCGCCTCCGCCACGCTGCTCATCGAGCGTGTCCTCGACTACAAAAAGCTGCGCACCGGGGACATCATGCAGCCGCTGACGCACAGCATCGCCCTCCCTGCGGAGTTCCCCCTCAGCGCCGCGCTCATTCTCGCCCGCGAGCAGAATACCACCGTGCTGCCTGTCTTGGGAGACGGCGGCATCTTCATCGGCATGCTGGACACCGCCGAGCTCCCGCCGTCCATCCCGCAGGACCGCCTCGTGCGCCAGCACATGCGCACGCTGGAAACCGTCCCTGCCGCCCAGTCAGCCCTGCAAACTCTGCAGCGCCTGCGCAAGCAGGGCCGGCGGCTCGCCATCGTCACGGACGAGCGCCAGCAGCCCGCCGGAGTGATCACTGAGGCGCGCCTGCTGGAGCCGCTCATGCGGTGATTGCGCCCGGATGCGGATTGCCGTTTGTCATCGTGCCTTCCTTCGTCATCCTGCCTGCATGCAGCTCGTTTTTGCCACCAGCAACGCCCACAAAACAGAGGAAGTCGCCGCCATCCTCGGCGGTCAGTGGCAGGTCACGGACCTCCGCTCCCACCCCGGCGTCACGCTGGATGAGGAGACAGGGGACACCTTCGAAGCCAACGCCATCATCAAAGCTGTCAGCGGCAGCTGCCAACTACCCGGCCTGCTCGTCCTCGCTGACGACTCCGGCCTCGAAGTCGATGCACTTGGCGGAGCGCCCGGCGTCCGCAGCGCCCGCTATGCCGGTGAAAACGCCACCGCGGCCGACAATCGCGAAAAGCTCAAGAGCGAACTCAACCGCAAGCTGCAGTACACGCGCTTTGCCGGTCGCTTTCAGTGCTGCATGGTCCTGGCCCGGGACGGAGAGGTGCTGCACGTCACCCACGGTGTGGTGGAGGGGCAGCTCATCACCCGCGAGCAAGGAGAGGGTGGCTTTGGCTACGACCCGCTTTTCATCCCAGAAGGGTTCAGGGACACCTTTGGTGTGCTGCCCGCCGAGACGAAAAACCAGCTCAGCCACCGCGCACGCGCCCTCGCCGCGATGAAGCAAAAGCTCGCTGAAGCGGCCTGATTTCATGCACCGCCTGCACCTCATCATCCCCCTGGCTCTGGCCGGCTGCGTGAGCCCGCCCCCGCCCGCTGCGCCGCCGGATTCGTCCGCCGCTCCGCGATATCCTTCGTGGGAAGAGGTGCCCGCAGCACAGCCGGAGCCGGCGCCCGCCGCAGCTTCCTTCGGCTGGCACCTCGACGCCCCGGCGGAGGGTCGGCCGCTCGCCGGCAGCGGGGCCACCTTGGAAACGCTCACCGTCAGCCGCGGCGGGCATTCCGTGGACCTGCAGCTCGTCGTCTTCGACAGCCGCCACTACGACCTGCAGGTGCTCGATCAGCCGGAAGACTGGTCCGGCGGCGGAAAGATCACCGCATGCATGCGCCAGGCGGGAGCGGCAGCCGGGGTCAATGGCGGCTTTTTCACGCCTGAATTCGATCCCATGGGCCTCATGATCGCCGGAGGCCGCACCACCGGGACCTGGCAGTCCAACAAGCTGCTCGGCGGAGCCCTTGTCGTCACCTCGCGGCCCCTTCTGCTCTGGAACAGCGAGGTCGCCACCCGGGACGCCAGCCACCTGCTGCAAGCCGGACCGCGCCTCGTCGATGCGGGGCGTCCGGTCGCCGGTCTCGACCGCAAAAAGCACGCCACGCGCACCTTCATCGCCAACGACGGTACCCACCGCTGGTTCTTTGGCCTCGCCGCGGGCGTCAGCCTCGGCGAACTCGCCGAAATCCTGGCCACACCCGGCCTCACCGCCCTTCCCGTTCACCGCGCCCTCAATCTCGACGGCGGCCGCTCCTCCGCACTCTACTACCGAAGCGCTGAAGGCCGCGAGCACTCCGCCCCCGGCTGGAGCACCGTCCGCAACTACCTCGCCATCATCCCCCGCTAAAGTTCTTCATTCCTCATTCTGGTTTCGTCATTCCCAACCATGTCCCCCGCCTCCAAAACCTTCCTCCTCGACCTCCTCTCTACCCCCAGCCCCACCGGCTTTGAACATCGCGGTCAGCGCAAGTGGGCCGCGCAGGTGCGCCACTTCGCCGATCGCGTGGAATCCGACGCCTACGGCACTGCCTGGGCCACGCTCGACGGCAGCGGCGCCGGGCGCAGGCTCATGTTCGAAGCGCACGCAGACGAGATCGGCTACATGGTGAAGTTCATCTCCAAAGACGGCTTCATCTTCGTCGATCGCGTCGGCGGCAGCGATGTGGCCACCGCACGCGGTCGCCGGGTCGAAATTTTCGGCGACAAGGGCTCCGTGCGCGGCGTCATCGGCAACATCGCCATCCACATTCGCGACCGCGAAGACGAAAAAGTCCCCAAGGTTCACGAGCTCGCCATCGACATCGGCGCCTCCAGCGACAAGGAAGTCGCCAAGGCGGGCATCCGCGTCGGCCATCCCGCCATTTACGCCGACGGCGTCGAGGAAATCGGCGCGGACAAGATCTGCGGGCGTGCGCTCGACAACCGCGTCGGCGGCTTCATCATCGCCGAAGTCATCGCCCGCCTCAGCAAGCGGAAGTCACGCCTGCCCACCACGGTTTATGCCGTGAACGCCGTGCAGGAGGAAATCGGCGGCAACGGCGCCCGCATGATCGCCCACCGGCTCATGCCGGACGTGGCCATCGTGCTCGACGTCACCCACGCCACCGACACGCCGAACGTCGATGAGAAAAAGCACGGCAGCGTGAAGCTCGGCGGCGGCCCCAGCCTCACGCATGGCGGCGCAAACCATGTCGAAGTCGTGAAACGCCTGATCGAAGTGGCCGAAAAGGCGAAGATCCCGCTCCAGCACGAGGCCTCCTCCCGCTTCACCGGCACGGACACCGACGTCATTTTCAACCAGCAGAGCGGCATCCCCAGCGCCCTCGTCTCCCTGCCGCTGCGCTACATGCACAGCGTCGTGGAAATGGCCCACTTCGACGACATCGAAGCCACCATCCGCCTGCTCACCTCCTTCGCCGAAAGCATGAAGGCGAAAGACGAGTTCAGCGTGAAGCTTTGACCCCGCCCGCGTAGCTGCGCCCGCAAGGGCGTGGCGTCCCGCCACACCCACCGCTCCGCGATACCTCCGCCTCAGCGCGAGCCTGAGACCTTCCGAACGCCCCTCCACCGCCTTGCGGCGGCGGCTACTTCGATTTTACCTCGTAGAGGTCCGTGCGGCGCTGGCGCAGGTTGCGCACGGAGCCCTTGTCGTGCAGGTCCTTCAGGTGGTGGAGATCCACATCGGCGATCACCACCATCTCTGTGTTCGTCACGGCCTGCCTGACGACGCCCGCCTCCGGAAAGGCGAAGTCACACGGAGAGAAAACGGCCGACCGGGCGTGCTGAAAGTCCATGTTCACCACGTTCGGCAGATTTCCGACGCTGCCCGCGACGGCGACGTAGCACTCGTTTTCAATCGCACGGGCCCGGGCGCAGAGTCTCACGCGGTCGTAGCCGGAAGAGCTGTCCGTGCAGAACGGCACAAAGAGAATCTGCACGCCTTGATCGGCCAGGAGACGACCCAGCTCCGGGAACTCCACGTCGTAACAGATGAGAATGGCCACCCGGCCGCGATCGGTGTCAAACACCCGCACGGCATCCCCGCCCATCATTTCCCATTCCGACACCTCGCTCGGAGTGATGTGAATTTTCAACTGCTGCTCCCAGGTGCCGTCGCGGCGGCATAGATAAACGACATTACCCAGCCTGCCGTTTTCATAAAGCGGCAGGCTGCCGGTGACGATGTTGATCTGGTGGGCCACGGCCTTGCGCACAAAAAACTCCCGGATCTCCGCCGTCAGTGCCGCGAGCTTCCGGATCGAGTCCGCCGCGCTCAAGTCCCTGAACGGCGCCATGAGGGGCGCGTTCACATACTCGGGGAAGACCACAAAGTCGGCCTCGTAGCCACTGAGCGCCCGGATGAAAAACTCCACATGTTCGTAGAAGGCCAGGAGGTCCGGCGTCGGTCGCATCTGCAACTGCACAAGGCCCAGCCGCACCACCGGGGGCTGCGCATGGGCGGTTTCGGCAGACACAAAGCTGGACGGAGGCTGCGGAGCGGGAGCGGCGGTGGAATCTTGAGACATGAGGTCAATCGGGGACAAGCAGCGCCGAGAATGCGCGGAGAGCCCGCCATGTCACCCGTTTCCTTCCGAATCCCGCCCCCGGCAGCCGCCCCGAGCCACCGCGAGGCGACTTCGTGCTTGCCCCGGGTGAGGTTCTGCTTTCTTCTGAATGTGTCATGGCTTTCAAACTTGTGATTATCTCCGGCGCACAGACAGGCGTCGAACGCGCGGCAATGGAATGGACCCTCAAACACCAGATCCCGCACGGCGGCTGGTGTCCGGCGCGTCTGGAGGAGGCGCCGAACCCGGAATTCAAGCTCAAGGAAGCGGAAACCGATGACGTCTTCGAAGTGCTCGACTCGAACATCCGCGACTCCGACGCCACGGTCGTTTTCACCGCCGAGGCTAAGCCCAAGCTCAAGACGACCGGGCAGAAAGCCGTCACCCTGGCCAAAAAGCAGAAAAAGCCCGTGCTGCACGTTCATCGCGGCATTTTGGGCGTTTCGGAGAAAATCGTCGCCTTCATCGACAAGCACTACCCCCGCCGCGTCCACATCACTGGCTCCACCGAAGAGGACGAGCCCGGGGTGGCCTACTGGGCCCTCGACGAGCTGGAAAAGATGAAGGGCATCATGGAGCGGCGCCCGGATTGAGGCGCCGGCAGGCTTTCGGCACAAAGCGCGGTTTGACAAGGCGCGGGTCATCCTCCTTGTGTCGTCCGCATGTTTTTGCTCGCCTCCGCATCCGAATCCGTCCACTCCGCACTGCCGTCCTACGGCATGGTCGCCCCCTTCGCCCTGCTGCTGCTGTGCATCGCCCTGATGCCGCTTTTTGCAGCCCACTTCTGGGAGCATCACTATCCGAAAGTAGCCGTTGGCCTGGGGCTGGTGACGGCCTGCTACTACCTCTTTGTGCAGAAGGACTGGCACCCGCTGCACCACGCGGCGCACGAGTATGTGAGCTTCATGGCCCTCGTCGGCTCCCTGTTTGTCATCTCCGGCGGTATCAACATCCGCGTGAAGGGAGAGGCCACACCGATGGTGAACACGGTCTTTCTCCTCATCGGAGCGGTGCTGGCGAACTTCATCGGCACCACCGGCGCTTCGATGCTCATGATCCGCCCCTGGATCAAGATGAACAAGTACCGCATCACCGGCTTTCACATCGTGTTCTTCATCTTTGTGATCAGCAACGTCGGCGGAGCGCTCACGCCGATCGGTGATCCGCCGCTCTTCCTCGGCTTCCTGCGCGGCGTGCCCTTCTGGTGGGTGCTGCAGAACTGCTGGCAGGCCTGGGCGCTGGCCGTGGCGCTGCTGCTGGCCATTTTTTACGCGTTCGACTGCGTGAACTTCCGCCGCGCCCCCAAGGAGATCCGCGAAAAGGAAACCGCCCACGAGAACTGGTTCTTCCGGGGCACGCTGAACCTGGTGTGGCTGGGCGCGGTGCTCGGCGCCGTCTTCCTGCCGAAGAGCGTGCAGGAGACCACGCTGCTCGGCGTCTTTTCCGTGCCCGCACTTGTCATGTTCGCCGCCGCCGTGGCGTCCTACTTCACCACCAAGCCGGAAGTGCACGAGGCGAACGACTTCAACTTCGGCCCCGTGAAAGAGGTCGGCTACCTCTTCGTCGGCATCTTCCTCACCATGATCCCCGCCCTGCAGATCCTGCAAAGCGGCGAGGCTGTGAAGATCGACACGCCGATGCAGTACTACTTTGCCACCGGCGCACTCTCCGCCTTTCTCGACAACGCGCCCACCTACCTCTCCTTCCTCGCCGCCTCCATGGGCCATGAGCAATTGTCCGTGGATTCATCCTCTGACGTGCTGAAATTCGCCGCAGAGCACGCCGCGCACCTCATCGCCATCTCCCTCGGCGCCGTCTTCTTCGGCGCAGGCAGCTACATCGGCAACGGCCCGAACTTCATGGTCAAGGCGATCGCCGACAAGTCGAAGGTCCACGCCCCGTCCTTCCTGGCTTACATCTACCGCTTTTCCCTGCCGATCCTCGTGCCCGTCCTGATCTTCGTGGCCTGGATCATGGTGAAGTGAATCAGGATTGTCGAATGCCGGAATCCGAATGAGCCACCCAGCCCGAAATTCCCACTCCGCAACTCGGGCCTCGGCATTCTTTCGGCAGGGTGCCATCGCAGGCCTGTGCCTCTGCGGTGTCGGCTGTGCCTTCCTCCCTCCGCTGGGCAACAAGCGCCTGAACAAGGATCTCGCCTCACTGCACGCCACCGCACCGTCAAAGTGGGCCGCCCTGCCCTCCATCCCAGCAGGTGCCGCCACCGGCTGGCTGGATGAATTCGGCAGCTCCAAGCTCAAAGCGCTCGTCACCCGGGCCGTAGAAGCCAATCCCGATCTCAAAGCCGCCGGTGCGCGCGTCAACCAGGCGCAGGCGCAGCTCGTCCAGGCCGGGGCCGACCTCTTCCCTGCCCTGACAGCCAACGGTTTCGGCAGCCGCAACCAGAGTCCGGGTGACCAGCGCTTCCCCGGGATCAATCAAATTGCCAATCGCTTCACCACCACGCTCAATGTGACCTGGGAGATCGACTTCT
>CAMAZK010000146.1 GCA_945863205.1 Akkermansia muciniphila | reverse complement strand
GGACGGCGACGGCCACACCCTCGGCTTCCACCCCACCTGCCAGGAGCTGCAGACCCTTTATGGCGAGGGCAAGCTGGCCGCCGTCATGAACGTGGGCACCCTGGTGCGCCCGACCACGCGGGCGCAGTACCTTTCCAGCCCCACCTTTTACCGCCCGCCTCAGATCTTTTCCCACAGCGATCAGGTCACCCAGTGGCAGACCTCCATCCCGGACCAGCCGCCGATCACCGGCTGGGGCGGACGCGTGGCGGATATTCTCAATGCATCTGCCAATCCGGCGGGAAAGGTCTCGATGTCCGTTTCGCTCAATGGCAACAACACCTTTGAGATCGGCAACCTCGTCTCCCAGTATCACGTCTCCACCGCTGGTGCGGTCACGCTCAGCGGGGCCTTGATGGCCGGCACCCAGCCGCGTGTGAAGGCTATGAAGGATCTCATCGCCCTCAGCCACCCGAACCTCCAGCGCCAGGCTTACAGCGGCGTGCTCGATAGCGCCATCGTCACCGGCGACCTGCTGAATTCCAGCATCGCCGCCACCGCCGAGGCCGCTCAGGGCGGCACCTGGGTCTGGAATCAGGCCTTCCCCAACACCGGCCTGGGCAATCAGCTCAAAATGATCGCCCGCCTCATCCAGGCGCGTGGACCCACCGCGTTCAACATGAACCGCCAGGTCTTCTTCTGCTCCGTCGGCGGTTACGACACGCACACCGCCCAGGTCACCGACCCGCTGAACAGCGCCAACCAGTTCAACCCCGTCACCGGCACCCACACCAACCTGCTCAACGAGGTCAGCGAGTGCATGTTCGCCTTCCAGCGCGCCATGGAGCAGCTCGGCGTCTCTGACAAGGTCACCACCTTCACTGCCAGCGACTTTTCCCGCACCTTCCCCACCAACAGCCAGGGCAGCGATCATGGCTGGGGCGCACACCACCTCATCATGGGCGGCGCGGTCAAAGGTCGTGCGACTTACGGCAGCCTGCCCACCTTTGCCATCAACGGTCCGGACGACACCGGCACCGGGCGCTGGATACCCACCCTGGCCGTCGATCAGTACTCCGCTACGCTGGCCAAGTGGTTCGGCTTGGACAACAATGAAATCGCCGCCGTCTTCCCCAACCTTAGCCGGTTTTCGACGAGCGATCTCGGCTTCATGCTGTGACCATGGCGCGGAAATTTTGGCCCCTGCTGCTCATCCTCGTCGGTGCGGCTGCTCTTTACTGGTTGGCAAAGGAGGAGCCCGCACCCCCGGTCGCCGTCTCCGCCGCCGCTCCGGCCAAAGTCGTCGGTGAGCCTGCTGCGGTTCCCGGGCCTGCTCAGGAGTCGCCCGTTCCGGGCCCGGCTGCCGCCCCCGTCCGGCCCTCCGTCCCGCAGCCCATGCGCACACCGGTCACGCCGGGAATGGTCGTCCACACCACCGCCCCCGCCGTGCGCCAGCCGGACCCGCCGCGCGGCCCGGATGTCGTGCCGGATGAAGCTAGGGAAGAGGCGGACGGCATCGCTCTCAATCTGCGCAACTACGGCAGCCGCTACGGCGGCAATCCCGCCGGGACCAATGCTGAGATCGTCAAGGCACTCAACGGTGGCAATGCCCAGGGCGTGCGCTTTCTGTCTCAGGAACTGCTCCGTCTCAACTCCCAAGGGGAACTCGTGGACCGCTGGGACACGCCCTACTTCTTCCACCAGATGTCCGCCAGCCACATGGAGGTGCGCTCCGCCGGCCCCGACAAGATGCTCTGGACTTCGGACGATATCGTCGTGCAGTGACCCCATGCGCCGTCTTCACGTCATTGGCCTGCTACTCATGCTCTGGATCTCTCCGGTGCCTGCGGATCTGCCCGTCCCGCCCCAAGTGCTCGATCCGCAGACCGTCGCCGAATCCTGGAACGTCATCCAGCAGGCCACGGCGAACGTCCAGCGCCTGCTCACCGAAGGCCGGATCGAGGAGATTCCCCAGCAGATCTCCCTTTGCAGTCCGTCTCTGCGGTTCCTGGCCCGTTCCGGCGGAAATCCTGACAGTCGCGCCATGGTGGATGCACAAACCGCCGCCGCCTTCCGCCTGATCAACGACATCGCCCAATCCGGCCTCGCCCGGCTGCCGCAGAGCGTTGAGAGCAGCTTCAAGCGTCTCAAGGACGTTCTCGCAGAGCTGCAAACGGTATTCCCCGAGGGCGATGTCCATGCGCTCATCCGCTTCTGTCCCACCCATCCGCAGGCGATCTCCCCCCGTGCGGACATTTCATGCCCCTTTTGTGGCGTCCCCCTGCGGATTCGCGGCATTCCCTACACCGATTTGCAGGCGACTCCAGAAACGCCGCGCATTAAATTCTCCCTCAGCAAAGGAGCTGCGGGAGCCGTGACCTCCGGCAGCGCCGTCGATCTTGAAGCCGTGCTCGCCGACCCCTCCGGGCGGCCCGTGCCCCCCGCCAGCCTAGCCCTCCTGCACGCGGCACCCGTGCGCTTCTTGCTCGTCGATCAAACCCTCACCGATTTTCATCTCCTTACCCCCGGTGCTCCGGGCGATGCTGCCGCAGCGCTCACCGCGTCCTTCGTCCCCCGGTTGGCCGGCCCCTACCGTCTCTGGGTGGAGGCCGCCCTCTATGAAACCGGCATTCCGGAATACCCTCATGCCGACCTCGGCGGGGAGTTCAAGGTCGTGGACCGCGCCCGGCATGATTTCCTTGAGGTCGTCAGCACCACCGTCGGCGGCTTTCGTTTTGACCTCACCTTCACCGGTGGAAACGGCGGCTCACCACCGCTGGGTCAGGTCAGCCTCATGCGCATTCACGTCAGCGACGCCTCCGGGCAGCCTGTCACGCGCCTGGAGCCCCTCATGCAGGCCTTCGCGCACCTCACCGGGTTCTACGACGACGGAAACACCGTCCTCCGCCTGCATCCCCTCGGCGGCGACATCCTGCGTGCGGATCTACGCGGCGGCCCTTGGCTGGCCTTCAAAATTCGGCCGCCGCAGACCGGCTTCATCCGCTTCTTCTGCCAGGTTCGCATCGACGGTCACGACCTCACCGTGCCCCTCGGGATCAACATCGTGCGCTGACCGCCACTCGCTTGAGTTTCCCATGCATCAGGAGCCTCGGTAGGTGGAGAAAACGGGCTTCATCCAGGAAGGGCGTAAAACATCTGCAACCGCCCGAATCATGCCCTGCCATATGGACTGCGGCAGCCTGCTGCCGCTGAAGTCTCCGCGTCACCGCAGCAGCCTCTTCGCTGGCGCAAACGCGTGAGCGCTAAGGTGTGGCACCACCTTGAAACGCTCGACGGCCAGCAGGCTGGCCTTCCGAAAGCGGCAGCAGGCTTCCGCAGTCCATGGCGCTCACCGCAACACCTTCCCGGTGGAACCGAAAATGACTGACCCGTCAGCGACCGCTGTTTCACGGCCAGTCCACCTGCACCCGTGAGAAGAGACTGCCGCTGATCCCTTCGGGAAAGTTCAAGCGGACCGTGACCAGGTTGCTGCTGCCTTCCAGGAACTCTTCAGACACGATTTCGGCTTCGTTCAGCGCCGTCACATCGCCGCCATTCACGCTCTCGGCGATCGTGGTGCTCCAGTCCGTGAGGTCCGGGCTGATCTGTAGCCGGAAGCTGAGGTCGTTCGCATCAGTGTTCCTGCGGAAGGTCAGCACCAGATCCGTGCCGCCCGCATCCGCCGGCATCATAGCGGCGGTGAAATTCGTTCCTGGGTCACGAAGATTGGGGTTCAGTCCGAATGCGAACTCAAGCAGGTTCTTAATCCCATCATTCTCGGCGTCACCGTTCGGATCGAGGTACTGCCCCACCAGCAGGCCGGGAAAATGCAGCGCCAGCCAAGTCTCGAAGGCTCCGGGCGTCTCCGTGATCGCGAGATAGTTCACATCGAGCTGCGGGGCCGTGGTTCCCTGATTCAAGCTGTCAAATTTGACCGCTGAAAAATCCGTCCCCTCGTCCCCGCGTAAAATCCAGCCCGCGTTGCTGGCTGGGGCGTCCAGCCAGCCCTGCACATCCGCCACCATCTGTGCGTTCGTGACAAAGGTCACCGTGCCGAAAACAGCGCTCGTCGTCGCCGAAGCCCCCGTTGCGAAGGCCCCGCCCGCAGTCGTCCAGGGCGTGGTGTCGAAGAAGCGCTGCGTCCATGTGGCGTCTCCAGCCGTGGCGGCGGTGCCCGTGCCGCCTGTCGCCTGGGATGTTCCTTCACCCCAGGTTTCGTTCAGGCGATGCAGCGCCAAGGGCGTCCCTGTAGCGGAAGGGCCGAGGAGGTTCGCCCTCAGTCTGACGCTGGCTGACAGCACCTGAGCCCCGGGCGGGATCGCCGCCGCCGTATCGAAGGCGATCAGCGCCCGCCGCAGGTTGAAGCCGTTCGATGCGCCCGTCTTACCGGCGTATAGAAAGCCGCGGCCGTCGCTCAGGCCGCCATTTTCCGAGAAGATCGAGTTGTCCTTCTGCGCAATGAGGGATGCCGTGCCTTCGACCGGCACGAATTTGTAAATCCCGCCCGCTGGCAGCCCGGAGACCGAGTCGAGCCCCAGCACGCCGGAAGTCGTCTTGACCCCGACGTACATCTCACCCGCGTCATCCACTCCGAAGCAGTAAATCCGTGCCGATGTAGGCAGCGGATTGAAGACCGGCACCTGTGCCGGGACGCTGTAAACACCGGGGGCCGCCGGCTCCACGCCGATGAAGATTCCGCCCCCCGTGCCGATTCCATTCAAAGCGTAGTCGGCACACAGGTACTTGCCCTGCAGTCCGGAAATGGCCGTGCCACGGTAAACATAGCCGCCCGTGATCGATCTTCCCAATTTTGGCAGAGATGCCGTTCCCGGCAGCGTGGCGTTCGGATGGGCGTAAACAGCGATCGGTTCCACCACAGCGGGTTGTCCGACCCCGCTCGGTGCGTCCGCATAGGCAGTCGGCAGATCGTAAGCCACGCTGCCTTCTCGCATCCGCCACCCGTAGTTGCCGCCGCTCACGATGAAATCGATCTCCTCCACATCCCCCTGGCCCACGTCCGCGCAGATCAGCCTCGGCGCACCGTCGAAGTTGGCATCGAAACAGAACCGCCACGGATTGCGCAGGCCGTAGGCATAGATTTCGCCCCTCATCGGACCGTCGAGGTCATCGTTCACGAAGTCCTGGGTCTGGCCCACAAAGGGATTCTCCGCCGGAATCGAGTAGGTCAGAGGTCCCGCAGCATCCGGGTCGAGGGGATTGATGCGTAGAATCTTTCCCAGCAGCGTGCGGCGGTCCTGCCCGTTGCCCAGCCCGCCCGTCACATGCTGGTTCGGGCTCGGAGGCTGCGTGGCCACGCCCTCCGTATGCCCCAGCTGATTGTCCCGGGAGCCTCCGCCATCACCGGTGGCAATGTAGAGCAGCCCGTCCGGCCCGAACTCAAGCTGTCCGCCATTGTGGTTGGATTGTGGCTGTCCGTAGGTCAGCACAATGCGCGCCGAAGCCGGGTCTGCCGCATTTGGATCGGTCGCCGAAACCTGATACTCGGCGATGACGCTGACATGATCCGTGGAGCCGCCCGCCCCCACCGGATTGAGCGTCGGGTGCGTGTTCGGCGCCGAATAGTTCACATAGAATTTCCGGTGGCCGGGCGATCCCGCATCCGCGAAGCCCGGATGAAAAGTCAGGCCCAGCAGACCGCGCTCCGTGTAGCTCGCCCCGACCGCGATCACCGGCCCGGGCCCTGCGTCGGGCGCTGGATTCGCCGGGTTGGCGATGTTTAAGAAGGGCTTCGGCAGCAGCATGCCGCGTTCAATGATGTAGATCTTGCCCGGCTGGTCGCAGACGAAAAGCCGCCCGCTGCCATCCGGTGCGCGCGTGATCGTCGTCGGCGCATGGAACTGCCCCAGCACGACCGGCTTCAGGCCGAGGGTCGGGAAAGTGCCGCTGGCGTACGAGGCAAGGCATAAAAGCACCGCGGCGACGCAGGCGAAACGGGAGGTGTGCGACATGATGCGGGGCATTGAAAGCCAGCAAAATACGTCGCCGCGATCAGCCTTGTCGATGCAAATCAGGGGGTGACACGTTTGTTCCACCTTGACCTGTTTTAGATCCATCCTCAGGAAGCAGGCGGTGTGTAGGTGAAGCGGTAAAAGGTCGGCGGACCGCTGAGGCTGACGGTGTGGACGAGCTGTCCGGCGACATCCGCCGTGACGGTGGTCACGCCTGTCCAGGGGCCGGACGATGAGGGATTGGGGGATGATTCAAGCTGGTAACTCAGCCCGGGGGCGGCCGTGCAGCGCAGCGTGGCCGTGCCGTCTCCATTTGGCGTCAGCGAGATGGCGCTGGAGGAGATGATGATGAGGTCGAGCTGGTCGGAGGCGCTGAACGGACTCGACCATTTCGGGTCGGTATAAACGGCGCTACCGGTCAGCGTGCGAAGGAAGGCGACGAGGTCGCTCCGCTGCTGGGTGCTGAGGTTCAGTGTCTGCAAACCGCCCCCCGGGCGGCGCAGGCGGTTATCCAGGTTCGTGTTGTCCGCCGGAATCGCGGCATAGTGCGCGATGACTTGCTCGATCGTGGTGCAGCTGCCGTCGTGCATGAGGCCTCCGTTCAGGCCGCCGCCGGGGCCAGCCATGTCACGCAAGGTCGGGGATCGCGTGTTGGTCAGGTCGGTGCCGCCGCCGATTTTGGTGATGACGCCGTTGTTGCGGGAATTGGGGTCGATGTCGAACTCAGGTGCGCGGTGGCAGCCCGCGCAGCCTGCGCCACCTCCCGGGCCGGGAGGGTTCAGGAAGAGAGCCTTGCCGTTGTTCTCCGAGGCGGTGAAGTTCGGAAAGGCGATGTTGTCCGCGGTCACCTGCGCCCGGCCTGCATCGTAGCGGGAGTCAAAGGACTGGATGCTGCGCACGAACTGGCCCAGGGCGCTCTGCACGCGGGCCTCGGTGATGGTGGCATCCCCGAACATCAGCGCAAAAAGCACGCGATACTCTTCGATCCCGGAGAGCTTGGTGACCAGGTCGGCGAACGCGGGATCGCCATCGGCTCCGCTGAACCCCATCTCGACATGGTCGCGGATGGGCTGCGTGCTCTGGTTCTCCAGACTGGTGGCACGTTCGTCCCAGAAGAATCGGGATTCCGTGGCAAACCGCGCATTGATCAGGCGCATCGAATGACGCCCCGTGGTGCCTGCCACGCCCACGCTGGCCGTGGCGCTGTCACCAAAGGCCAGGGACTGTCGGTGGCATGACGAGCAGGAGACGCTGTCGTTGCGGGAGAGGCGCTTGTCGTAAAAGAGCACGCGTCCCAGCGTCGCTCCCGCGTTTGTGATGGCATTGTTTCCAGGCGTGTTGTCTTTGGTGATGTAGGCAGGGATGGCCTGCCCGGCGTAGTTGGCCAGCGTCGTCAGATCGAGCACGCCGGGCTGGGCGCGGGCTGCCGTCCATGACAGGCAGGCGATCATGGCGGGCCGCAGCCAGCGGCGGAGACCGCCATGAGGACACGAGGCGGGGATGTGGAATGCGTTCATGCGTGGGGCTGGGTGGGTTGAGGAAATCATGCCCCAGTAAAGCCCACGCGCCCGTACCCGTTCCGCACGGAAAAATGAATTCCTGTTTATCTTCACGGTACGACCCCGCTGGCGGGCGCACGGGCGCAAAAAGCGTGTGCGCCGAAGTCACGGGGCTGTATCATTTGCCCGTTTGACGCTGGCGGAGCCGCCTCCCACTGTGCCACCTTTGCAGATCATGATCTCGATCCTTCAATCCAGTGCCCTGGCCTCCGGCGTCGATGAGGCGGAAGTCAGCGCCGCCCTCGACACGGCCGCCACGGGCGGCATTTCTCCGGTGCTGGCGCTGATGGAGAACGCAGGCGTGGACGAGCGGGTGCTGAGCCGCCACCTGGCGGAAGGTCTCGGCTGGCAGTGGCTGGAGACTCCGCAGCCGGAGCCGGAAGACACAGCGGAGCTCAAGCGCCTCATCCCCGCGCGTTTCGCCGTGCGTCATCAGGTCTTTCCCGTGGGACTGGAGCGTGACCGTGACACCCTGGCTCCCAGCCGGCTGCTGCTGGCCTGCCATGACCCCTGTGATCTGATGGCGCGGCAGGCCGTGGCCCGGCAGTCCGCGCTTCCCGTCCGCTGGTGCCTCACGCCGCGTGGGGAGCTGCTCAACGCGGTTCAGCAGCTCTACGGCGTGGGCGCGGAGACCTTTGACGCACTCATCGCTGCAGGCGGGGGCGGCATGGACGACATGCACCTCCGCGACGAGGCGAACATCATCGACGGCGAGGACGAGGAGGCCTCCGTGGTGAAGTTTGTGAATCAGATCATCCGCGAGGCCCTGGCGCAGAAGGCCACGGACATCCACGTGGAGCCGCAGCCGGACAGTCTGCGCATCCGCTACCGCATCGACGGCTTCCTGCACGAGGTGCCCGTGCCGGAAAACATCAAGCAGCTCCAGGCTTCCGTGATTGCCCGCATCAAGGTCATGAGCAAGCTCGACATCGCCGAGAAGCGCCTGCCGCAGGACGGCCGCATCCATCTGAAGTCCGACGGGCAGTCCATCGACGTGCGCGTCGCCTGCATCCCGAGCGTGGAGGGCGAGTCCATGAGCCTGCGTCTCCTCGGCCAGGAGCGCTTCACGCTGGACCGGCTTGGCCTCAATGTGGCGCATCGCAAAACGATCGAAACGCTGCTGGAGAAGCCCAACGGCATCGTGCTCGTCACCGGGCCGACGGGCTCGGGGAAATCGACCACGCTCTACACTTTCCTCAGCCAGTTGAACAGCGTGCACCGGCGCATCGTGACGATCGAAGACCCGGTGGAAAACAAGCTGCCCGGCGTCGTGCAGATCGCGGTGAAGCCAGAGATCGGTCTCAGCTTCGCCAGCGGCCTGCGCAGCATCCTCCGCGGTGATCCGAATGTCGTGATGGTCGGTGAAATTCGAGACCTCGAGACCGCAGAGATCGCCGTGCGCGCATCTTTGACGGGGCATCTCGTCTTTTCGACCCTGCACACGAACGACGCCGTGGCCGGCATCACGCGTTTGATTGAAATGGGCGTGAAGCCCTTCCTCGTCAGCTCGTCGGTGCGGGCCTTCCTCGCGCAGCGTCTCGTCCGCGTGCTCTGCAGCTCCTGCAAGCAGCCCGTGAAGTACAAGCGCGAGGACCTGATCAAAATCGGCTTCCCCGAAGTGAAGGACCGACAGGTGTGGCGTGCCACACCCGGCGGCTGCCAGCAGTGCCGCAGCACCGGCTATGCAGGCCGCGTGGCGCTTTATGAAATCGCCCTCATGACGCCCGCCATGCAGTCCCTGGTTTCCCAAAAAGTCTCCGAGGCGGACCTCCAGACGCAGGCGCGCAAGGACGGCTTCGTGCCGATGCGTGAATACGGACTGCAGAAGGTGTTCGAAGGCATCACCACCCTCGAAGAAGTCGCCCGTGTCACCAGTGAGGAACTCGCCTGATGCCCGCGTTCGCCTTCCAGGCCCTGTCTGCCGACGGATCGGTCAAAAGCGGCTCGATCGAAGCTGCGGACCGCCGTGACGCCATCCGCCTGCTGGCCCGCAAAGGACTGCAAGCACGGTCCATCAAGGCCGAGGGAGCCGGACCGGAGAAAAAGACGGTGATCGAGGACGAAGCGATCCTGCGCCTCAAAAAGAACGAAGTCATCGGCTTCACCGAAGACATGGGAGACCTGCTGGCATCCGGCTTGCAGGTGGAACAGGCCCTGCAGGCCATGGAAAGCCGCACCGCGTCGAAAACCGGACTGCTGGCCAAAAAAGTGCGGGAACTGGTGCGTGACGGCGTGCCGCTCTCCACGGCCCTGAAGCAGGTTTCACCCTCGTTTGACGAATTGTACTGCAACATGATCGCCGCCGGTGAAAACAGCGGTGCGCTGGATGAAATCATGGACCGCCAGGCGCGGCACCTGCGGCTGATGGAGGCCGTGCACGCCAAGGTGACCGGCGCACTCATCTATCCCGCGTTCTTGATCACCTCCGGCGGCGCTTTGGCGATCATCATGGTGACCTACCTGCTGCCGAAGCTGGCGAACCTGCTCACCGGCACCGGCAAAGAGCCGCCCTTCATGATCAAGGTCAGCCTAGGGCTCTCCGATGTGATCAAAGACTGGTGGTGGGCCATTCTGATCTTCATGGCGCTGATCTTCATGATCCTCTTCGCCATTCACAAGACGCCCGCCGTTCAGAGCGCCTGGCACCGCTTTCTCATCGCCTTTCCCGGCATTCGTGACATCTCCCGGGCACGCTTTGAACTGCAGTTTTTCGAGACTCTCGGCAGCCTGCTGCGCGGCGGCGTGCCCCTGCTGCCGGCGCTGGAACTGGTGAGGCGCGCCGTGACGAACCTCCACGTCAAAAAAGCCATCACCCAGGCGGAGGCGATGGTGCAGGAGGGCGCCTCCCTGAGCAGCGCGATGAGAAAGAGCGGCGTTCTCCAGTCACAATCCATCGACGTCATCCGCATCGGCGAAGACACCGGCCATCTGGCCGAGGTGCTCGGCAAGGCCGCCGCACGGATGGACACCCAGCTCACCCGTGTCATTGACCGTGTCACCGCCCTCATCCAGCCGATCATGCTCATGATCATGGCCGCCCTTGTCGGCGGCCTCGTTTGGACGATGGTGAACATCGTCTTCTCCACCCTCAGCCAGCTCAACCGCTAACCGCCAACCGCTTTATGAAACACCACCGTCTCACTACTCCAACCCGCAGCGCCTTCACCCTCCTCGAAATGATGGTCGTGCTGCTCATCATCGCCCTCATCCTCGGCAGCGTCGCGGTCATGGTGCAGGGGATCGAGGGCAACGCCCAGCAGGTCACCACGGACGGGAAGATCAAGGCGCTCGAAACGGCGCTCACCTCCTACAAGATCGCCAACCTGACCTACCCCACCCAGGAGCAGGGCCTGGACGCCCTCGTCACCCGCCCCTCGGGAGAGCCGAAACCACGGCGATGGAACGCGCTCATGAAGCCGGACGGCCTGAACGATCCCTGGGGGCGCAAGATCCTCTACCGCAACCCCGGTAAGCGCAACACCACCGGCTATGATGTCTTCTCCATGGGACCTGACGGCATCGAAAACACCGATGACGACATCGGTAACTGGTGATCCGCCATGAAGCGACCCGCTGCCGCGTTCACACTGCTTGAAAT
>CAMAZK010000145.1 GCA_945863205.1 Akkermansia muciniphila | reverse complement strand
GGGCTGGGAAGCACCGCCCACGGCAGCGGGGATGCAGGCGTGAAAGAAAGCGCCTGCGCTTCGATGCATGGCCTCTCCGCTGTCGTCAGCGGATAAAGATGGCTCACCATGCAGCGTCCGGGCAGCAGGTTGGTGCCGAGCAGGCGCAGCTTCCGCGCCGAGCTGCCGCACAGCACGAAGCGCCAGCGGTTCTTGTCGCCATCGTAGAGATGTTGCACCGCGTCAAAGATGGCGGGCACGTTCTGAGCTTCATCAATCACGACCACCGGCGGTTCCGCCGCTTTGGGCATGGCCTTGCAGATGCCGATGAGCTGCTCCGGCTGGCTCAGGAAGCTTGACCGCTGCCCTGGGTCTGAAAAATCCAGCCGCAGCGCCGGATTCGGGATCAGCTCTTTGAGAAGCGTGGACTTCCCTGTCTGGCGTGCGCCAAACAGGATTTGCACGAATGGCGTGGCCAGCTTTCGCTGCCACTCAGCCTCTGCCCAACGTTGAAACATGGCCAAAAGTGGGCTTTTAACGATGAATTCGCAAGTTGCGTTTCAATTCAGGCGAGTAATTGAAAGTGGCTGTTTCAATTCATCGCAATCTAGTTCCACCAAAAATGCCAGGCATCTGCGTTTCAAGTTTAGGTGCGTGGCGGCAGGGAACGAAGCCATTGAATTTCATTCTGGAGAACGTATGCGTTTGCAGATGAACGTTATTTCACATGTCTGGAGGTTGATCCAACTTGGCACTTTTTTCATTTTGGGCGTTTCTTCCCTTCGCTCTCAAGATGATTCTAACTTCACGTTGATTGACTACCCAATGGGCTTTGGAATCGAATTGCCTGACAACTGGGTATTGTTGAAAGCCGACGAAATCAAGACTGCAGCCGCAGCAGCAGAGGCGATATTTGGCACCACGACACCGGGAAAACTCACCATTCTTTCCGCCCAAACTCGCAAACCAAACGCTTTTGGCTACGCAGGTACAAGAATAAGTGTCACCCAACAAACAGCTTTGACCCAAGCTCAACTTCGTGACCTTACAGACGATGAACTGGCCGAGATAGGCAGTTCAACAGTCAGTGATTTTCAAGCGGCAGAAGGTAAAGGTGGCTTCCATTTTCGAGAAGTTAAACTCGTGCGAAGAAAATTGTCCGACCATTACTATGGGTTAGTTACCAGTTACATTCGCAATAGTTTAGACGATTCCGGCGACGTGAAAGTAGATCAGATAACAATCCCTTTCGGCACACGAGTAATAACGCTAACAATAAGCTACAACATTAAAATGGGAGCAATCTGGCAGCCTATCTGCGGACGCATTGAACAGTCTTTTAAACTTAAAAATACGAGTTTCTGGCCTCCTGGCGAGTAGTCATAGAATACACAGCTATAACCCTAATGAAATCATTTCGCCTCGTTACTGCGCTCGCAATCATCGTTACCGCGACCACAACTGCGCATGCGATAATTGGAGAAACCAAAGAGCAATGCGCTGCACGCTACGGAGAATCTGAGGTGATACGAGACAAAGGAGCGTTATTGGGCTATATGAAGGGGAGTTTGGTTATTCAAACCCACTTTCACGAAGGAAAATGTGATTCCGTTACATATGTAATCCTGAGTCAGAGTGGCGACGGAAATCCAAGACCACAGTCTGAGAAAGACATGGAAATCTTCCGGCTCATGAACGGTGGTGAGAAGAAATGGCTACAGGACAAAAACACACCTGAACTCATAACATGGTTCACTGTCGATTTGGATCTACAATGCGTTTATGATCGACAAATCCACAGCCTGACTGTTGTGACGACTGAATACGCTGAACGACAGAAAAAGTAGCCAAGAATTGAATTCATCCAAATAGAGGAAGGCTGTATGCCAGCACCCTCCCCCTAAATAATGCTGGGACAACCCGTCGAAAGAGCTGCCCCACGTCCCTTCACTCACTTCTTCGTGCCGCCGCATTAAGGCCGCAGCAGAACAAAACGCTAACGCATGTTTTGTTCCTCCATTGCGCGCAGAAAGTACTTCTGAAAATACGAGTTAAAAATCTGAAGGTTGAACTCTTGATCCGAAGTTAGGTTTTCAAATTTTCCTTCTCTGAACATCTTAAAACGAACCCCAGAGTTAATCTCCATGACAATAGCCATGTCTTCCGGGTCAATCGTTTGAAAATCGAACACACGCATTCCAACGGGGCGCACTTGCTCGAGTTCGGCCGCAGCATCAGGATCATCTCGACATTTTGCTACCAGATGCGCCTCGTAGGTGGCGAATGCATCAAGAATCACCTCTTTGGGATATGGTAGAAGCCGAGCGTCCAGAATAGGCTGAGTTAGCTGCCCACGTATCTGTGCAAATGTATAAACGAGATCGCGTGCTGTCATATGAAAGGCTAATTTAATGTACGTGTTTAGACTCCACCATCCTTGCGATACATGGCATTTGCAGGCTTGTAGTTTAATCGTTCGAACTTTTGGGACTTGGATATCCTGTTTGAGATGCCTGCGATGGTGGTGGCGCTGTCGAAGACTCGGAATCCAAGACGACGTCTTTAGAAGAGGACTTCTCCGGCAATGGATCGATGGTTGGCTTCACCGTTAAATCGGTTGCCGCTCGCAACATGAGCTGTTGTTCAAGCGCGAATAATCTCTGCTCGAGCTGAGCACGTTGCGAGATACCCGCAAAGTAGGAACTTGCCGCACTGATTATGGCAACTGTTACCGACAGCATTACGGACAAATATGCCAATCGCTGCCGTTCGCGATGTTGGCGCTCACCTACAATTAAAGAATCTCGCCTCTCCTCCGATTCACGCTCAGCCAGAATTTCTTGGATAGCTATCCGTTGTGGGCAGCCGTCTTTCCAATTCTTCAGTTCTTCACGAAGACACCCTACTGAGGATGATCGATACCTCAGCTTCTCCGTTTTTATGGCGTGTCTTTCGGTGGCTTCCATCTACTAGTTTTTTGCTTCTCACATGCTGACATGTCGATCAAAATTGTCGATAACTGTGTAAAAAAAGTCGAAGGCCCATTTTGTTTGAAGGGCTGAATCGGTTTTCGGAACGCTATAAATGCGATGCCCTCCCCCTTGCCAGATCCGACACAGCTTTTGCTGGCATGTTTTGAAAGGCGCGTGCGTTTAAACACGCGACCAACCATGAAACGACTGCTTTTCACCTCCCTGCTGCTCTCCGCCCTGACTTTGCCGTGCTATTTGATGGCGCAAGACGCCAAGGCGAAGGGAAAAGGCAAAGCCAAGCCCAAACGCCCCGACGCGGTCGGGCCAGCCATCGGCGCGAATGTGGCGACGCCGGTGTCGAACATCAAGACGCTGAAGGACTTCAAGGTGGAGCTCATTTACAGCGTTCCGGGCGGCGAGCAGGGCTCGTGGGTGAACCTCACGACGGATGACGCGGGCCGCATCTACGTGAGCGACCAGTATGGCATGCTCTACCGCTTCAAAGCGCCCGCCGCGGGCCAGACGCTGAGCGCTGGCGACATCGAAAAAGTGCCCGCGGACATCCGCGGCGTGAACGGCATGCTGTTTGCCTTCGGGGCGCTGTATGTCGGCGTGAATGATTACGAGAAAAAGATCCCCAGCGGCATTTATCGCATCACCGACAGCAACAGCGACGACATGCCGGACAAAGTGGAGATGCTGCGCGAGTTCGACGCGGGCAGCGACCACGGGGTGCATGCCATTTTGAAGACGCCGGACGGCAAGGGCCTTTACCTCATCAGCGGCAACAACGCCGTGCTCAAAGAAGGCCCGAAGGCTGGCACGCCGGACAGCTCGCCTGTCGCGAAACTGTGGGGCGATGACCATCTGCTGCCGCGCATGCCGGACGGTCGCGGCCACAACCGCCACGTCATGGCACCCGGCGGCATCGTGTATCGCTTCACGCCGGATGGGAAGACCTTCGAGATCTTCGCCAGCGGCTTCCGCAACATCTACGACGGCGGCGTGAACCGCGACGGCGAGCTCTTCGTCTACGACGCGGACATGGAGTATGACTTCAACACGTCGTGGTATCGCCCCACGCGCATCAACCACGTCGTCAGCGGCGCGGAGTTCGGCTGGCGCAACGGCGCGGGCAAGTATCCCGAGTTCTACATCGACAATCTGCCCGCCACGCTGAACATCGGCCCAGGCTCGCCTACCGGCTGCACCTTCGGCTACGGCGCGAAGTTCCCCACGAAATACCAGGAGGCCTTCTACGCGCTCGACTGGAGTTGGGGCAAAATCTACGCCGTGCATCTGACGCCCAACGGCAGCACCTACACCGCCACGAAGGAAGAATTCGTCACCGGCGGTCCTCTACCCGTGAGTGATGCCATCATCGGCAAAGACGGCGCGATGTATTTTACGATTGGCGGCCGCCGCGTGCAGAGCGGGCTGTATCGGGTGAGTTATGTGGGGAAAGAGGATACTTCAGGCATCGTCACCAAGTTCGTGGAAGTGAACAGCGGCAACAAGGAGCTCGACTTCAAATGGCTGACTGAAGGCAAACCAGACACCAATTCGCCTGTGGCCGTGCGTCATCGTTTGGAGAGCTTTCACGGTAAACAAGATCCCCAAGCCGTTAAGATTTCTTGGCCCTATCTTTCGCACAGCGACCGCTACATCCGCGCCGCCGCCCGCACCGCGCTGGAGCACCAACCGCTCGCCGAATGGCAGGACAAAGCGCTCGCCGAAACCAATGTCACCGCGCAACTCGAAGCCTTGCTCGCTCTCACACGCCGCACCGGCGTTTGCCAGACTCATCGCACCGATCCGTCCTATCAGCCCGATTCCAAATCCCGCGACGCCATCCTCGCCGCGCTGCTGAAGCACGACTTCGCCAAGCTCACGCCCGAGCAACGCCTCGGCTACGTGCGCCTCATCGAGATCGTGTTGCACCGCTTTAGCAATCCCGACGACGCCACCGTCGCCGCGATCATCGCGAAACTCGATCCCGCTTATCCTGCCGACAACTTTGAGCTCAACTGGCTGCTCACCGAAACGCTCGCCTACCTCCAGGCACCCAGCGCCGCCGCGAAAGGCATGGCCCTCATCGCCGCCGCCGAAAGCCAGGAGCCGCAGATGGAATACGCCCGCAGCCTGCGCTTCCTCAAAGCCGGCTGGACGCCCGAACTGCGCACGCAGCAGCTCGAATGGTTCCTGAAGGCCGCGAACTACAAAGGCGGCTCCAGCTTCGACAAGTTTATTGAGTTCATCCGCAACGACAGCCTCAGCACCTTCACCGACGCCGAGAAAACGCAGTTCGCCGAACTCATCGCGAAGAAACCCGAGCGCAAATCCGCCATCGAAAACGTCGGCGCGATGTTCGTCGGCCGCACACCGACCATGTGGACGCTCGATGAGCTCAGCGCTGCCGCGAAGGACGGCATGAAAGGCCGAAACTTTGACAACGGTCGGAAGATGTTCAGCGCCGCCGCCTGCTACACCTGCCACCGCTTTGGCAACGCCGGCGGCATGACCGGCCCCGACCTCACCGGCGCTGGCGGTCGCTACAGCCCGCACGACCTCCTCGATCAAATCATCAACCCCAGCAAAGAGATCAACGAGCAGTTCGCCCCCATCGTCGTCACCAAAAACGACGGTACGATCATGAGCGGCGTCGTGGTGAATCTCAGCGGCGACGGCGTCACCCTCAACACCGACCTCACCGACCCGAATCAACGCGTGAACGTCGATCGCAAAGAAGTGAAGAGCATCGAACTCAGCAAGGTCTCCCCCATGCCCCCGATGCTCCTGATGATGCTCAAAAAAGACGAAATCCTCGACCTCCTCGCCTACGTCCTCAGCGGCGGAAACAAGGAGCACGCAATGTTTGCGAAGTAGCTTCGATTGCCAATCGAAGGCTTTTCTGACACGCTGCGCATCATGCCACGCTGGATCAAAAGCCTTCGAGAAACACTGAGCGCCATCGCGGCGCTTGGTCTTCTGGCTCTCGCGTGGCTTCTCCTCACTCAAGTGATTGCCGCGGCCCTGGCCGTGGTCGTCGGATTCCTCGTCACTCTTGCCAGCGGCTGGCAGGCGGGCCTGTTGGCAGGAATCATCGCTTACGCAGCCGTGATGAAACTCGCTTGGTATCTCGAAATCTTCGACATGATCGGGTGGTCGCCGAAGAAGAAGCGTAAAACAGACGGGGCCGGCTCAAGCTTCAAGTGATCCGCAATCATCGCCGGCTTTGCGAAGCAAGGCTCACCGATACTTCGACAGCCCCGCCAAATACGCCTGGGCGAGTTTGGTTTGGGGCTGGGTGAAAAAGTCGGCGGCAGATGAGGACTCTTCGACCTTTCCTGCAGCGAGGAAGACGACCCAGTCGGCGACCTTCCGGGCGAAGCTGATCTCGTGAGTAGCTAGGATGATGCTTTGCCCCGCCTCGGCGAGTTCGCGGATGACGTCGAGGACCTCGCCGGTCATGACGGGATCGAGGGCGGAGGTGGGTTCGTCGAGGAGCAGGAGCCGCGGCTTCGGCGCGAGGGCGCGGGCGATGGCGGCACGCTGCTGCTGGCCGCCGGAGAGCTGGCTGGGCCGTTTGTTTTCGTGGCCTTCGAGGCCGAGGCGATGCAGCAGCTCCATCGCCCGCCGGACCGCCTGCGATTCAGGCATGCCGTGCACCTCACGCAGCGGGAGCGCGATGTTTTGGAGTGCAGTGAGGTGGGGAAAGAGGTTGTAGCCTTGGAAGACGAAGCCGTTGGCGCGGCGCTCTATCAATGCGCCGGCTTCGTCATGGGGCAGCGTGCGCCCGTCGATGCTGATGCTGCCTGCGTCCGGCACCAGCAGGCTGCCGAGCACGCGGAGCAGTGTGGACTTTCCGCCGCCGGAGGGCCCGAGCAGCGCGATGACGCGGGCTTCATCACCAGTTGAAAACGACGCACCGTCGAGCGCGGCGTGCGCGCCGTAGCGCTTGGTCACGGCCTGCGTTTCAAGTTTCATACGCGAACCTCCCTTCGAGACGACGTGCGAGATGCGACAGCGGCAAGGTGACCACCAGGTAGGCCAAGGCGAGCGGGAGAAAGCCCTCCAGCGGCTTGTAGGTGGCGGCATTCATGATTTTCACCTTCTGCACCAGTTCCTCGATGCCGATGACGGAGAGCAGCGAGGAGTCCTTAATCAGCGAGACGAGCTGCCCCGTGGTGCCGGGCAGGGCGCGGCGGAGAGCCTGCGGGATGATGACAAAGCGGTAGGTCTGCACCTTGTCGAAGCCGACCGCCCGCGCGGCCTCCAACTGCGAGGCGCTGATGCTTTCGACCGCGCCGCGGAAGATTTCGGCGAGGTAGGCGCCTTCAAAGCAGCCGAGCAGGATGATGCCGGTAAAGATAGGCTGATCGATGCGCAGAGCGTTCGCGATGATGTAGTGGCCGATGAGCAACTGCACAAGCAGCGGCGAGCCGCGCACCAGTTCGACCACGCCGCCACAAAACATGCGCACCGGCGCCCAGTGCGAGCGGCGACCGAGCATCAGGAGAAACCCGAGAGCGACGCTGACGATCATGGCGACGAGGGAAAGCCCCATGGTCGTCAGCCATCCGTAGCCGAACTGCTGCCGGTAGCGCCAAACACCGTCCCAATTCCAAGAATAGGCGACGCTGGAAAACAAGGCGTAAAAGGCCGCCGAGGCGACCACGAGCAGCAGGAGCGCGTAAAGGGTGCGGCGGGCGGGCGAAACGGTGCTGTCGGGAGAGGCGGGCAAGACGCGTTGATTTACGCCGGGAAGCTGCGGTTTGTCCCGCTGATTTTCACTTCACCGCCGTGGCGATGAGCGGGGCCCGCCCGGGCTGGGCCTGTAGAAACAGCGCCACCCCCCGTGCGATTCCAGACGCGACCTGATCCCGATAGGACTCGCTTTTGATCCTAGCGGACTCGTTTGTGCTGGTGATGAATCCGCACTCCACCAGCACTGCCGGACACGATGCCTGCGCCACGACGGCGTAGCTGCGGGCCTTCGTGCCGCGGTCGCAGGCATTCGTCGTCTTGCACACCATGCGCTGCACTGCAGCGGCGAAATCGGCCGAATCGCCACGCTTGGCGCCCGATGCGGAGGTCCACTGGCGGGAGGAGAGCGGTCTGTCATCCGCGAAGTAAGTCTCGATGCCCTCGGCATCACTGCCGGAGCCGTCGGTGTTGAGATGGACGCTGACGAAGGCCGCGGCCTGATGCCTGGCGGCAAAGGCGGCCCGGTCCTCCAGCGGCAGGAAGACGTCCGTATCGCGCGTGGAGATCACCCGCAGGCCGGCGGAGAGGAGTTCGCGCTTCACGCGGCGGGCGAGATCGAGCGCGAGATTTTTTTCAATGATGTCATTCGCCACCGCGCCGCCATCGTGCCCTCCGTGCCCGGCATCCACGATGACGAGGGGCGCTTCATCCGCCCAGCGGGGCGCGGACGGGACGGGGATCGAGGCGTTTTGCCGTTCCAGCCAGACCAGCGAGGCAGCGCTGCCGGCCAGCGACGTGAAGGCGACGATGGTCTGGAGGGAGAGACCGATGAAATGGCGAAATTTCAAAATTATATTCGGTTCTATAAAATATTTGATTGAATTAACAAGTTAAATTTCTACAATAGCCATATGAAAACGCCGCTCACTGCTCCCCGTGTGCTGAAGTGCATCCTTGCCCTTTGGGGTGCCGCATTCCCGCTTTCTGCCCAGGTTTCCAACACCTTCACGGCACCGCCGCCGCCCGGCTACCCAGCCTCCGGCAGCAGTGCTCGTCAGTCCGCCGCCGCCATCCAAGCCCCGATTTACAATCCCGCCGCCTACCCGCCGCCCCCGGGTTACGGCACGGTTCCCCCGCCCCGGACGCCTTCCAAGACCACGGCGAAGCCTGCGGCCAAGCCAACCAGCACCAAGACTGCCACCTCTTCAAAAAAATCCAGTGCGGGTCCACCGCCGCCACCGTCCGCCAAGGTCTATGGCCCCACGGGAGACATCAGCAGCAAGGTGGCGAAACTGCAGGAAAGCGACAAGGTGCAAAACCTCCGCCTGGGTGAACTCGAGCGTGACGTGAGCAGCCTCCGGCGCGGCACCAATGGCTCCGGCAGCACCTACAACGGCGGCACGGACCTGGCAGCCCACACCACCTACGTCGCCCGCCCCGGTGACACGCTCTGGCGGATCGCGTCCACGCACCGCGTCAGCGTCGGTGAAATTCAGCAGATCAACCGCATGACGGAAGAGGAGGTCCTCGTCGGTCAGACGCTCCTCATCCCCTCCCCCAACCGCATCAGCGCCCCGACCACGCCCGCCAGCTACAAGCCTTCGACTCCAGGCGGCTCACCATCTGCGACGAGCGCCCCCTCCTCTTACTACACCGTGAAAAAAGGGGACAGCTTGAAGGCTATCGCCATCCGCCACCGGATGACGACAGCCACCCTGGCCAGCGCCAACCGCATCAAGGATCCGAACAAGATCATCGTCGGCCAGCGGCTGAAGATTCCCGGCACTTCCGCCCCGGCCCCAACGCCGCCGGCATCGTCATCCGACACCACTCCGCTGCCCGGTTTCGGGATGGAAAGCCTCCAACCCCCGCCCGCCGCTGCCAGCCTCACACCGGCCCCCGCTCCTGCGCCCGCGCCGGCGGCCATGCCACCATCCACACCGCAGCCGCAGTCCTCGCCCCCCCCCTCCACCTTCGACTCCCACCGCGGCATCCTGGCCTACCGCGTGGACCGCACGGACACGATCGAGAGCATCGCCACTCAGTTCAGCACCACACCAGATCGCATCCGCGAAATCAACCGCCTCAGCCCAGGCACCCCTTTGAAGCCGAATGACGAAATCATGGTCCCCGCGATGGGAGCGGTATCCGTCGGCCGGTGAGCAGCGACCGTCGGCAGCGGCCTTGAGCGCCTGCCCCGGAGGCAGCCAGACACAAGACCACGCAACTGCGGACCCGGCCGCCCGGATCACTCCTTCACGTAGTCGCGCATCTCGTAGAGCTTTGGGTCACGGACGGGCTGCTTTCGCGTGGCCTTGGCGCGCTTGATCATCTGGGTGAAAAGCGCATCGCCCTCGCCCCCCTCGTCCATGCCGCCGAATTCCGACTCCAGCTTCTCTGGATCCTCGCCGGATTCGAGCCTGCGCACCATTTCACGGAGTTCGGGCGGCGTCTTGTCACCCATCATGTCGGTCATTTTACGCATGAAACGGCCGATCTGGCGAGGGTCGGGATTTTCTTCGTCCATGCCCCCCATGTCACGCTCCATGTCCGCCATGAAGCTCTCCATTTTAGCCTCATCAATGCCCGCAAAGGGATCGTCCTCCGACTCCTCCTTCGCCCGTCCGATCACCGCGAATCTTGAAACGCGCCGCTCCATCCTCAGGCTCTCGTCATCAGGGCAGAAGGGCACCTTGTCGCGGTAGGCCAGCGATCGGGCCAGAAAGGTGTACAGCTTGTTGTTGTCGGGGCAGTAGTACTCGTAGATCGGCATGGTGGTGGTGAATCGGGAACACCTTCATTATAAACAGCCCGTCAACCCGCTCAAGCGTCGTGCGCACCCGACCGCGGCGGTCCGCGAAACAAAATCGTGGCATCCCGGCGATTCGTCGCCACTCCATATCTCGAATGTCCGCCCTCTTCGTCCCTCCTGATCACTTCCGCGAACTCGCGCCTGACGGCATCTTCCCCGACCTCACGCGCCCGCTGGAGATCGACCTCGGCTGCGGGGACGGCACCTTCCTCACCGGCATGGCAGCGCACCATCCAGAGCGTGATTTCCTCGGAGTGGAGCGGATGCTTGGACGCGTGCGCAAGACCGCCCGCAAGATCGAGCGGCAAAAACTCGCCAACGCGGCCATCATGCGGCTGGAAAGCGCCTACACCGTGGCCTGGCTGCTCCCGAAGGCCCGCGTGAGTCGGCTGCACCTGCTCTGCCCCGATCCGTGGCCGAAAAAGAAGCACACCGCACGGCGACTCGTAAACCAGAGCGAGTTTCTCGACGGCCTGACCCGCATCCTGGCACCGGGCGGCGAATTTCTCCTGAAGACCGACGACCAGCCCTACTTTGAAGACGCCCTGGCCAGCTTCGAGGCGCGTGCGGACCAGTTCGAGCGACTCGAATGGCCGGACGAGGCCTTTTTTTATCCAACGACCGATTTTGAGGAAAGCTGGCTG
>CAMAZK010000144.1 GCA_945863205.1 Akkermansia muciniphila | reverse complement strand
CCTTTTGCAGGATGCGGAAGGCGCTCTGGATGCCAGCCTGGCTGATGTCGGCGGCTTCCTGTTCGGCGGCGACTCCGGCGGCGCTCAAGGCCAGGAGGATGGCGAGTCGTTTCATGCGCGTGTCTGCTGGAGGTGGTTCAGAGCATGCACGACGCCCGCTTCAGCGCTCTGCCAGGTGAAATGCTGGGCGATGGCGCGGCTGACGAAGGGCTTGGCCTCCGCGACGGCTTCCGGCACGGTCAAACCGCGCGCGAGGCAGGTGGCGATGGCTGCGGAGAAAGTGCAACCGGTGCCGTGGGTGTGGACGCCTGCCGTGCGCGGAGCCGTGTGCCATGAGAGGGTGCCTTCGTGGCAGAGAACGTCGGCGGCCTCTCCGCTGAGGTGCCCGCCTTTGACCAGGACCGAGGTGCCAAATCTCGCGCTTAGCTCCCGTGCGCAGGCGGCCATGTCCTCAAGCGTGGCGACCTCGCGATCCCAGAGCACGCGTGCCTCGTCCATGTTCGGTGTGATCAGGGTCGCCAGCGGCAGCAGTTCTTCGATCAGCGTGCGTACGGCCTCGTCTGCCAGCAGGCGCCCGCCGCTGGTGGCGACCATGACGGGATCCACGACCAGCGGGATGCGGCCGTGGCCGCGCTGCCGCCAGGTCTGCGTCACCGCCAGCACCTGCTCCTTGCCGCCCAGCATTCCAGTTTTGGCCGCAGCGATCGGGAAACCATCAAACAGCACCCGCATCTGATCCGCGATGAAATCCGCATCCATGAGCCGGACCTGCGAAACGATGCCTGGAGTCTCCGAGACGACGCTCGTCAGCGCATTCAGGCCGAAGCCGCCCATGGCGGAAATCGCCTTCAGGTCCGCCTGCACGCCGGCTCCGCAGGAGGAATCGGAGCCTGCGATGGTGAGAACGACGGGAGGGGAGCGCATGATCGGAGCGGGGACGATGGTAGGAGCCGGCCTGCTTTTTGCAAACCCTGCTTGTGAGAGAACGGCCATGAATTAGACTCCGCCATGCAATTCGAGCCCATTTCAGGCCTGACCGTCACGGTGGACAGCATCGCCTACGACCCCACGAGGCCCGCTCCACCGGACCGGCCGCATCCCTTTGTCTATCACCTGTCCATCCACAACGACTCCGAGGAGACGGTGCGCATCTTTGGCCGGAAATGGATCGTCCGTGACACGGATGGAGACACCATGGTGGTCGAAGGTGACGGCGTGGTGGGGCAGTTCCCGAATCTCTCCCCTGGGGAGGCCTTCAGCTACAATTCCTACCACGTCATCAAATCCGACAGCACTGCCACCGGTTCGTTCTTTGGTACCACGCAGGACGGTCGTCGTGTGTGCACGCGGATTCCGCCCTTCGAAATGCAGCCGCCGCTGATGGCGTGAGAAAGTCGCCTTGTTGCTGCGCAACAAGGCGCCCTGTTCCGCAGGAACAGGGCAACTTTGGTTCCTCACTCCTTCTCGCAGACAATCCTGAAGCCCACGCTGTCCAGGTGGACGTTGTAGGGGTCGGGACCGCGAAAGGAGGCCATCAGACGCTTGTCGCCGGCTGTGCGGAAGGCGCCGCCGCGGACGATGCGCAGCGTGTTCTTGGGCGGATCGTACCAGCCGTCCACCCACTCCCAAACGTTGCCGGAAAGGTCGTGGAGTCCGTTGGCATCCGCCGGATAGCTGCCCACCGGCGCGGTGGTGGCGTGGCCGTCATTGATCTTCAGCCAAGGGCCGTCGTAGCTGTTGCGATACTTGCGAGCGAAGGCTTCGTCGCAGAAATTGCCCACGTCCTTGGCCACCGGGCGCGTGCCCCAATGGAAGTGGCCGGTGCTTGGAGGTTGCAGATTGGGAGCCACCTCCGGCTTTTCATTGAGGCCGACGAGCAGGCTCCATTCCGTGTCCGTGAGCAGGCGGTAGATTCGGCCCTCCTTTTTGCCGAGCCATTCGCAGAACTCGACCGCTTCCTTCCAACTGACGTTCACTGCGGGGTGGTCGTCACCTTGCAGGAACAAGGGCTTCGGCCACTCGACCTTCGTGGCCTCCGCGAAGGGCCGGTAGTCCTTCACCCGCGTCTCGAAGCGGCACACCAGCGCGTCGATGCCCGCGACTTTGACAAAGGGCATCCCCAGGCTGTTCGTGAAAGCGGTTTCGACTTCCGGGGCTTGCGAGCTGGCGCACTGGGGGAGGACCAGAGCGGCGAGAAGCGGAATAAGGCGGCGCATGGCTTACTTCTGGTCGGGTGAGGGCTTCCACTCCCACGCTTCCCCAAAGAATCCAGCGTCCTTGATGCCTCCGGGCGCCCGCGTGGTCTTCGGCTGGGTGAGATCGACGACGGCCCAGTCTGGCAGCTTCGCCACCTGACGGGCGTTGTTCAGGTAATCGTATTCGCGGTAGGTGAAGCTGCTGTTGATGACGACATACTTCTCCGGATTGAGCGGGTTCGGGTAGATGAGGATCGGGGCATTCGTGGCGGCGTCGTAGGTCTTGCCGTTGGCGACGAGTTTGTCCTTCGACCACTGGATCGGCAGCTTGTCGGCGATCTTGGCGAGGATGGCGTTGCTCTGCGGATCCCCCCAGAGGACGAGATTGCTCGCCGCGATGTCGGCGTCACTGACGGCGCTGTCGTCCTTCACAGGGGCGTCGCCGCGGAACTGGCGGCGCCATTCGAACTGGGCTCGCTCCAGTTCAGCCTTTGACCATGCGTCCACTTTTTCGTTCCAGCCGGCCTGTGAGGGCTTCACAAAGAGGAAGCTGTCCATGAAGGCGTCGTCGATGGGGCCCTGCAGGCCGTGTTTTTTGACGAGGCCTTCGGATTCTTCGAATTCGAGCATCTGCACCCACTTGCTATTTTTGAGCTGGAAACGCACGCGCCAGGAGCGGTCGAGCTTCGGACGGGTGACCTCCAACGACTGCCCGTCGATGAGCACGGTGGGCTTGTAGAGCAGCGAGAGCGGGCTGTGGCCGCTGGGCATGTCCAGGGTGAAGGCGGTGATGTTTTGGAGCTTCACGGTCACTTCGGACTGGCCGGTGATGCGGGCGTGGATGCGGGCGCGGGCCCAGTGCTCCTGCAGGGCGTCGATGGTGACCCAGTGCATGCGGTTGTAGCGCAGGAACCAGCAGGACAGGTGCACCTCGTTCGGCGCGCGGCGGCGCCCGATGGCGGCGATGCTGGCCAGCCGCTGCTCGATCTCCACGAGGGAGTCGGGATGAATCTTGTGCGCGGTCTGCGGGCCAATGATGTGCAGCATGTCCACGTTCTCTCCGCGCAGCGTGCGCTCCATGACATCGGCGGCCTGCTTCTGTTTGTCGAGCTCTCCGCTGTAGGCCACCGTGGGGCAGTTTTCGAGGTTCAGGGCGTTGTCCGTGGCGTTGTACCAGTGCCAGAGCTTCTTCTGATACCATGGGGCGCTGCTGACGTCTTCACCTTGAAAAATGGAGAGGAATTCGGGCGTCTCGGAGAAGCCCGCACCTGGATTGGCCGCGCACCATTTGTCCGCGTAGTTCACGGCGAACTGCCACGCTGCCGCGCCGCCCATGCTGAAGCCGCGCACAATGATGCGATCCTCGTCGATGGTGTAGAACTTGCCGGCATGGTCGATGGCCTCCAGCAGGTCGATTTCCCCGGCAAACTTGTTCGCACAGGAGTAGCGCCCGTAGGGATGCAGGACGATCGCGCCTTTCGGGGATATCTGCCCCTGCTGCTTGCGGCGCTGGTCCATGAAAGCGAGTTCGCTCAGGGTCTCACCGCGCCCGTGGCACCAGATGTCCAGACGCGCTGACGCGCCGACGTAGCTTTCCGGAATCACCAAGCCGTAAGGCTGCACGGAGCCGTCGATCTTTGAGCGGTAGCCGCGCACGACAAGGCCCGTCTGTTTCGTCCATGGCGTCTGGCCGTTTTTGAAGGCCTCGGCGCGTTGCAGGCCTTCGGCGATGATTTCATCGGCACCTTTGAGTTCACCGAGTTTGTGGACTTCGTTGTAGCGCAGCGCCCAATCGACGGCCTTGTGATGAATCTCGATGTCGGGCAGCAGATCCGCGAGTTTCGGGTTCTTGGCCTGCGCCTTCGCGGCGTCGTCGATGGCTGAGCGGAGCTTCTCCAGGCCCTCGGTGAGCCGGGCGCGATCCGCCTCGGGCACCTCGACGCCGGGAGGCGGAATGGGACGCACGGTGTCCGCTTCGTTGTCCTTCGGGCCGTCAGCGAAAACGGCGGTGGTCGCTGCGAGGATGAGGATGAGTCTCTTCATGGCTGGGTGGGGATGAAAGGTTCAAGGGGCTACTTTTTGCGCGAGGCCTTCGGTTTCTTGGCGGACAGCAGCGGGACGTTGTGGATCTCAAAAGGCGCGCTGGTGGCGCTGTCGAATTCGGCAGCGGCTTCCAGTCCGGCGCGGGCGACCTCTTCCGCCGTCTTGCCCCTGTCATACGCCGCCTGCATGGCTCCCAGGGCGTAGTCCCGTCCTGAGCCTGCGGCCCAGAACTTGTGGAACTGCTGGGCGGAGCGATACGAGTAGATGGCGAAGATGCCGTGCTCGTTCGCGGCCAGGCCGTAGAACTGGGTCGTTTCGTACTCCTCGCCCTTGTCCGGCATGGCTGCCATGAAGTACTCGGCCTTCAACCAGTGGTGCGCATGACGGAAAGTCTCGAAAATGGCCTCGCAGGAGGAGAAATCGCGCGGGCGCTCGGGATTGGCGAAGTAGCTGTTCATGACCACCAGGCTGGCCGACGTGCCGGTCAGGCCGATGAATGTGTCGCCGATTTTGGTGATCTTGGTCTTGTTGACGACATGCTGCGCTTTTTGGCGCAGGGAGCCGAGACAACTGAGCGTGTCGGCACCGATGCAGGCGACGCCGTTTTTCTGAGTGACTACAATGGTGGACATGAGGGCCGCATGACTAGCGGTTGCCCGGCGATGGCGCAAGCAGGTCAATCACCGGGCATGCGTGCCTGCTGATGTCGGAATCCATGCCCAGAATCGGCGTGTGCAGGATCAAGTCGGGGGTGGTAGGCTCCTCCGCACCCGCCAGGGACCAGCTCAAGCCTTTGCAGAAGCGGGACTTCCATGCGCCGCGATGCAAAAGGGTGTCCGCAGCTCCGTGGCGGAGCCAGGGGAAGATTTTCTTGTGGCTGAGGGCGAGTTTGAGCGCGTCGCGGTCGCTGGAGAAGCTCACGATGTGCATCGGTCGCACCGGCCGCCTTTGAGCTGCGGCTTCGTAGGAAAGGATGGCGGAGAGTGCGGCGGCTCCGGTACCCAGTCCCATGTCCCAAACGATGAGAGGCTGGTCAGAGTCATCGCTGAGCAGGCTCATCAACTGCGGGATGTCTGCACGGATCTCGGCGGGCAGCACCGTCTCGCTGTCGAGGTGGCGAATGGAGGAACCGTGAAGTTCGTAGCGGCCGATTTCGACGACGGTGGTCGTGTTTCCTCGTTTGGGCGGTGTGACGGGATGATCAAGGTCTTCCTCGGCCAGCATGGCCCGCTTTTCGTGATACAGAGGCAGGAAGCGGTCCTCGAGAATGCTCTGCCGCAGCTCGCACATCATCTGGTGGTAGAAGTGAATGTTGTGCTGGCCGACGAGCGTCCAGCCGAGCGTTTCCTGCGTCTTGGTGAGATGATGCAGGTAGGCGCGTGAGTGGGTGCGACACACGGGACAGGAGCAGGCGGCATCCAGCGGCTCGTCGGCGAATTTGTAAACCGACCGCCGCAACTCGACGATGCCTCGCGAAGTGAAGGCGGTGCCGCGTTTCGCGACCTGCGTCGGGATGATGCAGTCAAACATGTCCACGCCGCGATGCACGGCCTCCAGCAGATCCACTGGCGTGCCGACGCCCATGAGGTAGCGCGGCCGGTCCTCCGGCAGCAGCGCGGCAGTGAGCTCGCAAACATCTTCGCGCTGGTGCTTTTCCTCGCCGACGGCCAGTCCGCCGATCGCGAAGCCATCAAACGGCATCCCGACGAGTCCCTCGGCGCTCTCTTTTCTCAAATGCGGATACAGGGCCCCCTGCACGATGGCGAAGAGCGACTGCGGAGAGTCCTCCCGTGCGGCGAGGCTCCTCGCCGCCCAGCGCTGCGTGACCTGCAGGGCCTTGCGGGCGGCCTTTTCGTCGGCTGTACTCGGGATGCACTGGTCGAGCACCATCATGATATCGCTGCCGATGCTGCGTTGGGTTTGAATGCTCAACTCCGGGCTCAGCAGGATGCGGCGATTGTCCACGTAGCTCTGAAACACCGCGCCCTTCTCCGTCATCGACCGCGAATGCGGCAGCGAAAAGATCTGGTAGCCTCCCGAGTCCGTGAGCACCGATCCCGGCCATTTCATGAAGCGATGGATGCCGCCCAGCTTCTCAAACACCTCCGGTCCGGGCCGCAGCAGCAGGTGGTAGGTGTTCGCCAAGAGGATCTGCGATCCCGAAGCGGCCAGCGACTCCGGCGTCTGCGCCTTCACCGTCGCCTGCGTGCCCACCGGCATGAAGAGCGGCGTCTGAATGACGCCATGCAGCGTCCGAAACGTCGCCGCACGCGCCCGCGAGCCGCTGGCACGGGCTTGAAGTTGGAAATCGAGACGGGAAGGGGGCATCACGCGATGTGCTCGTTCAAGGAGCGGGACTTGCCAAGTCCCGGTGTGGGAAGACGGACTTAGCGACTGCTTCTTCCTGGCTCCAACTCACGGCAGCAACTCCGTCACTTTGAGCTTCAGCGACTTCAAGGTGATGCTTTGGACCGTTTCCTTTTCCTCATGAATGCGGTGGTCGAGGTAGTCACCGCTCTTGGGGCGGGCGAAGACATGAAGCACCCGTGCATTCAGATCGACCACCCAGTATTCAGGAATGCCGGCAGCGGCATACATGAGCTTTTTGCGACTGAGGTCGTCCCTGAGAGAGCTGTTGGACACCTCGATGATGAGGACTGTGTCTGCCGGACCCGGATGACTTTCCTTGTAGGACCTCTGGCGGACGATGGCTAGGTCTGGTATCGGCTCGTTGTTATTGTCCAAACGCACGGGATGCTGGCAGCGGACACGAAAATTCGGTCCGAGCATCCTCTGAATGCATTGTTGGCTGTTGTCCGTGCTTTCGGCGTGTCCTGGGTCGATGGGCGGCATCATGATGATTTCTCCTTGGATGAGCTCCACGCGGTCGTCCTCTTTGAGGATACCGATCTCGCCGAGGCGGTAGTAATCCTTCACCGTGAAGCGAAAGGGCTGCGGCGGAGGGAGTGGACGCGACTCCTGCTGCACGACTCCAGTCTGCCGGGATCTCGACGAAGCATTGCGCCGGGCGGTTTTCACGGATTTGGAGGCTAGGGCGACCATGATGGGTGATCCTAAGGTGCGGGAACGCATGTGGCAAGAATCAAGGAGCAGGACTTGCCAAGTCCCGGCTTTGCTCAAGGCACTCGAAAGCGCCTCTCCTCGATCCTCAGCCGCGCCGGATCTCCGAGCCCTTGAAGATGATTCGAAAGCGGAAGACCTTCTTCTTACGGCAGTGAATCTCGCCGGACTGGAGGTCGAAGCGCTGGGGAATCTCGATGATGTGCAGGTCCGCCGTGGCGTGGAAGCCGCGTTCGGAAAAGATGTCGATCAGCATCGCCAGAGCTTCGGGATCGTGGAAGAGCTGGTCCTCGGTGTTGATGTCCGCGCGGCCGGAGATGGCATGACGCACGACAATGGGCATCATCTTGTCCTGGATGAAGGCGACCACCGCCTGCATCAGCTCCGGTTTTCCCACCTTGTAAGCGTCCAGACGACGCACGAGATCCTGACGAGCATGGCGGACGATTTCGCTGGCCAGCGGCAGGTCGCGGAGCTGGTCAAAAGTGCGCGGATCGAGTTCGAGGGAGCTTTGATACTCCAGCTCGCGGATGATGTTGTCCTGCACCAGTTCCAGGGGGGCCTGGGCGTTGATGAAGTGGTAGTGGAAGATGGACTTTAGCGAGACGAGCGCGTCGTAGGTCTTCTCTTTGAAGACCTTGTAGCGGTTCCGCGCCAGCGCGGGATCAAAGTCGGTGGCGCGTTCCTCCCACAGCTCGCCGAGGCCGGAACTCCGTACCTCTTCGTTGTGCGCCAGGACCTCCCGGCCACGTTTGAGCTGGCGTGCGATGCTTTCCGCCTCATCGACGAAGAGCACCATGATGTGGAAGATCGGCTGCTTGAAATGCGCGGCGTCGGGCGTCTCGGAAAAGTCACGGCGCAGACGGATCATTTCGTCAAAGAGCATCTTGAGGCACTCGACCTGCACCTTTGTGCGCGGGAATCCGTCAAGAATGGCACCGTTCTGCTGCTCCGGTTCGAGCAGCTTGCGGATCAGGATGCCCACCACCTCGCGATCCCCCACCATTCCTCCCCGTGCTTTCAACTCGCGGGCTTCCGGGCTGTCGAGAAGCGCACTCACCACGATCGGCTCCGCCGTGATGCCGCGCACTTCGCGGATGAAGTCGGTGTTCGTGCCTTTGCCCGCACCCGGCGCACCGCCGAGCAGGATCAGCTCTTTCGGGAAACGCAGTTTCTCCCGTCCGTAGTCCTTCTCCAACTGCTTCCACACATGATTGAAAATGAGCTGGGCGTCTTTGATCTCCAGATCCGCAGGGGCGGCGGATTTGGTGGCGGGGGCTGTAGAGGCTGAGGACATCGGAGGAGAAAGCCTATCGACGGCGGATTCCCCATGTCAATCACCTCGCGAATCAGGGCGGGAAAACAGGCGAGTCGTCTTCGACATGCTAGCGCTGCGTGTTGGCGGAGATTCGGTTCAAAGCGGCGACCAATCGGAGAAAACCACCGCCTGCCCGCGACGGACGCCGACTTCATCCCGCAGCGTCCACACCATGGCGCGGTGGATCTTGAATCGCGTGCCCTTGGTGGAGATGCGGATGCCTGCGTAGTCGTCGATGAAGCCATCGGTGGTGACGCGGGCGAGCATCTCTGCGCGTTCTTCACGACGAATCGGCTCCGCAGTCAGGCGTGAAGGCATGGACGTGAAAGCGGGCCAGTCGGCTTCCCAGAGTTCCAGTGCCTGGCGATTGCCATAGTTCAGTACCGGGTCTTCTTCCGTGCCGTGGGAGGCGATGACGACATCCGCGTTCCAAAACGCTGCGCAGAGGGCGTCGCCGTCGAGTTCCGCCCAGCCCGGATCACCCAAGGGCCGACCGGTCACGCGCAGGTGGCTGTCCCGCAAAAGGCGGAGGTGGGCGGCGATGCTCTCGTTGCAGGCGAAGGGGGGCGGCGTTTCGATCATCGCAGGCTATGAACAGCAAGGTCCGGCACTTGGCAAGTCGGCGCGGGACTTGCCAAGTGCCGGTTTGAAATCGAATCGCTGCGGGCAGGTCGCGGCACACACAGTGCTGCTGACGAAAAGCTGGTCAAAAAGCACGGCATGCCTGCGGCTTTCACAGGGGGATGGCGCCGATGCCGGGGCGGTCAGGCATGACGAGGTAGCCGTGCTCGTCATAGGTGATGCCGGTGTAGTCGTCGTTGGCAAGGTAGAGGTGGCCGTCGAGGTCGATCCAGTCGGCCCAGGGGGCGAGGTGGGCGGCGGCGGTGGTGCCGAGGCTGGATTCGATCATGGAACCGAGGAGGATCTGCAGATTGTGACGCCGTGCGGCTGCGATCATGGAGACGGCGCTGTCAAAGCTGCCGCACTTCAGGAGCTTGATGTTCACGCCGTCGATGAGCGGGGCGAAGATGGCGAGGTCGGCTTCGTTTTGAACGGTTTCGTCGGCGAAGATGGGCGGACCGCCGCCGGGAAGGCTGGCACGAAGCTCCTCCCAAACGTCGGGGCCGTGGCGGTGGTGAATGGGCTGCTCAATGAGCGCTGGGGAGTAGTTCGCGAGGTGATTGATCATGAGAGCGGCCTCCGTCATGTCCCAGCCGCCGTTGACGTCGAGGATGAGGTCGGCGTCCGGTGCGGCGGCGCGGGCGACGGAGACCGTGGCGATGTCGAGGCCGAGATCTCCGGAGCCGAGCTTGAGCTTGATGACGCTGAACTGGCGGGCGATCTCAGTGACTTTGGCGGCGAAGGCGTCGAGGTCATCGGGAATGCCCAGGGAACGGCAGCCGCGAAAGGGGGAGGCGCGGCGGGGGGCGTCTGACAGCGCGGCGAGGGCGTGTTCGGCGAGCTTTTGACCCGATGACTGGCAAAGCAACTCGTGCCGCAGGAGGTTCAGGGCGAGGGCGGCGGGGCGAGGCAGCGTCTGCGGCAGGACGGGCTGATCGAGCAGGCGGACGGTGGCCTCGGGATCGTCGCCATAGTAGGGGACGAAGGGGGCCTCGACGGTGTGATGGCCCTGGGTGATTCTGAGCACCTGCCGCTGGGTGGAGGTGCCGTGGGCGATGCGGAAGGGATCGGCGAGATCGAAGGTTTTAAGCGCGACGTTCAAGTCGGGAGTGAACGTTCAAGATAGGGCGGAGTCAAGCTGGGGACTGCCCGGGGCGGCATTGGATGATCACTGCGGCTTCTTGTCCCGACTGAACATGCGTTGGAACAAGGTCTTCTTTTCGCTGACATCGGAATCCGGGACCGGCGGGGCGGGCTTGGTGACGGTCTGCGGGAATCGATTGGCGGCCTCCGCGCCGACGGAGGTGCGGATGTCTTCGGTGTAGGAGGTGGAGCGCACGCTGGTGTCGTCGGAGACGACCTGGGGCTGGATGAAGACGATGAGTTCCTTGCGCACGGTGCTGTCGGTATCGGTGCGGAAGAGTTTGCCGAGGCCGGGGATGCGGCCCAGCACGGGCAGCCCTTGTTTGTCGCGGGTTTTTTCCTCGGAGATGAGGCCGCCGAGGACGATGGTGTTGCGGTCCGGGATGGTGACGGTGGTGACGAGTTGCTCGGTGCCGATGATGGGCACTTCATTGGGCTGCACGAGCTGGGTGCCGACGACGGTGTCGTTGACTTGGGCAATGGTGAGGGTGACTTCGCCGTCGGAGTTGATGAGGGGAACGACCTCGAGTTTCAGCACGACATCGCGGTACTCGATGGTGGTGGTGGTGTTGCCCTGGGCGGCGTTGTTGTTGGCAAAGACAGTCTGCTGGGAGGGGACGGGGATCTGGCGGCCGGAGGTGATGACGGCCTTTTTGTTGTTCAGGGCAAAGACCGAGGGCCGGGAGAGGATTTTGAAGTTATTGTTCGTTTCCAGGGCGGTGACGAAGATTTCCAGGCTGTCACCAACAGCGCCGTAGAGATTCAGGCCGCTGGCGGGGCCGAAGGGGGTGGTGATGAAGTTGTTGCGCACGTCGTTGATGGCACGACCGACGCCATTGACGCCGCC